>NZ_VFTY01000012.1:0-188473 GCF_006440715.1 Mesorhizobium sp. B2-7-3
CTCCAAAACCCCTTCGGGCCAAAAGTGTTACCCATGTCTCCGGTATAAACCGTAACCTATGTGTCCGGAACGGACCTAGACGTTATGGCGGAGGGAGTGCCCGCCGTTCCGCCGTTTCTGCTGATTTTGCTGGTCATAACCCATTGTAAAAGCCGATAAAATCAATAATGTCACGTATGCGGTTATGGCAACGGGACACGAAAATGGCTCGGCACAAGCTTTCTGAAGCCGGTTTAAAGCGCATCGACAAGCCGGGAATTTACAGCGACGGCGACGGGCTTTTCCTTCGCGTTCGCAAGGGCGGAAGCCGCCAATGGTTTTTCATCTACAAGCGCGATAGCAAGCGCACCGAGCTTGGTCTGGGTGGCTACGGGCAAGGGACGGCGCCCGTGTCGCTCTCCCTGGCACGGGACAAGGCCGAGACGTTTCGGCAGAAGCTTGCGCGAGGCGAGGAATTGCGCGCAGACAGTAAGCCGTTGCGCGTCATCACCTTCGAGCACTGCATGGACGAGTTGTTGAAGGCGAAGGCCGACAACTGGAAAAATGCGAAGCACCGTGCTCAATGGTTGATGACCCTGCGCGAATATGCGCAGCCGCTGCACGCGATGCCGGTGGCCGACATCGTTCTGGGTGACGTGAAGAATTGCCTACTGCCTCATTGGCAGAAAAGGCCGGAGACAGCCGACAGGCTACGTTCTCGCATTCAGGCGGTCATTGACTACGCTATCGCCCACGAATGGCGTAAGACGGCCAATCCGGCTCGCTGGAAGGGCTTGCTCGACAAGGTGATGCCGGAGCGCAAGAAACTATCTCGCGGCCATCATGCTGCGCTGGCATACGCCGAAACGCCCAAGATGATCGCGAAGCTGCGACAGTCGACCGGCACTGCGGCTCGTGCCGTCGAATTCCTTGCCCTAACAGCGGCAAGATCCGGCGAGGTACGTGGAGCGAAATTCCCTGAGATCGATGTGAAGGCGAAGACGTGGACCGTTCCGGCCGAGCGAATGAAGGCCGGCGTCGAACACGTCGTGCCGCTTTGTGACCGGGCTCTTGCGTTGGTCGAGATCATGCGCCAGCGCTCAACGTCGGATTTGATATTCGGCGGCGACATCGAGGACCGGCCGATATCGGACACGGCGATGACAAAGGCTCTCCGCCTTGCCTCGCCGGACAAGAAGGCAACACTTCATGGCTTGCGTAGCTCTTTCCGCGACTGGTGCGGGGACAAGACCAATTTTGAGCGCGACGTTGCCGAGGCTGCGCTGGCGCATGCGCTCCGCGACAAGACCGAAGCCGCGTATCGGCGCGAAAAGGCAATAGATAAGCGACGCGAGTTGATGACAGCATGGGAGGCCTATCTTGAAGGACGCTGACATCCTCATCAGGTCGCTCAACGATGAAGCCACCGACGACGAACAGGCCTATCTAGCCGACAAGATGTTCGATGCGCTGAAACTCTATGATCGCCACGTCCAGCTTGCGCTAGAAATGCAGGAAGCAAACGGGGATGAACTCAAGGTTTTGCAGGCTATTCGCAGCTACCTGAGTGAGACGGCAATCCCGGCTTGGATCACCATGCCGATTTGGCTTCGCATCACGGCTTTGCGAGACAAAGGTTTCCGCAAATCCAGCGCGTCACTTCCCGAGGCGCAGCTGTGGCCAAAGGCCTTCGCCGCTGCGGCAGTCTCGCAGTATATGCTGCTCGGATTGCGGAACCTGAATGATGCTACTGAGCACGTCGCGAAGCTGACCGGCATCGATCCGGAAGTGATCGAGGCTTTTCGGGAAAATACGAAAAAGGGCAAGGAAAAGAGGGGAAAGGAAAAACCGGCCAGAAAGGTGGCCTACGAACAAAGCATGACGTTTTTGGAAACGATCCCCGTCGACGTCTTTGATGCTTCTGCTTCAGAAATGCTCGCGCAAATTTCATCGGTCCCAGCCGATAAAAAGAAGGCGATTAAAAGAATCCGTAAATCGGACCTTTGATTTACTGACCGAACCTGTTGCATCTGAAGAGCCGTTCAACCGGAACGGCAATTTCAACAATGCCGTTCCAAGCACAAAGGAACGGCAATGGAAGACCATCCTCTTATCAGCATCAAGCAGGCTTCCGCGCTGACTTCGCTGTCTCGCGGGGCAATCAATATCTTGCGTCGGCAGGGCGACTTCCCGGCAGCGGTGCAGCTTGGCGAGAAACGAATCGCCTTCGTCAGGGCTGAAGTAGACTTCTGGATTCGCCAGCGCATCGCGGCCCGCACGCAGGTGGCGGCATGATGGAACAGATCGACCTCGATCCCGATCTCGTGGTGCTGGAAGCCGCCCGTTTCATCATCGAGACACCCAAATCGCAAAGGCCTCGCTCGGCCGTAGCCGAGATCCGCAGCCGCTATCCGCTCGACGGCCAAGGTGCTTGCGCGGCGCTTCGATTGGCTAACGCCATCAGGGCTGGAGGTGTCTCCAATGACAACCAGCGCGCCTCCTAATGCAGGGAAGCCGGCGCCGTTCTTGCAAACGACCACCGGCTTCGAAACGTCACGCTTGGCAGCAGATGACTGTTTCAACCATAGCAAAGTCCAGAGCAGCACACAACGGGAGCTTGATCCTCGCTGGCGTTCTCAACGCGCCTGGAATGCTGCCAATCGCCACGCTCGCCGCGCCCATCACGCTGTTGCGGTCGCGATCAAGAAAGGCGAGTTGATTAGAGAACCTTGCGCCGAATGTGGCGCAGAGCCGACCGACTTCCATCACGATCCCGATCGATATGAGGACGTATTGAGCGGGGAATTTCTCTGTCGCCTGCATCATCGCCGCCGGCATGCATGTCTGCGGAAGGCAGGTGGCCATGGCTAAGGGCGGCCCGGTTTTCTCTCCTGATCCTGCCCGCACCATGGCGGATCAGCATCTATCGGCACTTGATATCCGGGTGCTGATGGCAATCTCCGTGCACGACCGCTTCAGCAAGAACGGCATCGGCTGCACAGCCAGTCATACCCGACTGGCCAACTTGGTCGGCTGCCATCTCAAAAGCCTGTCGCGTTCGATCAGGACACTGGCCGAGCGCGGTTATATCGGTGGCCGCGCCAACCCTCTCAACCCGAAGGCGAGATGCTATTTCGTCATCTACAACGAGTGGGACGAGGCCATCCTGAAGGCAGTCAAGGGTAGTAACCAGTCTGTTACCTCCCCAGGTAACGAGGCTGTTACCTCAGATGATCCGATGGGTAACAAACTGGCTACCCGATGGGTAACAAACTCGTTCCGCATGGGTAACCGAGTTGAAAAAAACGCTCAATCAAATCAAGAGGATGCTTCGTATAATATATTAAGCGAAGCTTTAAGAGATCCTGTTGAAACAGTAGAAATATATCCCGTTGAAACGGCGTCATCGACGCTAGCGCCTTCGAAAGGAAGGGGCAATGAGCGGGCGAACTCGGCAAGCGTCGGCGCGATCCTGGCCATGTTGGAGCGCTCGATGAAGGTTGGCTTCGACAGGCCAACGGCACAGCGATGGTTTGATTACCTCGATGGCATCGTCGTCGTCCAAGATGATCGCGACGATCCAAACTTTGGCCGGGCTCAACGGCTTTACGAGGAACTAGGCGCCCAGCTCGAAGCTCCTGTGACGGGGGCTGCGGCATGAGCAACACCGCGCGCAAACTCGCTGCCATCCGCTCAAGGCTGGCGGAAGTCATGGAACTGATAGCTGCAATCGAAACAGAGGTAGAGGAGCCAGTCAGCCCGAGTGTCTGGGTGGAAACTGTAGTGGCGGCCGAGCGCTTCAGCATTCCGGTCGATAGCGTTAGGAAGCTCTGCCGTAACGGCTTTGGCCGGAAGGTCGGCGGCCGCTGGCAGGCCAATCTGACATTGCTGCGCGGATATTTCGCCGAACGCGACAATCGCGACGCGCCCAGTCGCGTTTCGGGTGCGATTCTAAGGTCATGAAAATGACCAAACTCAATCCGACCGAAACCGATCGCCTCAGGGCGGCCCTGCGTTTACCCGCGCCGACTGCTGAATATGTCGCCGCCGAAAAGGCCTATCGCGAAGCATCCGACGCTCGCCGGAAACTGAATGATCGGCGCCAGGCCTTGGAGGTGGAGTCGAAAGTCGACAATCCCGCACGAACGAAGATCCCCACCCAACAGTTGCACGATACGCTTAAGGCCCTCGCAGTCCAGCTTTCGGAAGCCGACACGCGCAACCATGAGACCAGGGCCGAATTCGACAGTCAGCGCGCCGGGTATCGGGAGCAGGCCCGCGTAGAGTTAGACGGAGATATTGCTGCCCTTGGCGCGGCAATAAACCAGCGTCTGAGCGACGTTTTAGAATTGTTGGATATCGCTTCGACTCTGAGCATCAAGGGGCGAGAAGCCGGCCTTGAACTCCCTGGGCTCATCAACGACGCACCGATCGCGCGGCGCTTGGCCGAGCCATTTGTAAACACCATCGCGAAGATGATTTCGAAAGGATCATGAGGCATGTCCGACCCTTGGCACCCATTGGTCACGTATACCGAAGGCGAGCGCTGCCGGTATCTCGGTGAGACGTACCAGGCGAAATTCGACCTCACGCGCGGGCTGAAGCCGACCGGCCATTTGGCGGAAAAGTTCTGGCGCCGCGTGTCGACCATCGCGGTTACGAAGACGGCGACGAAAGCACCCAGCGAACCGAATTCCAAAGACCTCCGGCGAGGCCTGGAACAGGCCCTGGAAGTGCTGGAGCGAGGGCAACCCGCGAGGAAGCGAACAGCCAGCGGCTATCTTCACCGAAGCATGAGCAGCGACTGAGAGGGCCTGACAGGTGCGTATGCAGGAAAGCCACGACGAGACGATCGCAAGGCTCTGGCAGGAGATAGAAGCCAAGAGGATTGCTGATCTCGAAGCGCAATACGCGGCGCCGGTGGAGCGGGCCAAGCCGACATGGACCAGACGTCAGGACGGCACCGACGAAATGTCGATCCCGGCTAGGCCTGGCGCTCGAATGATCCATGGCTTGGCATCCAGCTCAAGCATCAACACCCACGGCTATTCTCTCATTGCCAACGGCATGGACTGCGAACTTCCGGTGCCGCTTCTGTCCAGCCATAAGGGCTACGAGGCGCCGATAGGAGAGGTTTTCTATGTCAGGCGCTCGCACGACAGGATCTATGTCCGCGCACAGATCAACGACAACGAATCCGGTGACTTCGCCTGGGAAATGATCCAGTCCCGCGAACTGCGGTGCTTCTCTGGTGCGGCGAAGAATTCGACCCTGCGCATTCAGGGGATCGTAGAGGGCAAGACCTTCTATGGCGCCTGGAATCTTCTGGAGGTGTCGGTCTGCCCCATCGGCGCCAATCCCGATTCTGTCTTCGACATCTATGTGCCTGGTTCGAGCGAAAGCAAATTCTTCAGTTGGCCTATCGCCGACAGAGCAGCCAAAGCCACAGTCAAGCACATTGAACCGGAACTGCCTTACGCGGGTGTGTGGGCTGAGGGCGAGCAATATCAGCGCGGACAGTTCATCACTGCCAGCGGTGCGCTCTGGCACGCTGAGACAGACAGCAAGGGCGTCAAGCCGGGCACCGCACCGGGAGTATGGAAACTCGCGGTGAAGCGCGGCGATGCAGAGAAGATGGAGCGGCGCTAATGAAGCCAACAACAGAGTTTGACCAGGTAGACGTGACCTTGGCTGAGGACCGCAAGACCGTGATCCTGCACGCCTATGCCGGCGAAGCGCTCTACCTCCAGACAGTGCACCAAGCGACGGAAGAACTGGACACGCATTCCGTTGAGGTGAAGGACGCCGACCTATGGCGAGCCAGGGCAGTCCCCAGCGCGTGGTGGAAGCCATGACCGGGGGGGTATTTCCGACCTTGTTGGGCAAACAGCGCCGACCGCTCGCGGATCCAAAACTTTCACAATGGCGAATTAAAACTCCGGAAGGCCTAATTTTCGATGAGACGAGGAAAACGACCACTGCCGCACGGCTTGCGTCTTGTCGAAGGCACCTATCGCTCCGATCGGCACGGCCCTGCAGAAAACGCCCATGTTGCGCAAGAACGGCTGATCAAGCCCGATTGGATGCGCGGTGGGGTCGGCGAGGCGTGGGATCGATTCATCGCTCCGGCGGGTTGGCTTGATGTTTTCCGGGAGCCAGCCGCTATCGCCTTTTGCGAACTGTGGCAGGAGTTTCAAGCCTGGCCAGTGCGCTTCCCTGCGGCGAAGCATGGGCAGATGCGCGCTTACATGGGCGATCTCGCGCTAGTCGGCCGCTGCGGCAGGATTTGAACGCCATGAGCAAAACACCCCAGGGGGTACGTACCTCAATGTCCAGAGAAGAGCAGCTTCACATCGCCCGGAACGTCATCCTTGCCGGGATCGAAATGGCCTTTTTGGTCTCCGGTTCCGGCCTGGCTGCACTCCACGAAACTGAGACTGCGATGGGTGCTTTTCTCGCTGCGCACAACGCACCGATGGCGGCTGAAATCGCTGCTATCAAAACGGAAGGAACAGCCTGATGGTCGCGACAGTCGGTTCGATTTCGATCGATTTGGTCACAAATGCCAACTCGTTTGCTAACGGCTTTAAAAGCAGCGCCACGACGGTTGAACAGCAGTCGGCCCGTATGGCGAAGTCCGTTGCCGCTGTAGAGAAAGGCGTTATCGGGATCGGCACCACGCTTAAGAACTTCGGCACCGGCCTTGCGGCGGGCGTTGGACTGGCGGCACTGGGGTCTTTAAGCGGTGCCTTTGACAAGTTGAAATCGACCATCAGCGAATACGACGAAATCGCGACCAACGCCAAGCAGGCCGGGTTGAAGACAGAGACCTTTCAGGCTCTTGGTTTCGCAGCGAAGCAGGCGAACATTGATCAGGAAGCATTCAACGCCTCGCTGACAATCTTCGCCAAGAACGCTGGCTTAGCCGAACGCGGCACCGGCGCTCTCTACTCCGGGCTGAAAAACCTCAACCCTGAACTGCTCCGCTCCATCCTGCACACCAAGGACCAGGAGGAACGCTTGAAGCTGGTTTCCGATGCCCTGGAAAACACCAGCAATGCGAGCCAGAAGGCGGCGCTTGCAGCGGTTGTCTTCGGCAAAGGTGGCGTCGAAATGGCAAGATTCTTGGACCAGGGCCGCGCCTCCATTGAGGCTATGAAAAAAGCCGCCCAAGGCTTGGGGATCATCGTCCCTGACGAGCTGCTCCAGCGTGCCGGCGAACTCGATGACAAGCTCGATGTGCTGAGCCAGGTCATTCACGTCCAGCTTGGCGAAGCGCTGATCAACCTTGCCCCGGTGCTGACTGGCGCCATGGAAGGATTCGCCAACTTCTCGAAGCAGATCAACACCACCTCCGTGTCGCTCGACAACTTCGTCAACAATCCGAGTTGGGCGAACTTGGAAAAGCTGGTCGTAGCGCTAGGTGGGAAGCCGTTCCGAGAGGGCAGTGTCCTCGATCAGTTGGCCAAGGGCACAGCCGGTCTGGCGTCGTCATCCAAGGATATTGCCGACATAACGGCCGGAATCGACTTCCTCACGCACAAGCTTGCCGAACTCCAAGCTCAAGCAGCGCAGGGTGCGGATGTTCATATTGAGATCGCGGATGCCACCCAAAGCCTCAACGAACTGAAAGCAAGATTGCTGGATATCCAGGGCGCAGCCGCCGCTACTGGAACGGCAATTACCCAGTCTTTCCGAGAGGCAGAAAACGCTTCGATGGATGCACTCGCGGCCATGCAAAAAGCTGCGCCTGCGCCGGGGGCATTGCCTACAGTGACTGGCTATAGAAGCGGGACTTCTGGACCGCCTACTGTCACACAGTATGGTGCCGGAAGTTCAGATATCGGTCTTATAGACAGGTCATCCCGAGCCGATGATTCAATCATAAACGGCGTGCGAGTCAGGAAGTATGGTGGGCAGGAGGGCGATCCGGGCAATTTCCTCAGCCAGCATACCGATCAGTACGGCGCTCAGATTTACGATAGCTCGAAGGACACCGCCGGGTATACCAAAGACACGTCCAACAATGTGTCGAAGCTGGACGCGAACACCAAGCAGTATCTTCAGAGCCTTAGCAGCGACATCGGCGGTTATTCCCAGCAGCAGAACATCGTAATCAATAAACTGAGTGACGTAACCGCTCAGACCTTCGGAAGGCTGTCCAGTGCCGTGCTGGCCGCGCTTGTCTCGAAGAATGATACTGAGGATGGGTCCACTCCTGGCAATGGCTTCCTCACGCACGATCAGGTGTTCATTCCTGGAATGACTTCGTACGGCCGTAAGATCGGTTCCTATCATCTCGCCCCGACCACTAGCGACGGAACATCCAACACGTCCGTCAATGTCCAGCAGCCGGGAAGCACTATCACGCTGAATTATGTCGCATCGCCATACGAGAGCGAGGCCACGGCCAAGCAGCGCGCCCGCGATATGTTCAACGAACTCGTCCGAGCA
This sequence comes from Mesorhizobium sp. B2-7-3, assembly GCF_006440715.1. Classification (NCBI taxonomy): domain Bacteria; kingdom Pseudomonadati; phylum Pseudomonadota; class Alphaproteobacteria; order Hyphomicrobiales; family Phyllobacteriaceae; genus Mesorhizobium; species Mesorhizobium sp. B2-7-3. Next base: position 8,434 of record NZ_VFTY01000012.1, read on the forward strand.
CAAGCGAGCGCATAAAATGGCCGGCCTGCATGATCTCAAAACAATTCCATTGCCATGTTTGAGAGGTGAAATCATGAAATCTAAGCAAGAGAAAAAGCCCGAACCAAAACAGCCGAAAACTTCCTCGCTGCCGGCGCCGGGCAAGCCTGACCAAAAGCAGATTGCCGTTGCCTGGGGAATGGTCGCCGGGACGATTGGCATTGGAGCGCGCCTGTCATGACCGCGCCTAGCGGCTTCATGAACGAACTGTAGGAGTTGGGCAAATGGCTCTGGTCGACAATGCTTGGTATATCAACTTCGGCAATGGCTCCTCGACGGGCTACTATGCTGTTACGCAATGGGCTACCGGGGCAGCAATCGCGGCCGGTGTTCTCCGGCGCCAACTGGCTGCGCCGGCGGTAGGCTCTGAGCGCGTTTTCGTCTGTGTCGTTGCCGGCACCACGCACGCCACGACAGAACCGACATGGATCATCACGCGCGGCGGCAAGACGACCGACAATACCGTCACATGGCAGGAATGCACAGGCATCGCCGCGCTCAATGGCGACGCCACAAACACGCCGAGTTGGACGATCTCGGCCACGCCTCCGGGCGGCGTCAAAAACACCGCGATCACGCTCGGCCAGGTGATCAAGCGCGACAATGGCGCGAGCTATCAGATCTGCACCACGGCGGGCACGGCGGGCAACGGTGCGGAGCCGGCCTTCTCGAATACGGCAGGCACAACCACGGCCGACAACACCGTGACGTGGACCTCGCTTGGCGCTGTTGGCAACTTCACCGGCTGGCAGGCGCCTCATGCGCGCCTCGCCAATGCCTTCGCTGCAAACTGGGGGCAAGCCGGAAACAAGTTCTACATTGGCGACAATCACGCGGAAACGCAGGCGACGGCAATGACGGGGCTGCTTTGCCCAGCTACCTACCTTCTGCCGAGCCAGGTCCTTTGCGTCGACACCACGGGCTCCAAGCCTGCCGTCTCGGCAGACCTCCGCACGACAGCGACAATCTCGACAACCGGCGCCAGTTCCATGCGCCTTTATAGCACCGGCGGACATTCCTACTTCTACGGCATCATTTTCACGGCGGGCAGCAGCACGTCGAACGCGTCAATCGCGCCAAACTTCGGCGCTGGCTCAATTCACCTTAAAAACTGTTCGCTTCGCCTCGGCGGCAACAACATCTCCGGCAGGATCGATTTCACGAATACCGCCGGCAGGTGTTCCTGCGTGCTGGAGAACACGACGGTCTCCTTCGCCAATGCCTCTCAAGCCATCCTTCTTGCTGGCTACGTCAGGTGGTTGAATACGGCTTCAGCCCTGCTCGGGACCGTCCCGTCTAACCTCTTCCAGTGGGGCGGCAACATGCCCGAGGCGCTGGAATGCATTGGCGTCGACTTCAGTTCGATGAGTACCGGGACCATCGTGGCAAACTCGTTGGTCGGCGCAGCGGGTTCATTTGCCAGGTTCATCGACTGCAAACTCCATGCGTCCGTCACCCGATATGCAGCGCCGCAGTCGCCAAATACGTACTTCGTCGACTTCACCCGGACGGGCGCTTCCGGCATCAACTACGGTGTAGCCAGCGGCCAATTCAGCGGCGACCTCGTTGAGGAATTGACAGTTGTCCGCACCGGTGGGGCATCGGACGGCACGACAACGATTGCCTGGAACATTACCACAAACGCCAATTGCTCTTGGCTCCTCCCGTTCGAAGCGCTGCCCATCTACATCTGGAACGACACCACGGGCTCATCTATCACAGCCACCATCCAAGGCATTTGGGCCGGCGGTGCTGTCCCGAACAATGACGAGATATGGGTGGAGGTCGAATATCTCGGCAGCGGGTCGTCGCCACAAGGATCATTCGTCAATGACAGCAAGGCCGATGTTCTGGCTGCTGCTGCTGGTCAAACGGCTGGTTCCGGCACATGGGGCGGCAGTACGACGAAATTCGAACTCGCCGTCTCGTTCACGCCGCAGCAAAAAGGTTGGATCGCGGCTCGCGTAAAGGCAGGCAAAGCTTCGTCGACCTTCTACATCGACCCGAAGATCACGCTGACCTGACAATCGCCGAGACAATCTCTCACTCTAGACTCCAAGCCCTAGCAGTCGCATTCTCCCTTTGGGAGAGGGCAATGGGCCAGCAGAGACACAAGGGGCCGCAGAGACGGCCTAGGCGTTCGTTGTTGCAACAGCGGGCGCTAATCCCAGTCCTGCTATGCGGCGCTGCCGCAGCCGCCTACCTCGCGCCGCACAGCAATCAGCATCACTTGCCGACTGTTCACCACCGAGGCGATGCAAACGCCGCGCCGAATGGCTGCAACATCAAAGGCAACATCAGCATGGAAACCGGCGAGCGCATCTATCACATGCCGGGCCAGCGATATTACAACGACACGGACGTCAACCCGGCCAAAGGCGAACGCTGGTTTTGCTCACAATGGGAAGCGTGGTGGGCGGGTTGGCGGAAATCGAAGGTTTAGGATCAGTCCCTATGCAAGCAGAGGTCGCATAGCCCGCCACCTCCTTCATATTCGGGATACTTGGACCCGCAATGGATGCACTCGAACCCATCCCTGATTGGGAGCGGTCGCTGTCTGCGGGCCTCGATTTCGCGTTCTACGAGGCGGCGCCGGTCTAGTTCCAGTTGAATCTCTTGTGCTGAGAAAGTTGCTTTGGTCACGGTGTTCTCCCCGTTTTTTTGACAAGGGAACATATCCCGGATCGGCACGATCAATCAAACATTCAATTTGTCTAAAATGTTTCCGAAACCGTTATAGCGGCTGCGACTGGGGGTCATGGGCCTAATGCACCAAGTGCCAACTTTGATTTGATTTTCATCCCCTAGCCCTCCCAAGGCCAAAGGACAGCCATTGCAGTGCTATGCGATGCGGTGCTCGGGCCGCGAGTGAAAGGCCCCATGAAGGATGATGATAGACTAGATGCAGAACGCCCGCCAGCCCGACTTCGACCGCGCTCAAAGCCAAAGAAAGCTTACCCGAATAGCGACCGCTTCGGCGAAGACGGTCGGCGGCTTTACAGCGCGTTTTCAACGGCACAAAAGTAGCGCGGCCGCGCCGCCAGATTTCATCGAAACGACTGCGCCAGGTCGCGCTCTTCCTCGTCCTTGTGGTCGGCGCAGTGCTGGCATTTATCATGAGCCAACTGCCCCATTAAAGTCGGTTTGTCCAACCAGCGGCCCTTACGCTTTGGCGGCACGAGGGGAACCGAATCAGTGGCTTACGACTTGTAGCTTCAAAGAAGCTTGCACGAGGCGCGCCTAATGTTCAGGGATAAAGAAACTCGAGTTTTAGAAGCGGCCCTGCTCGCGGCGGTACCAATCTCGGTAATGGTTGCGGTGGCGATGGTCAGCCTTACGTTCGGTTGGTTCGGATGAGCACGCGAGGCACTGACTTCCTCGACCGGTGGATCCGGTCCAACGTTCCGGGGACAGTCGGTGCGGATGTCATCTCAGTCGCCGAACTGACACAAAGGCTTTTCGCCGATGCCAAAAAGGTCGGCATCAGCAGCACTGAGATCGAGGAGGACACCGGCAGCGTCTATGAGGCGGTCCTTGATGCGATCGTCCACCACGATGCCGGGTTGGCGGACTGACTTGTCTTCCTTCGACCTCTCGTACGGTTGACAACGCTGTCCTTCGCAAGGCATTTTCTCTGCCGAGGACAACCGGGGAGGACCATTATGAAGAAGACCTACGAAAAGCCAGAACTGAAGAAGCGCGAGCGTCTGGGCAGCATCGCGGCCCAAGTGATCGTCATCTCGAAGTCGGCCGGCTAACCGCTCCACACAAGCATCATCAAAGCAGCCCGCCGGCCGGAGCCAGCGGGCTTTTAGTGTTCGGGAACAGCTCGACTGGTCGCAAGTTCGGGTGAAGCCGGCGGCGCGTCCGGGTCTTTCGCGACGCTGGCCGGCCCGCGCTCTACAGTGGGGTGGGGTGCGGGCCTCACTGGAACATACGTCAGAGTCAAAGGTTCGGGAGCCAGCCGGGTACTCCGGCGGTTCTCCACTTCTGTCAGCTGCCCGCTGGCTCCGGCCGGCGGGCTTTGTTATTTCCGCTTTGGAAATTCTATCACCTTCGCCTCGGACTCCGGCTCCAGCGGCTCATGGCCAGGCCGCTCATGCCAGAAGACTTGCCGCAGATCGCGTTGGTCGACCCGCTGACCGCAGTGCGGGCAGTTGTAGAAGTGAAGATGCTCTTCAATTTGCTGCCCTCCATGCAGTTTGCCGGGAATCGGAGGACCAAGGTCAGATAGCTTCGTCATGCGGGCTGCAACATCCGGTCATGCTAAATGTTCCGGAACCATTTTAGCTAAAGCTTATTGAATCGACGGTTTGCGTGAGTGAGTTGATGCGTCTGAAGTTCATTAAGCCAATGGAGCCCGAACTGGTCGATACCCCGCCACAGGGCGATGAGTGGATCCACGAGATAAAGTTCGATGGGTACAGGACCCAGGTCATAAAGGATGACGACGGGATTCGGCTGATCACCAAGAATGGCTATGACTGGACAGGCCGCTATATCCAGCTTGCCGGCGAAGCAGCGGCGATCGAAGCGAAAGACTTCATCATCGACGGCGAGGCGATCACCATCAACGAAGCTGGCCTATCTGACTTCCATGCACTGCAATCAGCCGTCACGAGCCGCAAGCCATCTCGCGACCTGTATCTCGTGGCGTTCGATCTCCTGCACCTCAATGGCCATGATTTGCGCGACATGCCGGTGGAAGATCGCCGCGACATCCTTCAGGCACTGATCCCGACCGGTGGCCGCATCCAGTTCAGCGAAGCAATGCCGGGGACCGGCGATGCCGTTTATCACCTTGTCGACCAAGCCGGCCTGGAGGGCATGGTTTCAAAGCGCAAGGAGAGCAAATATCGCAGCGGGCCGACGATGAACTGGCGCAAGATCAAGTGCTATACCGAAAAGGAAATGGACATCATTGGCGTGCAGCGTGAGGCCGGGAAACCCGCGATGGTGCTCATGGCCGACAAAGGCCGTTATGCCGGCGGCGCCTTTGTCACCTTCAAGGCTGACAAACGACAAGCGCTTTGGGACCGCGTGCAGGGGAAGGTCGGCGGACCTGTTCCGAAGGGGCTTAAGAGCGACAAGGCGGAATGGCTGAAGCCGGGTCTGGTCGGCCGCGTGAGGTTCCTGAAGGGCGAGGAGAAGCTACGTCACGCCTCTCTGAAGGACTTCCGGGAAAAATAACGGCATCGTCTTGCAAGCAGACGGGGGCGAGGAATATAATCCTTTCGTTGCGGCGAACCCTTAAAACGGAGATCGCCAATGGCGGCCAGGTCCAAACCATCCAAGCAGCTTTCCCAGGCTGAAATCGAGCGCTTTCTCGTGGCGGCGGAAGCGCTGCACAAAAGCATCATAAAGCCGTTTATATCGCCACACTGCGAGCATTACCGCGCAACGCGGACCTTGCATGAGGCCCTGTTGAAGTCAGTGCGGGAAGTGACGGGGAAGGAAGTCGAGTTCATCCAGTGGAACACCACCGGGCCGGTGCTGGGTATGACCGAGTGACCGCTCAGCCCGCTACAGCGTGCCCTATTGCGATTCCTAGGCCGATTGCGAAGCCCAAGAGCAAGTTCGCTGCCATCTTCATAGCAAACGCGCTGTAGCGGCTCCCCTGGCTGTTCGGAGGGGCTTTCAAGGCGCTGGCGATATCATCGAAGATCGCTTCCATGAGGATCAACATAGATCGGAAACGCGAAACAGGGAATCCCCGTTTTGTTCTGGCTAGCTGACAGCTTTGCACAACAATTCATTTTCGCTGCGGGATTAACGGGCATAAGCGCTATCCGTTGTGGCAATCGCCTGCCTCTCCATTCAGCATCCAACGGGGGCGGTGGACATCAGCGGAGGAAATACCAGCGATGTATCTAGCCAATGTGTCAAGAAACGCGGCTCAGGCTCAAAAGAGCCGCGAACGAACTCAATTTACAGGGGTTACCACACGTGGCCGTCTGCTTTGGCCGGCCTCGGAAGATGAAGTATGCCGCAGACATTATCCTGATTACGACGCAATGAGGAAGCTGCTCCCGCATCGAACGCGGGGGGCCTTAAAGAAAAGATGTGGGGCGCTGAAAATCACGAATGCCAGGACGAACTGGACCGCCAAGGAGAATTCGCTGTTCCGGAGAGTTTACAGAAGCGGAACCACTGAGGAACTTATCGCCGCCTTCCCAGTGAAAAGCCTCCATGCTCTATATGAGCGTGGGTACAGACTTGGCCTGGTTCGGCCCGTCAAACCGTTCAAATTGACGGGTGACCCATTGCTTGACGATCTACGCCAGTATTGCCGACGCTCCAACCTCACCATGCTGGACGTCGAAAAGTTTGTCCCATCAGCCGGATATTTTTCTGGCAAAGGGTGGCGCGGCGGCTGGGGTAACATCAACTACCATCATATTGTTCGTGCGATCCACGAGCTTGGCGGAACTCTAGCCATTCACTGGAGCGTGCAATGAGCGCGTTCTTTCGCAATCGGATCGAGGCGACCATCGAACATCTGATCGCCGTGCTGGACCAGATGGATGGCGATCCTGATCTCGAACCTGATCCCATTGAGGAGCAACACGATCGGGAAGCAGCAGAGGACAGGGCTTCACGTGCTTTCGTGGTGGCAGAGGCGAAGCGACGGTATCGAAAGAACAGCCACTAAAGCATCAAGGTGCGGGCTGCTTGTTTCTCTGCAAGGGTCCGCACCGGCTCACCCGGTGGTTGCCCCGGAAGGGGAACACTTGACGATTTGAGCAAATCAGCGGAACGTGTCCGTGGGCGTAGAAACCCGGACCGTGATATCTCCGATCGGTCCCTTGGCGGGGACACTGAACTTTCCTTGGCGGGAAAGCTCTCTCGGATGAATGGAGAGGAAAAGTTTTCCACTCCAATGGACGCGCTTGGCGGCGCGGCTCCAGACCCGACCTTTATGGCCGGGGGGCGCCGTTCTGTCCAGAGGGGAAACCCTTAAAAGCGTCGCGCCAGTCTCACGGCTGGTTTCTACCCCCCGGCTTTCGGCCCGTCGCCGATGAACGAGGCATCGGAAAAGTTTTCCGCCGCCTCGCCGGCCGTAGAAAGCCGGTTTAACCGTGGGGACTAAACATGACATATGCAGCAATAGCGCTTCTGCTTGGGGCAGGAGCCATCCGCACGCGCGTTGTGCGCCTCCACCTAGCTCTGAGAATTCTACGCCTCTCAAACGCGCTCCATGATGCCGGGGCGCGTGTAGCAGGAGTTGGGCCAATGAGCGCGCACCTCTCACGACGCGCCACGTTCGGCGTCCTTGCCTCTCTGCCGGCCATAGCTGGCGCTACAGCGGCATTACCGGCACCGCTGGCTCTTCTGATCACACCGCCCATACCGCCCACCAGGGAAAGCGCTCATGCCAAACTCGCGCGCCTCGAAGCCCTGTTGGACACGCTGCCGCCACATATCGCCGCCGCCTATCGTGCGCAGATGCATGAGTGGCTTACCCACATTGTATGGATGCAAGAGAGCGGCGCGCCTCGTGCTGATATCTTGGCCTACATTCGCAGCCTGAGGTACCGCGATAAAGTCTTCGCACAATTCAAGGCGACACTGGGGACGACGCTATGAACGCCGGCGTCACCGTGAGCGAGCTGTTGAAGACAGTCGCTGTTCTCAAGCCGCTGGGAATGCCACTCGGCACCGATCCACGCACATGGCGGCAGGCGATCGAAACGCAACTGAACGACCTTTTGGACAGGGCCATGAGCCTCATCACGGCGCTGGACCTTATGGAGGTGGATTGCGATCTGGAAGACGGCGCGGATGCCGAACCGTGGCTTGGGTGGTGCGCGCTCGGCCCGCAGACCGTGAGCGGCTTTGATGACGGCAGGGGAAGCCCCTACGACGATCGCGAACTGGACGGCAGCGACGACGAGGACGACGGTACGGTGGAGCCGACACTAGGCGCGCCGAACCGCCACCACAATCAAGAGCATTGGGCCGCTGGAGCCCGTGGCGATCATGAACGGGAGGTGTGCGTCGATCGCGAAATGGTCTTGGAAGATTAACTTATAACTGGTTGATCAATTGGCCCGGCGGCTTCGGTTGCCGGGCGTCGTATGCCAGTATTTGTTTGGGAGGTGACGGCGATGATTCTTTACCATTTCACGGCTCTTGAACTTCTTGATAAGATCAAGGCCGAAGGGCTTTCCAAGGGCGAAGTGCCCATCACAGCGCGTCGCACCACGAACGCGGTCTGGTTCACAACGGACAGCAACAGCGATGGTCATGGGCTCAGCGATGATCGCGCTCTCTCCCGCGATGAAAGGTCGTGTTGCCATCGACCGACCGCGACCTAAAGCGCTGGGTCACCTGGGGTAGAAAGCATCTGGAACGGGAATGGTTTGACGTCCTTTCGGATACAGGTGGTGGAAGCCAGAAGGCTCGATCTTGGTATCTTTGCTTCCGTACGATTATGCCCTCAGAGTTCGCGGCTATCGAAATATTGAAGCAGTCGTCATGACACCCGACCATTTCGATTTTCGAGCCGCCTTGCGCGAGGAGCGTTCTAGAGACAAGCAACTTGCGAAGATGCTTGCGGACGCATTTGCTGGAGATGACCCGGAGAAGCTTCTACAGGCAATCGATCAGATGGAGTACGCTGTTGACGGATGGCGGCTTGCATTGGCAAGAGTGGGGCGGCTAGGCGAGGTTTCACCCGAGGTCAGTGCGGCATTCCTGAACGTCTGGATTCAAATGAAGCATCTTCCGCTGGAGGTTGGCCACCGGCCGACCATGGCGAAGGCTCTGCGCGTGCTCCTTTCGCCGTTGCGGCCCGCTGTGTCCGAATCCATGAAGCTCTATCGCGGTGCAAGCGCCAGAGAGCGGCGGAGCCGTCTTTACGGTTTTTCGTGGTCTCAGGATGTGAATATCGCAGAGAGCTTTGCTGAGGCGAAACGCAGCATCGGCGCCGTAGTGATGGAGACTTTGGCAACGCCAGAGGCAGTTCTTTTGATCCGCGAGCCTGAAGGCTTTTACGATGAGGGGGAGGTGATAGTGGACCCCTACAGGCTCGGAGCCGTCAGGGTTATCGGCCGACTGACCTGATTATTGGGGCGGGGCAAAGGTTATGGCAGGCCCCGTTTTCCCCACATAAACCGTTGATTTATTGATGTTATGGCGGAGGGAGTGGGATTCGAACCCACGGTGAACTTGCGCCCACGCCGGTTTTCAAGACCGGTGCCTTAAACCGCTCGGCCATCCCTCCAGCGACTGCCGGCCACTGCTCTAGTGTGCCCGGCAAAGGCCTGTCAACCGGCTTGCATGAGCAGGTCGCTCCCTGAGCCTAGGACAGGACAGGCGGCGTCACAATCTTGCCCGGTTCCGGCCACAATCGGTTAATACCGTGATAAACAATTCCTGCGCACAAAGGATCGGGGTTCGAGGCGTCGTTGGCATTGTCGAGTGAGTGCTTTGGCTCCTCTGATGGTCGGATGCGACGTCTTCATGAGATTTAGGGGGCAATCAAGAATGCAGGCTGTGACGCACCCGCGTCTTCGTCGCGTTGCCACGGTTGCGTTGCTTGCAGCGTCGGCTGCATTGCTCGCCGCTTGCGCGTCGCAGCCCGAGCCGAAAGGGATGGTCTACAAGAAGACCCGCTCCAAGGAATATTTCGCCGAGACCGAATATGGGGTGAAGGCCAGTCCGCGCGCTGCCTTCATGCGGCGCGGCGGCGGTCGCGACCAGCTTGGCAAGCCCTATCAGGTGCGCGGCAAGTGGTATTATCCCAAGGAAGACAAGAAGTACGCCAAGGTGGGTCTGGCATCATGGTATGGCGACGCCTTCCATGGCCGGCTGACCGCCAATGGCGAAGTCTACGACATGGCGCATCTGACGGCGGCGCATCCGACCATGCCGCTGCCCAGCTATGCCCGCGTCACCAACCTCGAAACCGGCAGTTCGGTCATCGTGCGCGTCAATGACCGCGGCCCCTACCATGAGGGCCGCATCATCGACGTCTCGGAGCGAGCCGCGCAGATGCTGGACTACGACAAGGTCGGTACCGCGAAGGTGAAGGTCGAATATGTCGGCCGCGCGCCGCTCGACGGCAATGACGACCAGTACCTGATGGCCTCTTACCATCCAGGCAACCGCATACCGGACCCATCGGACGGCCTGCCGACCGGCGTCATGGTGGCCATGAACGGGCCTTCGCCGAGCCTTCCGGTCGGCGCGGCCGCCGTGCCGTTTCCAGGTCAGCTGACGGATGCCGCGGCACCGATGCAGGGACGGATGGCTGCGCAGCCGGCCTTCGGCGATCCGGCGCTGCCCGATTTTGGACCGATCGTGCCGGAACGGCCGCAGATCAGCCTGCCGCCGCAATCGCCGTTCGCCATGGCGTCGCTGTCCTATGCGGATGAACGCGTCCATCGCGCGGATGTCTTTGCCGCTCTTGACGACAGCGGCATGTCGCCCGCAGACATCCTGCGGTCGTGGAAAAACACCGGCCGCCAAGCGGCGCCATCCAGTGCCGACTATGTCGCCGCCGGCACGTTCGACGACGCCACCGAAGCCACACGTGTGGCCTCGGCACTAAAGCCCTTCGGCAGAATAGAAATCCAGCGCTCCGATCTCGACGGCAATGACTGGTATGCGGTCAACCTCTATCCGGACGGCCATGGCGGTCTGGACGAGTTGCTGAAGGCGGCGTGGTCTCATGGCGCGCCCGACGCGCTGGTCGTGCGCGACTGATCCAGCGCCGGTTGCGCCCGGCAGTTGATCCCTCACCGAAAAAGCCCGATAGTTTCGGGACGCCGGAGGGGCCGGCCAACGGGTCGATTTTCATGCAGTTTCGCTTGCTACAGCCTTTCGCCGTTTTTTTTCTCCTCAGCCTCCTGCTTACGCTTTCGCCGGCCCAAGCGCAGCTTTTCGAGACCAAGGCCGCGCAAGCCTTCATGATCGATGCCGATACCGGCACGGTGCTGTTTTCGAAAGATGCCGATAAACCCATTCCGCCGGCTTCGATGGCCAAGCTGATGACGATGGAAGTGGTTTTCAACGCCCTCAAATCCGGGCGCCTCAAACTCGACGATACGTTCGTGGTCAGCGAAAACGCCTGGCGCAAAGGTGGCGCGCCGTCGGGAACCTCGACGATGTTCGCCAAGCTCAAATCGGCGATCCGGCTCGAGGACCTGATCCAGGGGGTGACCGTGCAGGCCGCCAATGACGGCTGTATCGTCATCGCCGAAGGCATGGCCGGATCCGAGGACAATTTTGCCGGAGAGATGACCGAACGTGCGCGCCAGATCGGCCTCAAGACGTCGACTTTCGTGAACTCCACTGGCCTGCCGGCCGACGGCCAGCAGACAAACGTGCGCGAATTGGCGCAGCTCGCCCTGCATCTATGGCGCGAATACCCCGATTTCTACCGGTATTACGGGTTGAAGGATTTCACCTGGAACAAGATCTCGCAGAGGAACCGCAACCCGTTGCTGGCGATGGACATCGGCGCCGACGGCCTGGCTGTCGGCGCAAGCGAGACATCCGGTTTTGGCATCGTGGCTTCGGCCAGCCACAACGGCACGCGGGTGATCGCGGCGATGAGCGGGCTGGCAAATGACAAGGAGCGCGCAGAAGAGGCACGCAAACTGCTCGATTGGGGCGTTCGCTCGTTCGAGAAGACCGAAATCTTCGCCAAGGACGAGGTGGTCGGAGAGGCCCAGGTTTTTGGCGGCATGAAATCCGGCGTGACGCTCAAGGCAAAAGGTCCGATCGACATCTTCCTGCCGATCACCAACCGCGACAAGCTGACGGCCAGGATCATCTACACCGGCCCGGTCGCGGCACCGGTGGAGGAGGGGCAGCCGGTGGGCGCACTGCGCGTCTGGATCGGCGACACGCTGAGCCAGGAGACACCGTTGTTCGCCGCCGAGTCGATCAGCGTCGGCACGTTGCCGCAACGCGCTCTCGATGCCGTCAAGGAACTGGCGATCGGCTGGCTTCGATAGCGCCGACGGCATGGACGTTTTCCCGAACGCGGACTATCTACAGCCCAACAATCCACTCGAACACGAACAAAGGCCCTCGGTTGGCGCGCGGTTTTTTCATCACCTTCGAAGGCGGCGAAGGCGCAGGCAAGTCGACACAGATCGAGCGGCTGGCCACCAAGATGCGCGCCAAGAAGTATGATGTCGTACGGACACGCGAGCCGGGCGGCTCGCCGGGCGCCGAAGCGGTCAGGCATGTGCTGCTTTCGGGTGCCGCCGAACCGTTCGGGCCCAAGATGGAAGCGCTGCTCTTCGCAGCCGCGCGTTCCGACCACGTCGAGCAGGTCATCCGTCCGGCGGTCGAACGCGGCTCCATCGTGCTTTGTGACCGCTTCCTGGATTCCTCGCGTGTCTATCAAGGCGTTACGGGTGGGATCGATCCGGCATTCATGGCCATGCTGGAACAGGTCGCCATCAACGGCATGATGCCCGACATGACGCTGATCTTCGATATCGACCCGGCCGAGGGTTTGAAGCGCGCGACATTGCGGCGTGGCAGCGATGCCACAGCCGACCGCTTCGAAAAAGAGACGCTGGCCATCCACCAGGCCCGCCGCGAAGCGTTCCTGGCGATCGCCGCGGCAGAGCCGGAACGCTGCATCGTCGTCGATGCGTCCGCCGATCCGGACACGGTGGAGGATGTCGTCACGGCGACCGTGTTCGCGGCACTGGAGGCAAGGGCGTCCGAGCGCAACAGGCAGGTCGCACCCGTATGATCTTCGAACGCATCGCGCCGGAACAGCATGATACGCTGGACGGTGTGCCGGAACCCTCCGAAACACCGCGTCTGGTCGGACACGGGCAGGCCGTCACCATGCTTGCCGCCGCCTATCGTGCGGGAAAGCTGCCTCATGCGCTTATCTTCGCCGGTCCGGTCGGGATCGGCAAGGCGACGCTCGCCTTCCATCTCGCCCACCACCTTTTGAAGCATCCGGCCTTCGACCAGGCGCCTGGCAACCTAGCAGTTCCCGATCCGGCCTCGCCGCTGTTTCGCCAGATCGCAACCGGCGCGCATCCCGGCGTACTGCATCTGACCCGCCCGTTGAACGACAAGACCAAGAGTTTCAAGACCGTCGTCACCGTCGACGAAATCCGCAAGGTCAGCCGCTTTCTGTCGCTGACTTCGCATGACGGCAGCTACCGGGTGGTGATCGTCGATCCGGCCGACGACATGAATGCCAATGCGGCCAATGCCTTGCTGAAGAATCTCGAGGAACCACCGGCACGGACCCTGTTCATTCTCATCGTCCATGCACCCGGCAGTCTGCTGCCGACGATCCGCTCGCGCTGCCAGGTGGTGCGGCTGACACCGCTCGACGCCAACGAACTGATGGCGGTGCTGGAGACAGCGGAGCCGCCGCCGCCGGACGATCCGACCGCGAGGGCTGCATTGGTCGAGCGGGCAGGGGGCAGCGCCCGCAACGCGATCCTGTTGACGCAGTATGGCGGGCTGGAGATCGCGCGGACGCTGGATGGACTGGTGGCGACGGGAAAGAGCGATATTGGCGGCGCCTATCGCCTGGCCGAGGCGGTCGCGGGCAAGGACCAGGCGATACAGTTCGACATCTTCAATCGCCGGGCGCTGGACCTTCTGTCGGATGCGGCAAGCCAGGCGGCGCGGGCTGGCGATCTCAAGCGGGCCAAAACGCTGTCGGACAGTTGGCATGAGGCGCTGGACGCTATATCTGAGACGGACACCTACAATCTCGATAAAAAGCAGCACGCCCTGACCATGATCGACCGCCTGAATTCTGCAATGCGAATGTGACGGGCCTTTTTGGTGCATGCCGTTGCCCCTTAAACCGGGGCCACTTTTGGGCGGCATGCACTGGTCTCGGGATGGCAATCGCCATTCCGATGCGATATCCACCGCCACGGCCTCCATTCAGACATTCATGACGGTTCATTCATGTCACGCGACACATTCTACATCACGACCGCGATTTCCTATCCGAACGGCAAGCCGCATATCGGCCATGCCTACGAGCTGATCGCCACCGATGCTCTTGCCCGCTTCCAGCGGCTCGACGGCAAGCAGGTCTTCTTCCTTACCGGCACCGACGAGCACGGCATCAAGATGCTGCAGACAGCCAAGCGCGAAGGCATTTCTGCGCGCGAACTGGCCGACCGCAATTCAGCCGAGTTCAAGCGCATGGCGACCGCGCTCAACGCCTCCAACGACGATTTCATCCGCACCACGGAGGAGCGCCATTACGCTGCTTCGCAGGCGATCTGGAAGGCGATGGCCGCCAATGGCGACGTCTATAAGGGCGGCTATGCCGGCTGGTACTCGGTGCGCGACGAAGCCTATTACGGCGAGGAGGAGACCGAGGTCCGTCCCGACAATGTCCGCTACGGGCCGCAGGGAACGCCGGTCGAATGGGTCGAGGAAGAGAGCTACTTCTTCCGCCTGTCGGCCTATCAGGACAAGCTCGTCGCGCTTTATGAAGGCCAGCCCGACTTCATAGGTCCGGCCGAGCGCCGCAACGAGGTGATGAGCTTCGTCAAGTCGGGACTGAAGGACCTGTCGATCTCGCGCACCACATTTGACTGGGGCGTGCCGGTACCCGGCGACGAAAAGCATGTCATGTATGTGTGGGTCGACGCGCTGACCAACTACATCACCGGCGTCGGCTATCCCGATGAAAAAGATGAGAAATGGAAGTTCTGGCCAGCCGATGCGCACATCATCGGCAAGGACATCGTGCGCTTCCACGCGGTTTATTGGCCGGCCTTCCTGATGTCGGCCGGCATCCCGCTGCCGAAGCGCGTCTTCGGCCACGGCTTTCTGTTCAACCGCGGCGAGAAGATGTCGAAATCGGTCGGCAACGTCATCGACCCGTTCACCATGATCGAGCATTATGGCCTCGACCAGGTACGCTACTTCTTCCTGCGCGAAGTGCCGTTCGGCCAGGACGGCAGCTACAGCCATGAAGCGATCGTCAACCGCACCAACGCCGATCTGGCCAACGGTCTCGGCAATCTGGCGCAGCGCTCGCTGTCGATGATCGCCAAGAATTGCGGCGGCGTGGTACCGAAGCGCGGCGACCTGGCGGAAGCCGACAAGGTGATCCTGGATCAAGCGATCGACGCTCTCGCCACCGCGCGCAAGGCAATGGCCGAACAGGGCATCCATCTGGCACTGGCGGCGATCTTCGGCGTGGTTGCGGAAGCCGACCGGTATTTCGCCGGACAGGAACCCTGGGCGCTCAAGAAAACCAATCCCGAGCGCATGGAAACGGTGCTGTGGACTACGGCCGAAGTGGTCCGGCGCGTGGCGGTTCTATGCCAGCCCTTCATTCCGGGCTCGGCCGGCAAGCTGCTCGACCTGCTGGCGGTGCCGGCGGATTATCGCGAGTTCGTGCATGTCCACGCCGACCACGCGCTTGTTTCCGGGACGGCGCTGCCTGCGCCGGAGGGCGTGTTTCCGCGCTATGTCGAACAGACGGACGCGAACGCCTGATGCTCGTCGACAGCCATTGTCATCTGGACTTTCCGGACTTCGCCGAGGAGCGGGCGGCCATTGTCGCCCGCGCCAAGGCGGCCGGAATCGGCCGCATGGTGACGATCTCCACGCGCGTGAAGCGGTTTCAGCAAGTTCTTGAGATCGCGGAGACTTTCGACGAAGTCTATTGCTCGGTCGGCACTCACCCGCACAATGCCGCCGAGGAGCTCGACGTCACCACCGCCGACCTTGTCCGCCTGTCCACTCACCCAAAGGTGGTGGCGATCGGCGAAGCAGGTCTCGATTATTTCTACGACAAGGCACCGCGCGATGCGCAGGCGCAGGGTTTTCGCGCTCATATCGCCGCCGCCCGCGAGACCGGGCTGCCTCTCGTCATCCATTCACGCGATGCCGACGACGACATGGCCGCCATTCTCGAGGACGAGACAGGGAAGGGCGCCTTCCCGTTCATCCTGCATTGCTTTTCGTCGGGACGGCGGCTCGCCGAGGTCGGCGTGTCGTTAGGCGGCTATGTGTCGTTCTCGGGTATCCTGACCTTCAAGAACTCCGTCGAATTGCGCGCCATCGCCGCCGATCTGCCGCGTGACCGGCTGCTGGTCGAGACCGACGCGCCATATCTGGCGCCGGTGCCGTTCCGCGGCAAGCGCAACGAGCCGGCTTACGTCGCGCAAACCGCCAAGGTGCTGGCCGAGATAATCGGCGTCAGCGAGGCTGAGATCGCGGCGGTGACGACCGATAATTTCTTTCGGCTGTTTGGAAAAATGCCTCGCCAGCAGGCGCTCGAGACATGAGCGACCGGCTGCGCCTGACAATTCTCGGCTGCGGGTCATCCCCAGGCACGCCGCGCATCACCGGCGACTGGGGCAATTGCGATCCCACCAATCCCAGGAACCGGCGCATGCGCACGGCGGCGCTTGTCGAGCGCATTGCCGCCAATGGCGGCCGCACCACGGTCGTCATCGACACCGGCCCCGATTTCCGCGAGCAGATGCTGATGGCTTCAGTCCGGCGCATCGACGGGGTGATCTACACCCATCCGCATGCCGACCACATCCACGGCATCGATGACCTGCGCGGCTATGTGCTGGAACAACGGCACCGCATCGGCATCCATGCCGACGAGCCGACCATGCTGCGGCTGCGCGAGGCGTTCGGCTATTGCTTCCAGACGCCGGTAGGCAGTTCCTATCCGCCGATCGTCGACGCCCACATCATCGATCATACCCGGCCGATCGTGATCGAAGGAGAGGGGGGCGCCCTCACCTTCGAGCCGCTGCCCCAGATCCATGGCGACATCATTTCGCTGGGTTTCCGCATCGGTGGGCTCGCCTACTGTCCCGATGTCAGCGACTTTCCCAAGACCACCGCAGAACGGCTGCGAGGTCTCGACATGCTCGTCATCGACGCTTTGCAATACAACACGCATCCAAGCCATCTTTCGCTTGGCCAGGCGCTGGACTGGATCGAGGCGCTTTCGCCTGGGAGCGCCGTGCTGACGCACATGCACGTGCCGCTCGATTACACCGCCGTGATGGCCGAGACGCCCGACAATGTCGAACCAGCCTATGATGGCATGGTGATCGAAATCCCATACGAGTCAAACCGGTAGAGGCTGCTGCTCAGTTGGCGTTTCAAGTCGTCGTTTGAACGCTCGACCATGGGTTCGAGGTCGTGAAGTGCCGGTGGCGCCCATTCATGATGTTTGCCGACAGCGGTCGGAACCGCAGCAATTCCCCGGCCGCGCTACGTGCGTAGGTTCCATAATCTATCTTATGCGACTTTTATCACAACGTGAAAAGCATCTCGAATCCATCTCACAGCCCTGCTTCACAGCCCGGGCTTCCGAAGCAGACCGGACCAAAAGCGTCTCAAACTCGCGAATGAAACTAGCGCACGCCGCTCCATGCCGCGGTATTCGATCCTGTCGCGACCGACCGCTTCGTCATTCCAGACCAATTCAAAGGCGATGCCTTTGAATCCGAGCTCGCCGATCTGACGCACGATGGTCTCTTGCAGATAGATATCGGATAGTCGCACGCCATCGGGCCGCTCCGGCAACTTGAATATCTCGGCCCCGCCGATGGCCTCCGGCCGAAGGACGAGATTTTCGATCATCATGATACCGCCATCGTCAAACCGGACGGTTCTTGAACGTTCTTCGTCCATCGCATCGACCACATTGGTGACGTTGAACAGCGATATGGGTTCGTCAGCACGAAGCGACAGGAAGTCACCATACGGTTCTAGAATCGGCCTTAGCAACTTCAACGCCGTGCTCCTCAGAATGAGCACGTGCTCGCCGAGCCAAGGAAAATCGGAATATAGCCGGGGTGTTCCGTCTTCTTGCTCGCGCAGGAATTTCATCCGCGGCGGACGCCATCGCTTCTGGCCCAGGTCGCCGAGGCTCGCGAATAGCTGGTAGTCCTCGGCTTGTTGGGGAAGAACCCATTCCTGTCCCTCCACTACACGCGGACTATAGATTTTCACCCGACCTCCTGACCCGGCGCCGCCGACACCGGGACGTCGCTCGAGACATCGCGTCCGGTTTGGCGGACGCCCGTACCGAGCATATCATGCCAGATGACGCGGCGGCGGCGCGCGACGCTTTCCATGTGTTCCTACATCGCGACCGGTCGCATCAGGGCAGCCTCCGGTGGTCGAGCAGGATGCGGTGGATCTGGATTCGCTCCGGTAATTCGATCAGGAACTCCGGGTCGCGGTCGAGATGGTGGACCTTGGTTGGCTCACCCTTGGTGAAAGCCGTCATCGATTCGTGGTCGGGCCAGTACGAGATGGTGGTGAACCAGCTTTCCCCTTCGCGATCCTCGCGAAACAGCTGGACGCCCAGGGCGGTCTTCTCAAGCGGCGGAATACCTTCGGCTCTCAAATAGACTTCGTAAGCGTCGCCTACGTCAGCCCGG
Organism: Mesorhizobium sp. B2-7-3; assembly: GCF_006440715.1. Lineage (NCBI taxonomy): Bacteria > Pseudomonadati > Pseudomonadota > Alphaproteobacteria > Hyphomicrobiales > Phyllobacteriaceae > Mesorhizobium > Mesorhizobium sp. B2-7-3. The sequence goes on from NZ_VFTY01000012.1 coordinate 26,865, forward strand.
GTACGGCCGCGCCAGATGCGTGCGATGGTCGGCGTTGTCGTCATCGATCTTTCTCCTTTTGCACCTCTTCAAATCCTTCTGCTGAGCCATGGACGCGCGTCAGGAAGTCCCGCACCAGCGGAAGCGCGCTATCGAAATGGGTTTCCAGAAGCCAGTGGCCGGCGCCTTTCACTGCGCCGGCATGTAGCCATCTTCCGGTCCCCAGGCGATGAGAGTCGGCGGCTGTCTTTCGCGCAAATAGGCATAGCTGCCAGCGCAGCGCTATCTGCTGGCTGGTCCCGTTGCGCGTAGCGGCAGCGAGGCGTCGTAGGCGTTCCTAAAAATTGTCGAGCACCCCGCTGAAAGCAGTTGCTATTGCAATGACGTGGACGAGGCCAAGCGCCAACCAACCGGCGCGGCCGGCTTGAGCAACAAATGCCCCATAGGCAGGAAACTGTGCCACAGCCAACCCTAGGGAAAGGCTGGTAATCGTGTTGTCGGTCAAAAGAGTTGCCAACATGGGGATTGGATAGAGAATGCGGGCTAGCACATAGTCGCCATGCCCAGCTCCGGCCGAAAAGAGTGCCAGCAGGAAGGCAACGGGAGTAGCGCATAGGCCGAAAAGGAGACCTGCCTGCCATGAGAACTTTGGCAATGTCATTCCCTTCCCCATCAACCACATCTATGCGGATGCGTTCGGCCATAAGAACCGCGGCACTCGACAACAAAGATAGATCATGCGGATTTTCCTCGGTCGGTCCATTCGCTTTATCGCAGTTCCAGTAATCTGCAACGTTTACCCACTTTAGCAAGCTCAATGTCCCCGTCTCAGGGCCGCCTCCAGCTTGGAACCGACGGAACTTCTGGACGGCGATTTCGGCAATGGAATTCGACCATCCCAGCAACTACGCTAGCTTCAATCCATCACGCCTCGGCTGGACTCAAAGGCTTATCAAGAGTGACCACACGATCTTCCTTTCTCGGCTTGCCCGATCGCCTCGCCGATGGCACGGCGCCCCGCGCGGTGATCTTCGGCGCCGGGCACGGCAGCACCTATCCCGGCAAGGACAGCAGCGGTCATGCCTTGGCCGCCGATGCCATCCGCGTTGCGAGCCAGGGTGATGCCGCGCTCGTCGAGCATTGGGATTTCGATCTCGGCGGCCCGCTGTTCGACGGCAAGCCCGTCTGCTGCGTCGACGTCGGCGACATCCTGACCATCATGCATGACAATGCCGGCAACCGCGCCCGGATCGAGGCGAAGACGCGCGAGATCCTGTCCTTGCCGGCCGTGCCCATCCTGCTCGGCGGCGACGATTCCGTGGTCAGTCCCTTCCTCGCCGGCTTCGCGGATCACGGGCCTGTCTGGATCCTGCAGATCGACGCCCATATCGACTGGCGAGACGAGGTGCATGGCGAACGCCATGGCTACTCCAGCCCGATGCGCCGCGCGAGCGAGATGGCGCATGTCGCCGGCATGGTGCAGGTCGGACTGCGCAGCGTCGGCAGCGCACGTCTCACGGAAATCGAAGCGGCGCGGCGCTATGGCAGCCGTTTCGTCACCGCTCGCGAGGTCCACGCCCTGGGTGTCGAAGCGGCGCTCGGCCATATTCCGGAAGGCGCGCGAGTCGTCGTTACCCTCGACTGCGACAGTCTCGACCCCGGCATCATGCCGGGCGTGGCCGCGCGTACGCCCGGCGGCCTCACCTATACGCAGGTCATCGATCTCATCGCGGGCCTGGGCAAGCGAGCGAGGATCGCGGGATTCGATCTTGTGGAGCTCTATCCGCCAGCCGACATTGACGGCCTGTCGGCGCTCACCGCCGCGCGCCTTCTTGTCAATGTTATCGGCGCCTTGGTCAGGCAGGTCTGAGACCCGACCTGAGGTCGAATACAGCCCCGGTCCGGCTTTGCGCCCGCTTCATGGCTTGCAGGAAAACTTTACCGAGGCCCCTGCTCCAGGCTGATCCGGTAACTCAGCGAACGCCTCGCGCCCGGCGCGATCAGCATCAGGCCGGGCTTGTCGGTGAACTCGCCATCGAAATCCAACGGACTGGCAATGCCGTGCCAGGGCTCGATGCACAGGAACGGTGCGCCGCCGGGTTTGGACCAGATGCCCACTTCCTGAAATCCCTGCCATGAGACCTCGATCGCCGGACCGTCATCGGCGCCATAGCGAACGCTGTTGCTGGCCGGCCGGTCCAGGATCACAGCGTCGTCGTCAAACAGCCGTTCGGACAGCTCGAGCACAGTGCCTTTGACCGGCGTCGGCTGCGGCGTTGCGATGAGCAGGCCATCCTTCAGCCGGCGGATCGGCGCTGGCTCTGCCTGGGCAAACGTCAGGCGATAGGCGTCCTTGGCCATATCGGGCAGAACCGGCCAGTTGAACGCCGGATGCGCCCCGATCGACGCCGGCATCGGTTCGTCGCCCGGGTTGGTAATCTCGAATTCTATGTCGAGTTGCGCCTCGCCCAGCGTATAGGTCACGGCCAGTCGAAATGCGAAAGGGTAGTGCGTTCGGGTTTCCGCGTCGTCGGTGAGCACCAGCGTGCAGGATCGAGGCCCCCTCTCCGCCCACATAAAAGGCTTGTCGCGGGCGAAGCCGTGCTGCGTCATCGGATAGGTCTGGCCGCGATGGTGCAGGTGATCGCCCTTCAGCCGGCCGACGATCGGAAACAGCACCGGCGAATGGCGCCGCCAGGCCGGTCCAGCCTGCCACAGGAACTCAAATCCTCGTGCATCCCGCAGGGAAACCAACTCTGCGCCGTGGGCGATGATGGTTGCCGATATGCCATCGCCATGAAGCGTCAGACTGTCCTGTTCCATATGTCCTCGCGGTTCGTCCGGCGTGGCCGGCAGGCTAGCAAATGGCCGGGCGTGAACTCAAGGTGGCGGACGGCATTTGCATTTCACGCGATCCCGATGAACCTTGATGGTGGGCCAGGCGCCCCTTTCGAAAGAAGATGGCCGGAGGTTTCCCTCCGGCCAGCCAAGGCTCAAAGCTGTTGCCTGCTACGGTCCGGACTATTCCCGCTCGCCGGTAAAATTCAGCAGCAGCTGGAAGATGTTGATGAAGTTCAGATAGAGCGAGAAGGCACCGAAGACGGCGAGCTTCTGGCGCGACTCCGCATCGAAATTCTCCGCGTATTGCTCCTTGATCGTCTGCGTGTCCCAGGCCGTCAGGCCAATGAACACGGCGATGCCGATGACCGAGATGGCGAACTGCAGCGCGGTTGAGCCGAGGAAGATGTTGACGATGCTGGCGATCACCACGCCGATCAGGCCCATGATCAGGAAGGACGAGAACTGCGTCAGGTCGCGCCTTGTCGTGTAGCCATAGAGGCTGGTGGCGCCGAACATGGTGGCGGCGATGAAGAAGGTGCGCGCGATGCTGGTGCCGGTGAAGACGAGGAACACCGAAGCCAGCGACAGGCCCATGACGGCACAGAAGGCCCAAAACATCGCCTGCGCGCTTGCCGCTGACATGGTCTGCATCTTGAACGAAAACAGGAGCACGAAGGCGAGCGGCGCCAGCATCACCACCCATTTCAGCGGGCTGGAAAAGATCGGCACATAAAGCGCCGGCGTCGACGACACCAGGAAGGCGACAAGGCCGGTAACCACCAGGCCAAGGCCCATATAATTGTAGACGCGCAGCATGTGCTGGCGCAGGCCCTCGTCATAGACGGCTCCAGTCCGGGCGCCTGTGCCCACGCGGTATCCAAGATTGGGCGTATTCATTCGAGGTCTCCTTTGTGGATTGGTCAGTAAAGCGTTCTGGCGAGCGTTTCGGCGGCGCGGTCGAGATCATGAACCTCGCTCTTGGCGACGACAGCGTAGGCGACATCGCCGATCTGGAAATAGGCCGAGGAGATGTCGCCCGAGGGCGCCATGGTCGGCTTGACTACATCGAAAGTGCCCGGCCGGATCGCAAACAGCGAAACCAGGCCCATCTCCTTGGTGTCGACCGCAATCTCGACACTCGGGCCGAAGCGCGACGGATAGATCTGCACGTCGCGGACCTTCCAATCCTTCGGCAGCGCCGGCATGACGATGGCGGTGGCGGCGCGGATCTCGCCGGCATTGTAATTAGGCGCCTCGGTCTGCGAGGGCATGTTTTCGCGCAGCAGCGTGGTCCTGTGTGCCTGTACCGCCTCGTCGACATAGGCGGGCGGCTGCGGTGAAGCGACGACCTTGGTCACCGACATCGGCCCGACGATGCCGTTGGCCAGCCAACCGGCGGCAACGAAAGCGGCGACCGCTGCCGCGCGTTGCAGCACACCGAAGATGCGGCCCCGGCCAAGCCCCCTCTCCAGCCGCCGCGCCGCATCGGCCGTCGCCGGCCGCGCCATGCCTTCGGAGCCGGCCAGCGCCACGCGCAATTCATCGCGGGTGCGCAGATCCGACATCACACGCGCGGCACTGTCCGGACGCGCCGACAGGAAGGCTTCGACCTCGATGCGGCGGCTAACGTCGAGCTGGTCGTCGACATAGGCGTCGAGATCGGCGTCCGTAACCGGGTCGACAAGAGCGGTCATGAGTCACCTCCCACGATCCTGAGATGATTTTTTCCGCGTGCCGGCGCCTCTTCCATCTGGCGCAGGGCGGCGCGCGCCCTGCCGATACGCGACATGAGCGTGCCCAGCGGCACGCCGCTGGCGTTGGCGGCCTGCTGGTAAGAGAGCCCTTCGATGGCGACCAGATGCAGTGCCGAGCGCTGCTCTTCCGGCAGGCTGAAAAAGGCTTCGCGAACCTGCGCCAGGCGCACGGAATGGTCCTGCGGCGCCGGGGTGCTGCCGTCGGCCAGATATCGGGCCTGTTCGAGGCGAGCGGCTTCCGAGCGGCGCGAGCGCAGACGGTCGATGAAGGTGTTGTGGACGATCGACAGCAGCCAGGCGCGCAGGTTTCCGCCCGAGCGGAACGAGCCGCGCCGCTCATAGGCGCGCACCAGCGCGTCGTGGACGAGATCCTCGGCCTCGACGCCGTCGCGCGTCAGCGAACGGGCGTAGCGCCGCAGCGACCCGAGCTGTCCTAGGATGTCAAAGCGTGGCATCGACCGTTTCATGCCCTGTTTACGGAGCATGTGGGGATTTTAATCCCGGCCCTGCCGATTTTTCTTCGCGCGAAAATATCGGTTGCAGGTATCTCGTCTCGCCTAGGTTCCGTGAACGCCCTTAGGTCCAAGTGGTTTTGCCGGTTTGGGAACCGTGACACCGCAGGCGCGCAACACCCACCGGCGGCCGTCGCTGCGAAAATCGGTGATGCTCAGTGGCTCGACGTCGATCTTTGAGCTGGCGGCAATCGGCGCCCCGAGAACATGCAGGATCGCGGCGCGAATGACGCTGGCATGGGTCACGGCGATGGTATGGCCACGTTCGGCGATCAATCGATCCATCAATCCAGCGGTCCGTCGGGCAACATCGGCCAGCGACTCACCACCATGCGGGGCCACATTCGGATCCGTAAGCCATGCGGCGATTTCTTCAGGCTGTCGCGCCTGCACCTCTTCAAAGCTCTTGCCTGCCCATCGTCCGTTATTCTGGTCGGCCAGCATCGGATCGACAGTCGCGTTCAGCGACAGCGCGTCGGCGGTCTGACAGGCGCGAAGCGCCGGCGCTGTCCACACACGGTCGGCGCGACGCAGCGTCCCGCGCATCGCCTTTGCCAATGTCGGCGATCGTGGCTCCAGCGGTTCATCCGAGGGAAACCGCCCTTTCCGGGTCGCCGCCGTGGCACCGGCGCAGATCATGGTCAGACGGACGAGCATGGCATGCCTTCTCTGAAGTGGTTGAAAAGCAGCACCGGCAGGTGCCGCCTTTCGCGCCGGCGCGATCAAAACCGCTGGTGAAACGTGGCCAATTTGCGTATCACTCCGCCGCGCCAACGGAACCATGATGATGTTCGAAGACCTGCAGCCAGCTCCCGCCGACAAGATTCTTGCGCTGATCGGCCTCTATCGCGCCGATCCACGCCCTGGCAAGGTCGATCTCGGTGTCGGCGTCTACAAGGATCGCGACGGCAAGACGCCGGTTATGCGGGCCGTGCGCGAGGCCGAGAAGCGGCTGCTGCAGGGCCAGGATACCAAGACCTATCTCGGCCTTGCCGGCGATACCGGGTTCAACACTGTGATGGCCAAGCTCGCCTTCGGTCCGGGCGCGGACCTGTCGCGCATCCGGGCGGCACAGGCGCCTGGTGGCTCCGGCGCGCTGCGGTTGGTGGCAGAACTGCTCAAGCGGACGCGTTCGGATGCCACGGTCTGGGTCTCCGACCCAACCTGGCCGAACCATATGCCAGTGATGCGTTCCGCCGGCCTGCAGATTCGCGAATATCCCTATTTCGATGCGGCCTCGGGAGCGGTTCGTTTCGACGACATGCTGGCGACGCTGCGGTCGGCCAACAGCGGCGACGTGGTGCTGCTGCATGGCTGCTGCCACAATCCGACCGGCGCCAATCTGGATGCGGCCCAGTGGGAAGCCATCGCCGATCTCGTCGTCGAGCGCGGCCTGCTGCCATTTGTCGACATCGCCTATCAAGGCTTTGGCGACGGCCTGGAGGCCGATGCCCTCGGCTTGCGGCTGCTGGCCGCGAAAGTTCCGGAAATGGTTGTCGCGTCGAGCTGCTCGAAGAATTTCGCGGTGTACCGCGACCGGGTCGGCGCGGCGATGATCCTGGCCAGGGACGGCGCGCAGGCCGACGTCGCGATGAGCCAGATGCTGTCGGCGGCGCGCGCCATGTATTCTATGCCGCCCGACCATGGCGCGGCGGCGGTGCGCATCGTCCTGGAAGACGCCGCGCTGCGTGCCGACTGGGAAGCAGAACTGGAAGAGATGCGTCTTCGTATGCTGAGGCTTAGGGTCGCATTCGCCGAGGCGCTGCGCCGGCAATCCAATTCCGACCGCTTCGACTTCGTTGCCAGCCATCGTGGCATGTTCTCGCGGCTCGGCCTCACGGAAGCGCAGGTCGAAAGGCTGCGCGCCGAGCACGCCGTCTACATGGTCGGCGACAGCCGCATCAACGTGGCCGGCCTGCCCGAGGACGGCATGGATGACCTCGCCAAGGCGATCGTTTCCGTGCTGGACTGACGAGGCGGGTACGGTGCGCCTGTGGACAAGGTCCCCTCGCCGGCTGACAGCGTTGGCCGAGTGGCGGTTCGCGCGATAGCATCGGCTCCATGACGCCATCGAAAGACATTTCACGCCTGATCGAGATCATGGCGGCGTTGCGCGCGCCGAAGACCGGCTGCCCGTGGGACATCGAGCAGGACTTCTCCACCATCGCGCCCTACACGATCGAGGAGGCCTACGAGGTGGCGGATGCCATCGCGCGCGGCGATCTCGACGATTTGCGCGACGAACTCGGTGACCTCCTGCTGCAGGTCGTCTACCATGCCCAGATGGCGCAGGAAGCCGGCGAATTCGCCTTCCCTGACGTTGTCCAGGCCATCACCACCAAGATGATCCGCCGCCATCCGCACGTCTTTGGCGATGAGAAGGCCCGCAGCGCCGGCATGGCCAAGGGCATGTGGGAGAAGATCAAGGCGCAGGAGAAGGCCGAGAAGCGACAAGCCCGCCTCGCACGCGGCCTCGACCCGGAGGACAACGGCAAGGGGTTCCTAGACAGTGTTCCGGTCGCCCTGCCCGCCTTGACGCGAGCGCTGAAGCTTCAGGAAAAAGCCGCCCGTGTCGGCTTCGACTGGAGCGAGGCGGCTCCCATCCTGGACAAGATCGAGGAAGAGATCGGGGAGTTGCGCGAGGCTTTGGCCAAGGGTGAGACGGCCTCGATCAAGGACGAGTTCGGCGACATGTTGTTTGCCGTCGTCAATCTCGGCCGTCACCTGAAGCTCGATTCGGAGGCGGCACTCAGCGGCACCAACGAGAAATTCCGCTCACGCTTCCACTATGTCGAGCGAGCCCTGGAAAAATCAGGCGGCTCGCTGGAGGAAGCTAGCCTGGAGGAGATGGAAGCGCTCTGGCAGGAAGCAAAGACTGCAAGGTAAGCCTATAGCTCCGGCAATTCCGGACGGAAAGCGCGATACTTATCCTGGAATTTCTGCGCGTTAGCCGTTGTTTTTGCGTCGCAATCGGCTTTCAATCTCTTCTCGGGCGCTTTGCGTGGCCTTCAGCGAAACGGTGGCGCTGCCATCGTCATTGTCGGTTCGCGAAACGACATCGCCATTGCGATAAAGCCAGTCGACCAGGCCGAATTGTGCCGGCTCGATCGTCACTGTCAGGTCTTGCAGTTCGCCGGCCATCCGCGTTTCGATAACCGCTTTCAGCGCATCGATGCCTTCGCCTGACACCGCCGATACGGCAATCGGCGGCTCCTTGGAACCGTCGGTGCTATCGGCGAGCAGCCGCTGCCTGTTGCCTTCGTCCAGCAGGTCGATCTTGTTCCAGACTTCGATCACGCGCCTGGTGTCGCTGGCGTCGACGCCGAGATCGGCGAGGATGCGCTCGACATCCTCGGCCTGCGCCGCCGTGTCGGGATCGGAAATGTCGCGCAAATGGATGACGAGATCGGCCTCGACCACCTCTTCCAAGGTCGCCCGGAACGCTGCGATCAGATGCGTCGGCAGGTCCGAAATGAAGCCCACCGTGTCGGAAAGAATGATCGGCGTGCCATGCGGCAGCCGCACGCGGCGCAGTGTCGGATCCAGCGTGGCGAACAGCATGTCCTGCGCCAGCACCCCTGCTCCGGTCAGCTTGTTGAACAGCGTCGACTTGCCAGCGTTGGTGTAGCCGACGATCGCCACCACTGGAAACGGCACCTTCTTGCGCTTGGCGCGGTGCAGGTCGCGGGTGCGGCGCACGGTTTCCAGCTCGTGCTTCAGCTTTATGATCTTTTCCTGCAACTGCCGCCGATCGGATTCGATCTGCGTTTCACCGGGGCCACCGAGGAAGCCTGCACCGCCACGCTGACGCTCCAGGTGGGTCCAGCTGCGCACCAGGCGGCCCTTCTGGTAGTTGAGATGGGCAAGCTCGACCTGCAGCGTGCCTTCCTTGGTGCGCGCGCGCTCGCCGAAAATCTCCAGGATCAGCCCGGTGCGATCCAGCACCTTGGCGTTGAATTGCTTCTCGAGATTGCGCTGTTGCACCGGCGTCAGCGGATGGTCGACGATGACCACTTCCGCGTGCCCTTCCCTGACGATCCCGGCGAACTCCTCGACCTTGCCGCTGCCCAGCAACGTCGCCGGGCGCGGGTCGTTGACGGTCACGACCGCCGTATGGATCAGATCAAGGTCGATGGCGCGGGCAAGGCCGACTGCTTCGTCGTGGCGCGCCTCGGCCGAGCGCGTCAGCCGCGGACGGTTCGTGTCATCGTCGTTACGCGGTTGGCGCGTAAGCACAGGCACAATGACAACAGCCCGGGTCGGACCCTTGGCTTCCGTCCCGGGATGATGCGCTGGTTTTCCGCGAACCGTGCCGTCCGCGTCCTTCTCACGTGCCAATCAGGCGCCCTGGCTTTCCTCGCCATCGAACATCTGAACCGGCTGGCTCGGCATGATCGTGGAAATGGCGTGCTTGTAGACGAGTTGGGAGTGACCGTCGCGGCGCAGCAGGACGCAGAAATTATCGAAAGAAGTGACCACGCCGGTCAGCTTCACGCCGTTGATAAGAAAGATGGTGAGCGGGTTCTTGCTCTTGCGAACTGAATTCAGGAACAGGTCCTGAAGGTTTTGCGATCGTTCCGCCATTGTTTTTGTCTTTCGCCGATCCCCTTCGGTTTGCAGCCAATGCGCCAAATTAGCGGGCACATGTCAAGCGCGCAAACACCCTCTTGCCGTCAGTAACGACAAGCAGAACGAGATATATTGATGTTCATTCCACCTGTGCGGTTATCAGGCTGGACTTTTTTCCGCAATGTCAAAAAAGGCATGCCGCAACGAAAGTGTTATTGAGCCGGGGTGGCCATTGGCTATGGGATCGCCGTCAATGGCCACGATCGGCATGGCAATAGTCGTCGCGGAACTGATGAATGCTTCGCGGGCCGCTTTGGCCTCGGCGACGGAAAATTCCCGTTCCTCGATCTTCAGGCCGAGCCTTGCCGCGACTTCGAACATGGTGGTGCGCGTGATGCCGCGCAGAATGCCATGTTCGGCCGGCCGGGTGACCAGAACGCCATCCTTGGTAACGATCCAGGCATTCGACGACCCGCCTTCCTTGACGTTGCCGTCGGCATCCACGAACCACGCCTCCTGTGCGCCCGCTTCCTTGGCCTTCTGCTTGGCCAATACATTGGGCAGCAGCCCGACGGTCTTGATGTCGACACGGTCCCACCGGTTCTCCGGCACGGTGATGACGGCGATACCGGTCTCGGCTCGCTTGGCACCCGCGGCAGGATCGGCCTTCCTGGCTGTCACCACCAGCGCGGGCTTGACGTTCGCCGATGGGAAGACAAATTCCCGGCTGGCGACACCGCGCGTCACCTGAACATAGACCAGGCCGTTGACGACATGATTGCGGTTGACCACTTCGCGCAGGATCAGCGGCAACACATTGCGTGTCACCGGCCAGGCGATCGACAGTTCGGTCAGCGAGCGGTTCAGCCGGGCAAGGTGGCGCGGCATGTCGACGATGAAGCCGCGCGCCACCTCGCAGACCTCATAGACGCCGTCGGCGAACTGGTAGCCGCGATCCTCGATATGCACGGCGGCATCGGCATGAGTGATGTAGCGCCCGTTCACATAGGCAATGCGCGGCATGGTCACCTCGGGAGATTTGGTTCGGCCTGTTTAGGCGATTCCGCCGTGCAGGTAACGGACAATCGCGTGGGCCACCGAGGATTGGGTCAGACGCCCAGCGACTTCAGCTTGCGGTGCAAGGCGGAACGCTCCATGCCGATGAACTCGGCTGTCTTCGAAATGTTGCCGCCGAACCGGTTGATCTGGGCGATCAGATAGTCCTTTTCGAACTGTTCGCGTGCCTCGCGCAGCGGCAGCGCCATTATATGCTGGTCCGACTGGTTGGGCGTGCGCGGCATGACATCGCCGATTTCGGACGGCAGCAGATCCGCGGTGATCGGCGCGTCCACGTCCTCGCCGCGCGCCAGGATCATCAGTCGCTCGACGTTGTTGCGCAACTGGCGCACGTTGCCCGGCCAGTTGTGCGCCTGCAGCACGGCCAGCGCGTCGTCGCCGATACGGCGTGGCTTGATGCCAGCCTGGCGGGCGATCTGCTTCATGAAGTTGTCGACGAGATAGGGAATGTCCTCGCGCCGCTCGGCCAGTCCCGGCACCATGACCGGAACCACGGCGAGCCGGTGATAGAGATCCTCGCGGAAACGCCCGTCGGCGATCATCGCCTCGAGGTTCTGCGAGGTCGAGGAAATGATGCGGACGTCGACCTTGACCCGCTTAGTACCGCCCACCCGCTCGAATTGCTGTTCGACCAGGACGCGCAAAATCTTGTTCTGCGTCTCGCGCGGCATGTCGGCCACTTCGTCGATGTAGAGAATGCCGCGATGGGCCTCCTCCAGCGCCCCCACCTTGCGTTCGACCCCGTTCGATTCGGTGCCGAACAGTTCGATCTCCATGCGTTCAGGCGTGATATTGGCGGCGCTCAGTGTCACGAACGGCCCGCCCTTGCGCGTCGACAGCGTATGAATGGCGCGGGCGGCCAGTTCCTTGCCCGATCCGGAAGGGCCAACGATCATCACCCGGCTGTTGGTCGGCGCGACACGCTCGATGGTCTGGCGCAACTGGCTCATCGCCGAGGACATGCCGATCAAATCGAAAGTCTCGCCGCTGCGCAGCTTGAGGTCGGAAACTTCGCGGCGCAGTTTCGAGGTCTCGAGTGCGCGTTCGGCAATGAGGATCAGCCTGTCGGCCTTGAACGGCTTTTCGATGAAATCATAGGCGCCGCGACGGATGGCGGAAACCGCCGTTTCGATGTTGCCGTGGCCTGAAATCATCACTACCGGCAGGTTCGGGTGCATGGTCTTGATCTCGTCGAGCAGCGCCAAGCCGTCCAGACGCGAACCCTGCAGCCAGATATCAAGGAAGATCAGCCTCGGTGCTCGGTCGGCAATGGCCGCCAGTGCGCTGTCGGCATCGAATGCCGTACGGGTTTCGTGACCCTCGTCACTCAGGATGCCCGCGACGAGTTCGCGGATGTCTTCCTCGTCATCGACGATGAGAATATCAGACGCCATTATCGACCTTTTCAGTTTCTCTTTCGTGGTCCGCCTTGGTTTCGCCGCGCGGCAGCGCGCTGGTCGCAGGCGGCAGGATGATGCTGATCATCGCGCCGCGCCCGCCGTGGAAATCCGCAGGCGCGTCATGGAGTTCCAGCCTGCCGCCATGGTCCTCCACGATCTTCTTGACGATAGCGAGACCAAGCCCGGTGCCCTTTTCACGCGTGGTCATATAGGGCTCCAGCAACCGTTGGCGATTCTCGCGCGGCAGGCCTTTGCCATTGTCGATGACATCGATGCGAATCGCGCCATTCTGACGGCCGGCTTGAATCCGGATTATGCCGTGCGAACCGTCCTTATGTTCCAGTCCGTCGATCGCCTCGGCGGCATTCTTGATCACATTGCCGAAAGCCTGGGCCATCAGCCGGCTGTCGAACGTGCCCTTGAGCGGCTCGTTGCCGAATATCCGCTCGAAGGTGATATCGGCGCGGCTGACTTCGACCAGGAAGGAAGCCTCGCGCAGCGATTCGCGCAGGTCGATGGCCTTCATCTCGGGCTTTGGCATGCGCGCGAAAGCCGAGAACTCGTCGACCATGCGGCCGATATCCTCCACCTGCCGGATAATGGTGTCGGTGCACTGGTCGAAAACCTCGCGGTCTTCGGTGATGACCTTGCCGTAGCGGCGCTTGATGCGTTCGGCGGAAAGCTGGATCGGCGTCAGCGGATTCTTGATCTCGTGGGCGATGCGCCGCGCCACGTCGGCCCAAGCGGATGAGCGCTGGGCCTGAACCAGATCGGTGATGTCGTCGACGGTCACGACATAGGATTTTTCCTCCGAGCCGTCGTCGCCTGCCTCGATGGTGACCTGCACATTGAAGGTCCGCTCGGCGCCGGCGCGATAGAAGGTCACCTGTTCGCGGTAGACCGGCTTGCCGGATTTACGACCGATCTCGAAGACGCGGCCGACATGCGGCAGGATCGCGGAAAGATTCTGCCCAAGTGCCGCGCTGGCGGAAACGGCCAGCATCGATTCGGCAGAACGATTGACGATGGTGATGATGCCGTAAGGGTCGACGCCGATGACGCCGGCGGTGACGCCGGCAAGCACGGCTTCGGAAAAACGCCGCCTCTCATCGATCAGGTCCTTCGCCGACAGGATCTCGTTGCGTTGTGATTTGAGCTCCAGCAGCATCTTGTTGAACGTGTCGCCGAGCGAGGCGACATCGCCATCGGATGGCCGCACCGGCACCGCGACGTCGAGATTGCCGGTCGCGACTTCGTCGGCAGCGCCGATCAGCTGACGGATCGGCCGCACGAGCCGGTCGGCAACAGCTATGCCGGTCCAGATCGCCGATAGGATGATGATCAGGGTCAGCGACAGATAGGGCAGCGCAAACGCCACTTGCGAGGTACGCCTGTTGTCCTCGAGATTGCGATACTCGTCGGTGTTGGACCTGACGATCTGCCGCGCCTTGATCACCTCGGGGTCGACCAGACGGATGGTGTAGAGATAGAGGCCATCGAGCTCGCGCAGCTTGACGATGGCGCCCATGATGTTGCGCGTGCGCGGCTCGATCAGCACCGGCTTGCCGTCGGTGGCGGTGGCCACCGCTCCTTCCGGCGGTTCCGGCATGGCGAAATCGGCATCGGTCTTGGCGCTCATGACGAAGGAGCCATCGGGCTTGATCAGGGCGGCATGCGCCAGCGAGCGCCCCACGGCTTCCTTGTTCATGAGATCGAGAAAGCCAGTGCGATCGAGGCCGTAGAGCGTTCGCGACGCATCGAGATCGTAGGCCATCGACAACGTCGTACCCTGTAGGTTGCGCGCGTTCTCCTGCACATAGGCGTCGGCGATCGACAGGGACGAATTGACGATCGTCTTGGTGCGAATTTCGAACCAGCGATCAAGGCCGATATCGAGCGTGATCGAGGCGATGATCGCCACCATGATGGCGGGAATGGCGGCAACGAGAGCGAACATGGCAACGATGCGCACATGCAGCCGAGAAGCCGCTTTGCCATGCCGGCGCGCCATGACGATGCGATGCACCTCGCGTCCAACCAGCGCGATGAGGAAGAGCACGAAGGCGGCGTTGAGAGCGATCAGCGCCCAGGTCGTTTTGGCGTCAGGCGCAATCGGTGTCGCACCGACCAGGATGGCGAACGAAATAGCCGCCATGACCAAGGCACCGACGACCGCCACCACGCCGGGGAGTGCCAGCAGCCGGCGCCCGTCGCGCGCGCCAGGTTCGCTGAAGAGCGGTTTGTTGAGTACAGGTGTCTGCGGAGCCATGTCGCCGTCTAGAGCCAGTGATTGCGTCCGATCTATGCAACGCATTGTGGCGATTATGCAACAAGTGTGACAACTACAGGACTCTTTCCCCGGGGTCCCCTGAAAAGATCCTGTATGCAGCGCGGGCTCAGGTCTGGCGGGAGGACTTGTAAACGTTGACGCCCAATTCGCGAATCTTCTTGCGCAGGGTGTTGCGGTTGAGTCCCAGGAGCTCAGCGGCCTTGATCTGGTTGCCGCGGGTTGCCGTCATCGAAGCCAGCACCAACGGATATTCGACTTCGGACAGGATACGCTCGTACAGACCAGCAGGCGGCAATTCGCCCGCAAAGGAGGCGAAATAGCGCTGCAGGAAGTGCTCCACCGCCTGCCCGATGGAAAGATCGTCGGGAATGAGGTTGCCGCCGCCTGGTACCACGGGGCGTTCGCCTGTCTTGAGCTCCGTCTCGATGATCTCGGCGGAAATCTCGTCCTGCGAATAAAGCGCGGCGAGCCTGCGGACCAGGTTTTCCAGCTCGCGCACATTGCCTGGCCAGGGATAGCGCTTCATCAGTTCGATGCCGCCGGAAGAGATGCGCTTGGTCTGCAGCCCCTCCATTTCGCCGAGCTTGAAGAAATGGCGCACCAGATCGGGCACATCCTCGGAGCGTTCGCGCAGGGCCGGCAACCTGAGCGGCACGACATTGAGACGGTAGAAAAGATCCTCGCGGAAGAGGCCCTGGTTGATCAGCGTACGCAGGTCCTTGTTGGTGGCGGCGACAATGCGCACATCGGTCTTGATCGGCGTGCGGCCGCCGACAGTCGTGTACTCGCCCTGCTGCAGGACGCGCAGCAAGCGCGTCTGCGCCTCCATCGGCATGTCGCCGATCTCGTCAAGGAACAGCGTGCCGCCCTCCGCCTGCTCGAAACGGCCAGTCGAGCGGCTCTGCGCGCCGGTGAAGGCGCCCTTCTCGTGACCGAACAGTTCCGATTCAATGAGATCGCGCGGGATAGCCGCCATGTTGATGGCAACGAACGGGCCGCCACGACGGCGCCCATATTCATGCAGCGCGCGCGCCACCAGTTCCTTGCCGGTGCCCGATTCGCCCGAAATCATCACCGTCAGGTCGGTCTGCATCATGCGCGCCAGCATGCGGTAGATGTCCTGCATGGCTGCCGAACGGCCGACCAGCGGCATCGTTTCGGGCGGCTCTTCTTGCCTGGCATCGATCTTCGGCCGCCGGGGCTCGGACAAAGCGCGGTTGACGATGTTAAGGAGTTCGGTCAGGTCGAAAGGCTTCGGCAGATACTCATAGGCGCCCGTTTCGGAGGCGCGGATCGCCGTCATGAAAGTATTCTGGGCACTCATGACGATAACGGGCAGTTCCGGCCGTGCCTTCTTGATGCGCGGCAGCATATCGAAAGCGTTCTCGTCCGGCATCACGACATCGGTGATGACGAGATCCCCCTCGCCAGCCGCCACCCAGCGCCACAGGGTCGAGGCGTTGGAGGTGACGCGCACCTCGTGACCGACACGCGACAAGGCCTGATTGAGAACGGTGCGGATCGCAGCGTCGTCGTCGGCGACCAGAATATTGCCGCGAACGGTCATTTGCGGTCTCCTTCACCGTCTTGATCAGCGCCAAGCGCCGTTTCCTTCCAGGCCGGCATCAGAACCCGGAATGTTGTCGCGCGCGGCGTCGAATCGCATTCGATGATGCCGCCATGTTCACCGACGATCTTGGCGACCAGCGCCAGCCCGAGCCCCGAGCCGTTCGGCTTGGTGGTGATGAAGGGATCGAACAGGATCGGCAGGATATCCTCCGACACGCCGGAACCATTGTCGCGCACGCAAAACTCCAGCGGCAGCGACACGCGGTCCTGCGTCCCCGGAACCGAAACGCGAATACCGGGCCGGAAGGCGGTGGACAGCACGATCTCGCCCTGGGGGTCGCTACCGATTGCCTCGGCGGCGTTCTTGATCAGATTAAGGAACACCTGGATCAGCTGATCACGATTGGCAAACACCGGAGGCAATGATGGATCATAGTCCTCCAGTATCTTGATTTTCCTAGCGAAACCGTTCTTTGCGATCGCTTTCACGTGATCGAGCACCACATGGATGTTGACGGGATAGCGGTCGATCGGCCGCTCGTCGGAAAACACCTCCATGCGGTCGACCAGCGACACGATACGGTCCGTCTCATCGGTGATCAGCCGCGTCAGCGCGCGATCCTCATCGGAAGCGGACAGCTCGAGCAGCTGAGCCGCCCCCCTGATACCGGAGAGCGGGTTCTTGATCTCATGCGCCAGCATCGCCGCCAGACCGGTCACCGAGCGCGCGGCGCCGCGATGCGTCATCTGCCGGTCGATCTTGTCGGCCATCGACCGCTCCTGGAACATGACCACGACGGAGCCCGGAAACTCCGGTACCGGCGCGACATAGAGATCGACGACCTTTTCGATGCCGAGGCGCGGCGACGAAACGTCGACCCGATATTCGTTGACGGGCGCGCGGCGCTCGCGCACCTGGTCGACCAGTGTCAGCAGCGGACTGCCGAAGGGTATGAGCTTGGACAGGGTGTTGCGCGCCAGCATGGTCGCGCTGGAGCGAAAGAAGTCCTCGGCATCGGCATTGGCGAAGGTGATGAAGCCTTCCTCGCTGATCATGATCACCGGGCGGCGGATCGTGTTTAGCACGATCTGGGCAGCATCCGCCATTTCAACGCCTTGGCCAGGGGTTGCGGTCATGCGGCGCTCCGCAGGTTCAAGGTTTGCGGATCGCGCGAAAACACGTCACGCAGCAAGGCAATGACGCGGGCCGGTTCGGACGCGGTCAATATCGCTTTCCTACTCTCGCCAGCGACACCCTCGGCATGTCGGTCGAGATACCAGCCCAGATGCTTGCGCGCTTGGCGCAGGCCGCTCTCGATGCCGTAAAGCGCCAGCATGTCCTCGTAGTGGGCGGCGACATAGTCGGTAAGCGCTTGCGGGGTCTGGGGAATGCCGGGCGAAAATGTCCCGGCGGCAGCCGCAGCGATGCCGCCGGCGACCCACGGCGCGCCATAATGGGCGCGGCCGACCATCAACGCATCGGCGCCGGACTGTTCGAGAACGGCGGCTGCCTCGCTTGGGGAGCAGACATCGCCATTGGCGACGACCGGAATGGAAACAGCCTCCTTGACGCGAGCGATGGCGCGCCAGTCCGCCTTGCCCTGGTAGAACTGACAGCGTGTGCGGCCATGGACCGTGACCATCCTGACGCCCGCCTGCTCGGCCCGGCGCGCCAGGATAGGAGCGTTGAGCACGCCTTCGTCCCAACCCAGCCGCATCTTGACCGTCACCGGCACCTGGACCACGCCTACCACGGCCTCGATCAGCGAGAGCGCGTGGTCTAAATCCAGCATCAATGCCGAACCGGCATAGCCACCGGTGACCTTCTTGGCCGGGCAGCCCATGTTGATGTCGATGATGTCGGCGCCCTCGCCGGCGGCGATCCGCGCGCCTTCGGCCATATGCTTGGCCTCGCGCCCGGCAAGCTGCACCATATGGACGGGCAGTCCGGAATGGCGTATCCGCAGGCCACAACCCGCCCTGCCCTTGGCGAGCTCGCCGCTGGCCACCATTTCGGACACGACCAGGCCTGCGCCATGCCCATGGGCGCGCTGCCTGAACGCCTCGTCCGTGATCCCCGACATTGGCGCGAGGAAGACGCGGTTGCGTATTCTGACGCCGCCGACGTCGAGAGGCTGGGCCAATCCGGTCAAGTTAACCATGCACAAAAACCAAGCACGTCCATTCGTTGCACATTCTCTAGCCAGATCGAGAGAAATGTGCAACGCGGAATGACGCCACATTAAGGCGCAATTGGGAAAATGCTGGCCTTCGGCCTTGGCCGCGACTAGGACCGGACTGCATGACTGGCGCAACCGAAAATCAGGCTCCGGATCCGGGTGGCAAAGTCGCGGTGGTTATCGTCGCGGCCGGTCGCGGCGCGCGCGCCGGACAAACCGATGGTCCGAAGCAATATCAACGAATTGGCGGACGCGCCGTTATCGCTCGTGTGATAGACATTTTTCTGGCGCACCCACTCATCGGCCGGATCGTCGTGGCCATCCATGCCGAGGACCGCGAGCTTTTTCAGCAAGCGGTCGGAACCGATGCGGATCGGGTAACGGCAATTGCCGGAGGCGCGACCAGGCAGGATTCGGTTCGGCTCGGGCTGCAGGCGCTGAGAAGCTACGCGCCGGACAAGGTCCTCATCCACGACGCCGCGCGCCCCTTTGTAGACATGGATCTGATCGACCGCACAATCGCGGCCATCGGCGAACGTGAAGGCGCGCTTCCCGCCCTGCCGGTCGCCGACACGCTGAAACGCGAATCGGCGACCGGCATGGTCGGCGAAACGGTGCCAAGGAGCGGGCTGCACGCGGCGCAAACGCCGCAAGGCTTTCCCTTCCTCGCGATCATGACGATGCATGAGCAAGCCTATGACAGCGGCAAATCCGACTTTACCGACGACGCGTCGATCGCCGAATGGATGCAAATGCCGGTGAAGCTCGTTCCTGGATCGCCCGACAATGTCAAACTCACATGGGCACGGGATATCGCCATGGCGCACCAGCGACTTTCTAGCGAGCGGACACACTTTCCCGACATCCGCACCGGCAATGGCTACGATGTCCACGCCTTCGAGCCCGGCGACCATGTTACGCTTTGTGGCGTCGCCATCCCGCATGACAGGAAATTGTCGGGCCATTCCGACGCGGATGTCGGCCTGCACGCCCTGACCGACGCGCTGCTGGCGACCTGCGGGGCCGGCGATATCGGCACGCACTTTCCTCCATCCGATCCGCAGTGGAAAGGCGCTGCATCGCGGATATTCGTCGAACATGCGGCAAGACTGGTGCGCGAGCGCGGCGGACGCATCGCCAATGCCGATATCACGCTGATCTGCGAGGCGCCGCGCGTCGGCCCGCACCGCGAGGCGATGACATCAGTCCTTTCGCAGATGCTGGGCATTTCCGCCGACCGCATCTCGGTCAAGGCGACAACCAACGAGAAGCTCGGCTTTGTCGGCCGCGAGGAAGGTATCGCGGCGATCGCCACCGCCAGTGTGGTGTTTCCAGGCGAGGTTCCGGAATGACCAACAGCGAACTGGCAACCGCCCTGTTTGAGGCGTGCCGGGAGCGCGGCATCATGCTGGCGACCGCGGAAAGCTGTACCGGCGGGATGATCATCGCCGCGCTGACCGACATTGCCGGTTCTTCCGCCGTGGTCGATCGCGGCTTCATCACCTATTCCAATGAAGCCAAGATGGACATGCTCGGCGTTCGCGCCGCCACGCTCGACGTGCATGGTGCGGTCTCCCGCGAGACAGCCATCGAGATGGCCGCCGGAGCGCTCGCCCGTTCGCGTGCCGGGCTGGCGCTGGCCGTCACCGGCATTGCCGGTCCGGGTGGCGGTTCCAGGGAAAAGCCGGTCGGGCTGGTCTGGTTTGGCGTTGCGGTGAACGGCCGACCCGTGACGGCTGAACGCAAGCTGTTTGCCGACAATGGCCGTGACTTCATCCGCCGGGAAACGGTCCATCATGCACTTGAGATCGGCTTGCAGGCGCTTGGCGAGAGTCAGGCCGCCGGTTTCTTGCCGTAGATGATGTCGGCGCGCTTTTCAAAAGCTTCGGCGAACATGCGGAAGGCACGATCGAACATCGTGCCCATCAGCGCACCCAAGATGCGGCTCTTGAATTCATAGTCGATGAAGAAGCGCACGGCACAACCGGCACCATCCGGCTCGAACCGCCAGACATTGCTCAGATATTTGAACGGGCCGTCAATATACTTCACGTCGATGGCATGTTCGTCGGGCTTGAGCAGCACCTGCGTCGTGAAAGTCTCCCGGATCGCCTTATAGCCGATGCTCATGTCGGCCACGAGGATGGTGCGGCCGTCACGCTCCTTGCGCGAGCGGACCGCCAACGCTTCGCAAAGCGGCAGGAATTGCGGGTAAGTTTCGATGTCGGCGACCAGCGCGAACATCTGCTCAGGCGTGTGGGCGACGCGGCGGGTGGCTTCGAATTTCGGCATGAAACCGGCGTTAGACCAATTTCTGGAGCTGCGCTTCGCGCGCGGCGCGCAGCCGGGCGAAATCGTCGCCGGCATGGTGCGAAGAGCGTGTCAGCGGGCTCGATGCCACCAGCAGGAAACCCTTTGTCTTGCCGATCGTCTCGAAGGACTTGAATTCCTCCGGCGTGACGAAGCGGATCACCGGGTGGTGCTTCTTCGACGGCTGCAGGTATTGGCCGATGGTCATGAAGTCGACATTGGCCGAACGCAGATCGTCCATTAATTGCAGGATTTCGTTCCGCTCCTCGCCAAGGCCGACCATGATGCCGGACTTGGTGAAAATCGACGGATCGAGTTCCTTGACCCGCTGCAGCAGCCGGATCGAGTGGAAATAGCGGGCGCCCGGCCGGACCTTAAGATAATTCGACGGCACGGTTTCGAGGTTGTGGTTGAAGACGTCGGGCCGGGCCGCCACGACGATCTCCAGTGCGCCTTCCTTGCGCAGGAAATCGGGCGTCAGGATTTCGATCGTCGTCAGAGGCGTTGCCGCCCGGATCGCACGGATGACATCTGCGAAGTGCTGCGCACCGCCATCGTCGAGATCGTCGCGGTCAACGGAGGTGATGACGACGTGGCTGAGGCCCATTTGCTTGACGGCATGCGCGACACGCGCGGGCTCGTCGGAGTCGAGTGCGGTCGGGATGCCAGTGGCGACATTGCAGAAGGCGCAGGCGCGCGTGCATATCTCGCCCATGATCATGAAGGTGGCGTGCTTCTTTTCCCAGCACTCACCGATGTTCGGGCAACCGGCCTCTTCGCATACTGTCACCAGCTTGTGCGATTTCACGATCTCCCGTGTCTCGGCATATCCCTTCGACACCGGCGCCTTGACGCGGATCCAGTCCGGCTTGCGCAATACCTCCTGGTCGGGCTTGTGGGCCTTCTCGGGATGCCGCAGCCGCGGCGCGTTGGCGATCGTGTCGAGGACAGTGACCATCTGAACCCTGGCCTTTCTTGCGACCGCCCGTCGGCGATCGTCACCTTAACGTCATCTAGGACTTTTCGGGACAAAGAAAAAGGCTGCAGCGGCGCATGCCGCTACAACCGTTTTCGCATAGCGAAAACGATATCGACTAACGGCGCAACAGGCGACCTACCCAGATCAGCAGGCAGGCACCGATGAAGCCGGTGATCAGATAGGCGGTCCAGCCGACGCCGAACACGCCGATGTTGAGCGCCTGCAAGACTGCGTTCAGCACCACCGCGCCAACGATGCCCATGATAATGTTCATGAATATGCCGGTGTTGCTCTTCATGACCATTTCGGCCAACCAGCCTGCCAGGCCGCCGATAATGATTGCTGCGATCCAGCCCACGCCGTTCAAGTGCATATGCCTTCTCCTTGCGCCAGTAAAAATGCATTCGGAAACGAACTGCCTCGCCGTCGAGATCCCACGGCTTTGACAGCTGAGTCTCCTGCGGGGAATCTATCATGCGTTCAAGGCGCGGCCATAGGCGTCGAGCACGCTTTCCTTCATCATCTCGGACAGCGTCGGATGCGGGAAGATGGTGTGCATCAGCTCTTCCTCGGTGGTTTCGAGGTTCATCGCCACGACAAAACCCTGGATCAGTTCCGTAACTTCGGCGCCGACCATGTGTGCGCCGAGCAACTGACCGGTCTTCTTGTCGAAGATGGTCTTGATGAAGCCCTGGTCTTCCCCAAGCGCGATGGCTTTGCCGTTGGCTCCGAACTGGAACCGGCCGACGCGGATATCCTTGCCCTCGGCCTTGGCTTTTGCTTCCGTCAGTCCAACCGAGGCGACCTGCGGATTGCAGTAGGTGCAGCCGGGGATCTTGAGCTTGTCCGTGGCATGAACACCGGGGAAATTCGCGATCTTCTCGACGCACACGACGCCCTCGTGCTCGGCCTTGTGAGCAAGCATGGGCGGACCGGCGACATCGCCGATGGCGTAGATACCAGGCACATTGGTCTTGCCGTAACCGTCGATGACCACGCAACCGCGCTCGGTCTTAACACCGAGTGCTTCAAGGCCGAGGTTCTCGATATTGCCCTGGACGCCAACGGCCGAGATCATGCGATCGGCGGTGATCTTCTCGACCTTGCCGTCTTTCATCTCGACATGCGCGGTAATCGAGTTCGTCCCCTTCTCGACCTTGGTTACCTTGGCCTCGAGGATGATCTTCATGCCTTGCTTCTCGAACTGCTTTTGCGCGAATTTCGAGACCTCGGCGTCCTCGACCGGCATCACCGCCGGCAGCAGCTCGACCACCGTGACCTCGGCGCCCATTGTGCGATAGAAGGAGGCGAATTCGATGCCGATAGCGCCTGAGCCCATCACCAGCAGCGACTTCGGCATCTCCTTCGGCACCATGGCTTCGAAATAAGTCCAGATCAGCTTGCCGTCCGGCTCTATGCCGGGCAGAGCGCGCGGCCGGGCGCCGGTCGCCAGGATGATGTGCTTGGCGGTGTAGGTGCCCTCGCCCTTGACGCCTTTCGGCACCGGCGGCTGCGGCTCCATCGGCTTCTTGGCCGTCTTGGAAACCACGATCTCACCGGGCTTGGATAGTTTGGCCTCGCCCCAGATGACGTCGACCTTGTTCTTCTTCATCAGGAAGGCGACGCCGCCATTGAGCCTGAGCGACACTTTTCGCGACCGATCGACGACGGCAGCGGTATCGGCACTGATCTTGCCGCCATCGAGCTTCAGGCCGTAATCCTTCAGATGATCGGAATAATGCATGATCTCGGCCGACCGCAGCAGCGCCTTGGTCGGAATACAGCCCCAATTCAGACAGATGCCGCCTAGATGCTCGCGCTCGACGATCGCCGTCTTGAAGCCGAGCTGGGCGGAGCGCACCGCGGTGACATAGCCGCCGGGACCGGAGCCGATGATGATGACGTCGTAGTTCTCAGCCACGGGTTTTCTCCTTCAATCACAATTCCAGCATGACGCGCACGACCGGCGTCAGCGCCTCGCCAATGTTTCGCGTATTCTCGGCATCGAGGTGGACGCCATCGAGAGGTGTTGTTTGCGCCACCGTGCCAGCGTCGAAGAAGCCGCAGCCGACCTCGTCGGCGAGTGCGGCGTATTGCGGCGCAAGCTGCTTCGAGGCCTCATCGCCGCCGGCGAACATCTCCCTGAAGTCGGCATTTTCGGTGCGGCTGACAAGAGGCGGCGAAACGATCAGTATCTGCGGTGCCGGCCAGTCGAACGGATAGTCGTGGCCACGCACGATATCGATCAGCCGCTGGATGCCTTGCTTGGCGGCAACCGGGTTGCCATGGATCCATGGCTTCATGTCATTGGCGCCGAGCATGATGACGATCAGGTCGATCGGCGCATGCGTCGTCAACACTGTCGGCAGCAGCCGCGCGCCGTTGCGATCGGCTCCGGCCAGATGATCGTCGAAGGCGGTGGTGCGGCCATTGAGCCCCTCCGCGACGACTTGAACGCCTTCGCCGAGGCCTGCTTGCAGGACGCTTGGCCAGCGATCCCCGAGCCCATGACGGCCGCCCTCGGCATTGTAGCCCCAGGTCAGCGAGTCGCCGTAACAAAGCACCGTCTTCATCCGTTCAACCTGCCTTTGTGTCGGCCACGCCGCGCTTCACGCGCCAGCGTGCGAACAACCAATGGATGACGATCGTCACCAGGCCCGGCAGACCGAGACCGGCAACCATCGGTATGTCTTTCCTGACCACCGCGGCGCTGCTGTCGCTGTAGAGGATCAGCGCGACCAGCAGGACGAGAAGCGCCACAAAGGCAATCAGCGTCCACTTGCCTGCGCTGGCGACGGCCGCGACCGGATCGTTCGTCAATTGCGCAACGAAGAAGATGAAGGTGACGACAAAAGTCACCAGCACCGAGAACATGAAGACGATGATGTATTCTTCCTCGGCGCCGGTGGCGACAGCCAACCATTGCGCGATAAGGCCGCCGGCCAAGCCGGAAATCAAAAAGGCGAAAAGGCTGGTGAAGAATATCCGCACAGCCTTTCCCTTTCCTAGACCAGCATGCCCATCGGATTCTCGATCAGCTTCTTGAAGGCGACCAGCAGTTCGGCCCCCAGCGCGCCATCAACCGCACGATGGTCGGTTGACAGCGTCACCGACATCACGGTGGCTATTCTGATCTCGCCGTTCCTGACCACCGCCCGCTCCTCGCCGGCGCCGACCGCCAGGATCGTCGCATGCGGCGGGTTGATGACGGCGGCAAAGTCCTTGATGCCGAACATGCCGAGATTGGAGACGGCGGTCGTGCCGCCTTGATATTCCTCCGGCTTCAACTTGCGGCTGCGGGCGCGGCTGGCCAGGTCCTTCATCTCGTTGGAGATGACCGACAGCGTCTTTTCATCGGCATGCCGGATGATCGGCGTGATCAGGCCACCGGGAATGGACACAGCGACGCCGACATCGGCATGCCTGTGCTTGACCATGGCGCTCTCGGTCCATGACGCATTGGCATCCGGCACGGCCTTCAGCGCCATCGCCATCGCCTTGATGACCATGTCGTTGACCGACAGCTTGTAGGCGGGCGCCTCGCCCTTGTCGGTCTTCTTCACCGGTGCCGCGGCATTGAGCTGAGTGCGCAAAGCCAGCAGCGCGTCGAGTTCGCAGTCGAGCGTCAGATAGAAATGCGGGATGGTGGTTTTTGCTTCGACCAGGCGCCGCGCGATGGTCTTGCGCATATTGTCGTGCGGGACGAGTTCGTAGGAGCCTTCCTCGAACAGTTTCAGCACCTGCTCGTCCGACATCGCCTTTACCGCCGGGGTGGAGGCAGGCGCGCCGGCCGGAGCCTTGGCAGCCGGTGCCGCCTTGGCGCCACCACCGGCAATCGCGGCATCTACGTCAGCCTTGACCACGCGGCCGTGCGGGCCGGTGCCGGTGACCGCAGAGACGTCGACGCCGGCGTCCTTGGCGATACGGCGGGCAAGCGGCGATGCAAAGGTGCGGTCGCCAGCCGCGTTGCCATTGGCGGCCGGAGCCGCCTGCGCCTTTGGGGCCTCGACCTCGGCCTTTGGCGCTTCAGCATTCGGCGCTTCGGCTTTAGGCGCATCCGCTTTCGGAGCTTCGGCTTTCGCCGGTGTGGCGCCGCCGCTTTTCGCCGCGGCGCCGGCATCTTCGCCTTCCGCCGCAAGCACCGCGATCAGCGCGTTGACCTTGACCCCTTCGGTTCCGGCCGGCACGACGAGCTTGGCAACCGTGCCCTCATCGACGGCTTCGACCTCCATCGTCGCCTTGTCGGTTTCGATCTCGGCGATCACGTCGCCGGGCGAAACCTTGTCGCCTTCCTTGACCAGCCACTTGGAAAGATTGCCCTCTTCCATAGTGGGCGAGAGCGCCGGCATGGTGATGTTGATTGGCATATTGTCCTCCCACCCGGTTCAGCGATATGCGACGGCTTTGACGGCCTCGATGACCTCGCCGACATTCGGCAAAGCCAGTTTTTCGAGGTTCGCCGCATAAGGCATCGGCACGTCCTTGCCGGCAATGGTGATGACCGGTGCGTCGAGGAAATCGAAGGCGCGCTGCGAGACCTGGTTGGCGATGTGGTCGCCAACCGAATTCTGCGGGTAGCCTTCTTCGACCACGACCAGCCGGTTGGTCTTCTTGACCGAGACGATGACGGTGTCGAGATCGAGCGGACGGATAGTCCTGAGGTCGATGATCTCGGCGTCGATGCCCATGCCGCGCAGCTCGGCTTCAGCCTTCACCGCATAGGTCATGCCGATGCCGAAGGAGACGATGGTGACATCCTTGCCTGCCTTGTGGATGCGCGCCTTGCCGATCGGCAGCACGAAGTCGTCCAGCTTCGGAACGTCGAAGGACTGGCCGTAGAGGATTTCATTCTCGAGGAAGATGACCGGGTTCGGATCGCGGATCGCTGCCTTAAGCAACCCCTTTGCGTCGGCGGCCGTGTATGGCATCACCACCTTCAGGCCTGGAATGTGGCTGTACCAGGCGGCATAGCACTGCGAGTGCTGTGCCGCGACGCGGGCCGCCGCGCCATTTGGCCCGCGGAACACGATCGGCGCGCCCATCTGGCCGCCCGACATATAGAGCGTCTTGGCGGCGGAGTTGATGATCTGGTCGATCGCCTGCATGGCGAAGTTGAAGGTCATGAACTCGACGATCGGCTTCAGCCCAGCCATCGCCGCGCCGACACCAACGCCGGCAAAACCATGCTCGGTAATCGGCGTGTCGACGACGCGCCGCGGCCCAAATTCCTGCAGCAAGCCCTGTGTGATCTTGTAGGCGCCCTGGTATTCGGCGACTTCCTCACCCATGACGAAGACATCGCCGTCGCGGCGCATTTCCTCGGCCATGGCATCACGCAGCGCCTCGCGCACCGTGGTCGAGACCATTTCGGTGCCGGCAGGAATGTCCGGATCGGCAGCGAGGTTGACCACCGGGGCGGCGGGGACGGAGGCTTTCGGCGCCTCTCCAGCATCCTGCGGCGCCCGTTGCGAGCCTTCCTCGGCCGCGTCGGCGCGCTGCCCACCAGTTGACACCGCGTCCTGCGTGGAGGCGGGAGCCGCCTTGGAGGCCTTGTCCATGTCGCCAGAACTTTCGCCATCCTGCAGCAGAACGGCGATCGGCGTGTTGACCTTGACGCCTTCGGTGCCGGCGGCGATCAGGATCTTGCCCAGCGTACCTTCGTCGACGGCTTCGACTTCCATCGTCGCCTTGTCGGTTTCGATCTCGGCAATGACGTCGCCGGCGACGACCTTGTCGCCCTCGTTCTTCAACCACTTGGAAAGATTGCCCTCTTCCATGGTCGGCGAGAGGGCGGGCATGAGAATTTCGATCGGCATGTCCTGGCCCTCCCTTACAATACGATATCGGTCCAGAGCTCGGACGGATCCGGCTCCGCGTCGTGCTGGGCAAATTCGGCGGCGTCGGCGACGATGTCGCGAACCTCCTTGTCGACGGTCTTGAGTTCGTCCTCGGTCGCCCACTTCTTCTCGATGAGCCGCGCCTTGACCTGCTCGATCGGATCATGATCGGAGCGCATCTTCTGGACTTCTTCCTTGGAGCGATATTTCGCCGGGTCGGACATCGAGTGGCCGCGATAGCGATAAGTCTGCATTTCGAGAATGATCGGCCCATTGCCGGCACGGCACCACTCGGTAGCCAGATCGCCAGCCGCCTTCACCGCACGCACATCCATGCCGTCGACCTGGATGCCCGGAATCTTGAACGACGCGCCACGATGCGAAAAATTGGTTTCCGCCGAAGAGCGCGACACCGAGGTGCCCATGGCGTAGCGGTTGTTCTCGATGATGTAGATCACCGGCAGCTTCCACAGCGAGGCCATGTTGAAGCTTTCGTAGACCTGGCCCTGGTTGGCGGCGCCGTCGCCGAAATAGGTCAGCGAGACATTGTTGTTGTCGCGGTAGCGGTTGGCAAAGGCCAGACCTGTTCCAAGCGACACCTGCGCACCGACAATGCCGTGACCGCCATAGAAATGCTTCTCCTTGGAGAACATGTGCATGGAACCGCCCTTGCCTCTGGACAAGCCGCCGCGGCGTCCGGTCAGCTCGGCCATCACGCCACGCGGCGACAGCTCCATCGCCAGCATGTGGCCGTGATCGCGATAGGCCGTGATCATCTGATCGCCGTCGATCAGCGCCATCTTCATGCCGGTGACGACCGCTTCCTGGCCGATATAGAGGTGACAGAAACCGCCAATGAAGCCCATGCCGTAGAGCTGGCCGGCCTTCTCCTCGAAACGGCGGATGAGCAGCATGTGCCGGTAGGCGGCAAGCTCTTCGTCCTTGGTGAAGTCAACAGGCTTGGGTGCTGATAGACCGGGTTTGCCGTCGGATTTCGATTTGGCAGGCGCTTTTCTGGCTGCGGTGGCCATGCATCACTCCCTGTTGGCGTCTCTTTGCGGACACTGGAGCAAGATCAAACTGCTCCGGGGAGATCGCCCTCCCCTTCGATTTATGGGAGGCTAACACGTAGAAAGGCGTTCCGCCATGTCGAAATTGCATAGCTGGCATGCGCCTAAGCAATTAAAATCATTGAAAATATTGGTGATTAACCTGAAATTGGTTACTTCGCCGGAGCCGGCAGCATGATGGTGATCTCGTCGGCCTGCGACAGATTGAGTGCCTTGCGCGCCTGCTCGTCGAGCATGTCCTTCTCCAGCGTGCCGTCGTGCATGAGCTTGACGCGCCGCTCGAGTTCCATCCTGCGTGCCTTGATCGCATCGAGCTGACCCTGCAACGCAACCGTCTCGGCCTCAAGCTTGTATTTCGAATTGATGCCGAATTCACCGTGATAGGCATGGAAGCCGAAATAAGCCAGGAACAGCACGCACAGCGAGGGAATGATCAGCCGGCCGGTGTTTCTCTGCTTGTGCTGACGCGTCCACATAACCGATTCCCCGTGCCGCGAACTCAAACGGCTCGAAGTCTTTTTCGCCTGATTGTGCTTAACGGACGGTTACGGGAGACCGCCATGCCGGCCTGAAATGAAAAAGGGCGGGATGTCCCGCCCTCTCCGTATCAACGATGTGCGGCCGGATCAGCCCTTGATCACCGACTTGCCGGCGTAATGCGCCTGCTTGCCGAGTTCTTCCTCGATGCGGATCAGCTGGTTGTATTTGGCCATGCGGTCGGAGCGCGACAGCGAGCCGGTCTTGATCTGCCCGCAATTGGTGGCGACGGCGAGATCGGCAATGGTCGAATCCTCGGTTTCGCCCGAACGGTGCGACATGACGGCGGTGTAGGCAGCCTTGTGCGCGGTCTCGACGGCATCCAGCGTCTCGGTCAGCGAGCCGATCTGGTTGACCTTGACCAGGATCGAGTTGGCGACGCCCATGCGGATGCCGTCGCGCAGGCGCGCCGTGTTGGTGACGAAGAGATCGTCACCAACGAGCTGCGTCTTCTTGCCGATCAGGTCGGTCAGGTACTTCCAGCCTTCCCAATCGTCCTCGGCAAGGCCATCCTCGATCGAGATGATCGGATAGTCGGCCGCGAGCTTGGCGAGGTACTTGGCTTGCGCCTTGGGATCGCGCGTCTTCTTCTCGCCCTCATAGACATAGTTGCCGTCCTTGAAGAACTCGGTCGCGGCGCAATCGAGGCCGAGCGCGATCTCTTCACCTGGTTTGAATCCGGCCTTCTCGATCGATTCCATGATGAAGTCGAGCGCCACCGGCGCGCTCTTCAGGTTCGGGGCGAAGCCGCCCTCGTCGCCGACATTGGTGTTGTGGCCGGCATCCTTCAGCTTCTTGCGCAGCGTGTGGAAGATTTCCGAGCCCCAGCGCACGCCTTCGCGCAGCGTCGGCGCACCGACCGGCAGGATCATGAATTCCTGGAAGTCGATCGGATTGTCGGCATGCGCGCCACCATTGATGATGTTCATCATCGGCACAGGCAGGACATGCGCCTTGGTGCCGCCGACATAGCGGTAGAGCGGCAGCCCGGCTGCATCGGCCGCGGCCTTCGCGACCGCCAGCGAAACGCCCAAGATGGCGTTGGCGCCGAGCCGGCTCTTGTTGGGCGTGCCATCAAGCTCAATCATGGTCTGATCGATATGGATCTGGTTTTCGGCTTCCATGCCGCCGATCGCCTCGAACAATTCGCCATTGACCGCCTCGACGGCCCTGAGCACGCCCTTGCCAAGGTAGCGGGCGCCGCCGTCGCGAAGCTCGACGGCTTCGTGGGCGCCGGTGGAGGCACCCGACGGCACCGCGGCGCGGCCCATCGAACCGTCTTCGAGAACAACATCGACCTCGACGGTCGGGTTTCCACGGCTGTCCAGGATTTCACGCCCGACAATGTCGATGATGGCGGTCATTGCGATGTCCTCGATTGATCTGGAGAAAACGTCGCGCCCGTCTTAGCCAAAGCGACGCAAAAGGCAATCGGGGCCTGATCGAATAGTGCCGCCCGCCCGATTCACGAAGCGCAATTTCCTGTCATCATAAGTCATGCCACCGGACGCGCATTTCGGGTTAGGAATGTTATCGTGGGGCGAAACAGGAGGGGTTCGCCATGTCTGAGGTGAGCGGTATTGTCAGTCTGTTCCTGATCGCCGCGGCGTTCCTGACGTCATGCGACAACCAGCAGTCGCCGCCAAAGGCTATTGCGTCTTTGCCGGCTTTGCACATCAGCGAGTAGCGTTGCGTTTGAATCAAAAAGGGGGCCGTGGAAACGACCCCCTTTTCGATTGTGGCGTCAATGCCAGTAGGGCGCGACCTTGTAATATTCGTATGACTCGTCGCGCGCGCTCTCGCCATCCGCGCCGGCCAGTTCGTTGATGGAATGGGCAGGCGCTGCCTTCAGCTGTTCCTTGGAGAAGGGTATGACATAGCCGCCCCTTGCCTCATCATAGTCGAGGCTTGCCCAGGGGATGGCGTGGTACTTCTCGCCAATGCCGAGAAAGCCGCCAAATCCAATCACCGCGAACATGATGCCGTTCGACGTCTTGTCGAGCATGACGTCCTCGATGCTGCCGATGCTGTCGCCTTGGGTGTTGTAGACGGTCGTGCCGATGACTCGCGAAGCGGCAATGGCTTCGGTGTGGCCTGTTTGCGTCGTCATTGTTTGCTCCTCGTTGTCGTTAATCCGCACTTTGACAATGAGGGGCGCGGGCGAAAGTTCCCGACTTTTTTGGCGGCTGCCCAATCACTCCGCGAGGATGAAAGTCACCTTCATATTGACGCGATAGGCCGCGATCTTGCCATCCTCGACGACGATCTTCTGGTCCTGGATCCAGGCGCCTTCGACGTTCTTCAGGGTCTTCGCGGCGCGCGCAATTCCCTTCTCGATGGCGTCTTGAAAGCTTTTCCTGGACGACGAGGTGATTTCGGTGACGCGGGCGACGGACATTGGCTTCCTCTTGCCAAAGCGCTCATTTGCCGGACGAGCCTACAACCGGGGCTTATCCGCTACGACATTGGCTTTTCAGCCCTTTGCAATCCTGTCGAAGGCCATCAGCCTTTCCAGCAGTGCCGGCATATCCTTTAGCGGCAGCATGTTGGGACCGTCGGAGGAAGTCGAATTGTCGGGGTCCTGGTGGGTCTCGATGAAGACGCCGGCAACGCCGACGGCAACGGCCGCGCGGGCCAGCGTCTCGACAAAGCGGCGCTCCCCGCCAGACGATCCGCCCTGCCCGCCCGGCTGCTGCACCGAATGGGTGGCGTCGAAGATCACCGGGGCGCCGATCTCGGCCATGACAGGCAGCGCCCGCATATCCGACACCAGCGTGTTGTAGCCGAAAGAAGCGCCGCGCTCGGTGGTCAGCACATTGGCATTGCCCGAGCCGGTGATCTTGGCGACGACGTTCTTCATGTCCCAGGGCGCGAGGAATTGCCCCTTCTTCACATTAATGACCTTGCCCGTCGTCGCGGCGGCGACCAGCATATCGGTCTGGCGCGACAGGAAGGCCGGAATCTGCAGCACGTCGACATGCGGCGCCACGATCGCGCACTGTTCCTCGGTGTGGACATCGGTCAGGACGGGAAGCGAGAATTCCTTGCGCAACTCGTCGAAGACGGGAAGCGCGGCATCCATGCCGGCACCCCGCGTTGCCGATAACGAGGTGCGATTGGCCTTGTCGTAACTCGTCTTGTAGACGAGGCCGATGCCGAGCCTACCGGTCAGCTCCTTCAGCGTGCCGGCCATGTCGAAGGCATGCTGGCGCGATTCGAACTGGCAAGGGCCGGCGATCAGCGCCAGGGGTCCCGCATTGTCGAAGACGACGTTGCCGACGGTTACCGACGAATTGGGCGCCAGGGGGTTGCTCATGGGATCTCCCGAAAGATGAAGGCTGCGCCCTGCCCAGATGCCGGCCGCACGATGATGTCATTGCCCGACATATCGTGCTGGACGGCATTGGCCGCAAGCAGACCTGCGGTGGCGCCAATGTCGCGGATCGAAAAAACCACGGCGGCGAAGTGCAATTCTGATGGCGTACCGGCCGGTATGCCGAATCTCGCCGTGAAAGCGGCGGTGTCCAGCACGGTCAAGACCGCGTTCGGCAGATGAAAAACGCCGTCGTGCGCATCGGCGGCCTGATCATTGACCGCCACTGAAATCAGCCGATGCTGCTCGGCGGAAGCGCTGCTGATTGCAACCACCTCGACAATTCCGTCGACCCCATTGGGGTGAGCCTGCAAGGCTCCTCGGTCTACTCTCGGCGCGTTGATGCGCTGACAGGCAAAAAGAAATGCGTCCGTTTGGCCGGGAGCCGCGGCAAAGGCGAGCTTGAATGACGCCGTATCGCTTTTGCCCGCCGTGTCTGTGAAGGCTCGGGAGAAGCTCAGCTTGTCTCCCGCCGACAGACCCGCTTCGACATAGCGTTCATGGTCGTCATCGGCATTGTCCGTGCCGAGGACCACCGCGGAAAATCCCCCGTTGCCACGACTTTCGCGATAGAGGCGATCGCGCGCAACGAAGACATTGCCCTCGGCAGCCGCCTCTATCGCAGCCTGTTCACGGCCGATCGCAAGCGGCTCCAGATAGGTGCCGTCGGCGAGGAAAACGCAGCAGTTTTCCGTGCCAAACGGATGGATTCCGGCCGGAGCGACGACGAAGCCAAGGGCGTTGAGCCGGGCACGCGCCACATCGAGGCTCTGCGTCGGCAGAACCAGATGATCGAGCGGATGAATGCCTGACGAGGTCATGGAAGCGCGATGTGCATCATTCGGAAGATCGGTTCAAGACTTGATCGCAATGCCGCCGGCGGCGGCCCCGCAACAACCACCTGAAACAGCCGTGGACTTTCCCTTCCGCCGCAACTGGACTTGACATGAGGCTATCCCGGCACGGGATCAGCTTCCAGCCACGACATCAGCGGAATAGCGCAGCTCGCGCAATGGTTTGACCTTGCTGGTGGTCTGCGCATAGAGCGGATGCGACTTGTAGGCTGCCAGCGCCGCGTCATCGGCAAATTCCGCGTAGACGACGACATCGACTTCATCCGACAGCGGGTCGACCTTGGTGTTCAACGTGACCTCGAAGAGACTGGAATGAGGAATGTCCCCAAGCGCCAGCAGTCCGGTGCGAACTGCTTCCACATCTTCCTTGCGGCGCGCGCTGAAGAAAACGATATGCCGGATCAATCCCGCCTCCTCGATCTGAAATGTCGGGGTCTTTTGTGACGGCGGTCTCTTTGCGTCAACCGGTCATGGCGCCACGCGTCCTTGCGACGCGCCTCGATCGGGCTGGACCTCGTCTCACACCGGTGAGCACCTCAAATGAGGCGCCAGGCTGCTATCTCAAGAGGGGATATCAGGCTTTTCCGGTGACGTAGCGCACGACATGGGAGAGTTCCCTGACCGTGACGTCGAGATACCGGCCCTGATTGTAGAGACCGTCCCAGATCAGGAAGAACGCGATGGCGGCAATGACAATCACATAACGCATGGCTAAAGCTATCGCACTAGCGCCGCGGCTGCCATAGACGTTTTCGATTTCGGGCAGCAGCCTGCCGCAAGGCGGCGGATGCCAGCCGCCCGCGTGGCACAGTCCAGCTCTTGGCATGCCTCTTGAAGTTCCGCCTCATGGCGTGGAAGATTGGCGCAGGCATTCATCGGGAAGCGCTGAAGCTCTGGCTAAGGGGCGCGCGCTTCGTTCGAGCCCGCCTGTCGCCGGATCCGCAAGCTACCGGGACCAGGCAATGGCGTTCGAACCCGGCGGATGAACCAAGAGAACCGCGGCTCGGCGATCGCGCCGGCACCACGGAGATCCAGGGGCTTGGAATGACACACGGGGAACATCATGGCATAGCGCCGGGCGACGCGGTCAGGCTCGACGAGTTCAATTTCGCCGAGATCGTCAAGGGCCTGCCGGCCAAGGCGCGCATGGTGCTGTCGGCGGCGATGAACCTGCCGCGCGGTTCGCTGAAAGTCTGGATGCCGGACGGCCGCGCCGTTCTCGTCGGCGGAAAGGCGCCGGGGCCCGATGCCGAACTGGTGCTCAAGAACTGGCGCCTGCCGGGCCGCGCCTTTTCCGGCGGCACAATTGGTGTTGCCGAATCCTATATGGACGGCGATTGGGAAAGCCCTGACGTCACCAGCTTCCTGGAATTATTCGTGGTCAACTCCGCCTTCGGTGAAAGGGTTGCCGGCGGCGCCAGCTGGCTCATCAACACAGTCCAGCGCATCCGTCACTGGTTCAACGAGAACACACGCACCGGATCGAAGCGTAATATCTCGGCGCACTACGATCTCGGCAACGCCTTCTACAAGGAATGGCTTGACCCGAGCATGACCTATTCCTCGGCGCTTTACGCCAATGGCGTCAACGATCTCGAGAGCGCCCAGGCCGCCAAATACCGGGCGCTGGCCAGGGACACCGGCATAGGCGGGAAAGATCATGTGCTGGAGATTGGCTGCGGCTGGGGCGGCTTTGCCGAATTCGCGGCACGCGAAATCGGTTGCCGGGTTACCGGATTGACCATCAGCCGCGAGCAGCACGACTTCGCCAAGGCGCGCATCGCCAAGGCCGGCCTTACCGAAAAGGTCGACATCAAGTTGCAGGATTACCGCGACGAAACGGGCACCTACGATCGCATCGCCTCGATCGAGATGTTCGAGGCGGTCGGCGAGAAATACTGGCCGGTGTTCTTCTCCAAGATGAAGGACTGCCTGAAGCCCGGCGGCATGGCTGGGCTGCAGATCATCACCATCAACGAAGCCGCCTACGACACCTATCGCGCCAGGCCGGATTTCATCCAGCGCTACGTCTTCCCGGGCGGCATGCTGCCGACGCCGTCCATCTTGAAATCACTTGGCGCCGCGCACGGCCTTGCCCATCTGCGCGAACGCGTTTTCCCCGAGGACTATGCCCGTACGCTTGCCGAATGGCGCCAGCGTTTCCGAGGGTCCTGGGAGAAAATCGTACCGCTCGGTTTCGACGATCGTTTCAAGAAACTCTGGGAGTTCTACCTGCACTATTGCGAAGCCGGCTTCCGAGCCAGCTACATCGATGTGCGCCAGGTGGTCTACAAGGCGTAGCTGGGTACGCACGTCGACTTCCTTTTGCGGGCGGCATTTCCATCGATGCGCTGGATCTTGTCATGCCAGGCGATTCGTGCCGCCGGCCCCTCCAAGGCTGACCGCATCCAGCTTTGACGGCTGATCAGAGAAGGATGCGATATCGGGCAAAGCCAGCTTCGCCCTCGCCGGCAGGTTCGATCTTCAGCGACTTCACATCGGCGATGACGTCCTTTGCCTTGACGCCGGTGTCGAAGACGACGCTGGTTCCCGGCAACGGCGCGAACGACCAGTTGTCGTCGGCCGACGGGTTGATGGTGCCCTGGCTGACGATGTAGCGGACGATGACGTCGCGGTTGGTGTCCGGCGCCTCGTAGATGATCTTCGCGGCATTGATGTCGGGGAAATTGCCACCGCCGCCAGCCCGGTAATTGTTGGTCGCGACAACGAATTTCGCTGCCGGATCAATCGGTTTTCCGTCGAACATAAGCTCAACAATGCGATTGGAACCGGCATTGGCGATGCCGCCCTTGGCATCGTATTTCGGCGGCTGCGACAGATCTATCCTGTAGGTGACGCCGTCGATGACGTCGAAATTGTAGGACGGAAAATCAGTGTTGATCAGGACCTGGTCGGCCTTCCCGGCCTCGATCTTGTTGAAGATGCCGGCCGACATTTCCAGCCATTCCTTGACCTGAGCCCCGGTGATTTCCACGGCGCGCACCGTGTTGGGATAGAGGTAGAGGTCGGCGACGTTCTTGATGGCGATGTCGCCCGCCGGCACATCGGTATAGTAATCGGCGCCGTTGCGTCCACCGGCTTTGAACGGGGCCGCCGCCGACAGCAACGGCACGTCCTTCCACTGTGTGCTTTTCAATATGTCCTTCAGGTACCAGGTTTGCGCCTGGCTGACGACCTGCACCGACGGGTCGTCAGCGACCAGCGCGAAATAGGAATAGAGCGGCGCGGACGTCTTGCCGACAGGGCGGCGCACATAGGCGAGCGTCGCCTGGTGGTCCTGCTCGAGAGCGGCGATGATGCGCTTGTCGTCCGGGACGGTCGGCTTGTTCTTGTTGTCGACACGCTCGAAGATCGGCCGTGCCTCCGATGTCGCCGAGACCACTTTCCACTTCGACCCGTCGCGCTCCAGCATCAGGTCGATCAGGCCCATATGTGAGCCCCAGAACCCGCCCATGACGGCGGGCTTGCCTTGCAGCGTCCCCTTCTGTGCGTCGACGCCCTCGAGCGCCTGGAAATCTTTCTTGCCGGGGAAGACCAGATGCTGGTGGCCGGTGAAGACCGCGTCGATGCCTTCGACGCCGGCGACGAAGAACGAGGCATTCTCCATCATGTCACCCTGCTTGACGTCGATGCCGGAATGCGAGAGCGCGATGACGATGTCGGCGCCCTCCTCCTTCATCCGCGGCACCCACGCCCTCGCCGCTTCGACAATGTCGCGTGTCTTGACGTTGCCTTCGAGGTTCTTGAGGTCCCAGACCATGATCTGCGGCGGCACGAAACCGATGATGCCGACCCTGATCGGCTGTTCCGAGCCTGACCCGTCCTTGATCTTCTTGTCCAGGATTACGTAAGGCTTGAGGTAGAGCTTGTCGTCGCGCGGGTTGGCGGCAAGCTCGGTACCCCGGATCAGGTTGGCGCAGACGAACGGGAAATTGGCGCCGGCCAGCACCTTGTCCAAAAAGGACAGGCCATAGTTGAATTCGTGATTGCCCAGTGTCGAACACTCGTAGCCGAGCAGGTTCATGCCTTTCATGATCGGATGGAGATCGCCCTCCTTCAGGCCCTTCTCATAGGCGATGTAGTCGCCCATCGGGTTGCCCTGCAAAAGGTCGCCATTGTCGATCAGCATCGAATTGGCGGCTTCCTTGCGCACCGCGTCGATGAGGGAGGCCGTGCGCGACAGGCCCATCGTGTCATTGGCTTTGTCGGCGTAGTAGTCATAAGGCAGCACGTTCACATGGATATCGGTGGTTTCCATGATCCTTAGATGCGCCTGGTTGGCCTGCGCCCGGGCGGAGAAGGGATGAAGCACGATCAGCGCCCCTGTGGCGGCGGCCCCGGCTAGGAGACCACG
Source organism: Mesorhizobium sp. B2-7-3 (assembly GCF_006440715.1). NCBI lineage: Bacteria > Pseudomonadati > Pseudomonadota > Alphaproteobacteria > Hyphomicrobiales > Phyllobacteriaceae > Mesorhizobium > Mesorhizobium sp. B2-7-3. The sequence goes on from NZ_VFTY01000012.1 coordinate 64,371, forward strand.
GCGAGAGACGGGATGGAGCAGTTGCGACATGTTTTCTCCTTCTTCAACGACCTGACGAGTCCTGCCCCGAAGCGAACTTCGCGCTGAAATCAGCTCAAGTCCACTCAAGAAGTCGCGCGCATTGGCACGCCAATCCATCAGCAACAGATGACGGCCGGATGAAAGGCGCGGTGAAGAAAGTCAGGTCTTGTCGTCGTCGCCCTGGGTGATCAGCCGGGCGCTGCGCTGGCCTGTGACGTAGATCCATAGCCAGCTCAGCGAAACCGCAAGCCGATTGCGAAAACCGATCAGGAAATAGATATGTGCAATGCCCCAAAGCCACCACGCAAGCCAACCGGTGAGCTTGATCCAGCCGAAATCAATGGCGGCGGCGCGCTTGCCGATCGTCGCCAGATCGCCGGCGTGCTTGTAGTGGAAAGGCCGCGGGCTGGTGTCGCCGGCAAGCCTGGCCTTCACCGTCGCGGCAACATGCCGTCCCTCCTGCTTGGCGGAAGGCGCGACGCCGGGCACGGGCCGCCCGTCGGGCCGCAGCACGTGAGCGGCGTCGCCGATGACAAAAATCTCCGGGCTGCCGGGCACGCTGAGATCAGGCTCGACCAACACCCTGCCCGCCCGATCCGCCTTCGCTTCCAGCCATTCGGCGGCTGGCGAAGCGGCAACGCCGGCTGCCCACAGGATCGTGCGGGCCGGCAGAATCGTGTCGCCAAAAACCACGCCGTCGGCATCGCAGCGCGTAACGGCCCGGCCGAGCTCGACCGAAACGCCAAGCCGTTCCAGCGCCTTCCGAGCGTAGTCGGAGAGCTTTGGCGCGAAATTGGCCAGAATGCGGTCGCCGGCCTCGATCAGCACCACCCGCGTCTGGCGCGTATCGATGTTGCGGAATTCGCCGCGCAGCGTGTCATGTGCCAGTTCGGCAATGGTTCCGGCGAGTTCGACCCCGGTCGGCCCGCCGCCGACGATGACAATGGTCAGCAGCGCTTGGCGCCTGGCAGGGTCAGATTCCCGCTCCGCCTGCTCGAAGGCCAGAAGAATGCGGCGCCGAATGGTGGTGGCATCCTCCAAAGTCTTCAGGCCCGGCGCGAAAGGCTCCCATTCGTCATGGCCGAAATAGGCATGGCGCGCGCCGGTGGCGAGCACCAGCGTGTCGTAGGCGACGGCGCTGCCGTCGTCGAGCAGAACGCGTTTGCCGGACCGGTCGACACCCGTGACATTGGCGAGCAGTGTCGTCACATCCTTGCGCTTGCGCAGGAGATGGCGGATCGGCCAGGCAACCTCCGAGGTTGCCAGCGCCGTGGTTGCCACCTGATAGAGCAGCGGCTGGAACAGATGATGGTTGCGCTTGTCGATCATGGTAATGCGCACCGGTGCACCGGCCAGTGCGCGGGTGAATTCGAGACCGCCGAACCCGGCACCGACGACGACGACATGATGTCTGGCATCGCTCATTTGATTCACCCCTGATGGGCAAGATTGCCTGCCCTAGATGTAGGTATCTTGTGCAATGCAACAATGGCAGGACAGTGCTTGAGACTCGTCGTTCCATGTCGTGAATGCACATGTTCTATCGTATCGCGAGGTATAGCGTCATCGAACATGAGATGAGGTGAGGCATGGCTAACGATCATGACAACCAGGGCCCGGCGCAATACTCTTCGCCGCCCTGCTTCATGCACGAGCTCGACCCTGCGTTCCAGGCACCACTCAGCGACTGGACCGACGTGCGGCGTTGGCGCAAAGCCGAGCGCGAAAGGCTAATCGCCGCCCGGCTTGAAGTTTCCGCCGACGCCCGAACAGCAATGTCGCAACGCATCGCCGGCGGGCTGGATGCACTTGTCGGCGAGATCGCGGGCCGCATGGTCAGCCTTTACTGGCCGTTTCGCGGCGAGCCGGATCTGCGGCCCTGGATGGCGTCCGTCAATGAGCGTGGCGGTCGCACCGCGCTGCCCATCGTTGTCGAGAAAGGGCAACCGCTGATCTTCCGCGCCTACAAACCGGGCGACCGGTTGGAAAAGGGCGTCTGGAACATCCCGATTCCGGCAGAGGGTGATCCGGTGCTGCCGGACATCGTCATCTCGCCCATTGTCGGCATTGATCCGGCAAGCTATCGCCTGGGCTATGGCGGCGGCTTCTTCGACCGTACGCTGGCCGCCATGCCGTTCAAGCCACTGGTCATCGGTGTCGGCTACGAATTGCAGCGCATCGCCACCATTTATCCGCAGCCGCACGACATCCCGATGGATCGGATCGTGACGGAGGCGGCCACGGTATAGGGCTCTAGGCCATCTCCGGCTTCAGACCCATTGCCGTCCGGTCGACGATTTCGCGCAGGGCGAAGGACGAATTGATCTTCGTCACATGCGGCATCGCCGACAGCCATTCCTTGTGGATGCGCTCGTAGTCGACGAGATCCTTGGCCGCGATCCTCAGGATATAGTCGTACTCGCCCGACATCAGGTGGCACGACAGCACGTTGGGGCAGCGTTTGATCGCCGCCTCGAAATCCGACAGCGTCTTTTCGAACTGGCCGGAGAGCGATATGTGGACGATCGCCGTCATCTGGTGGCCAAGGGCCGCGTTGGACAGCCGGGCGTGATAGCCGCGGATGGTTCCGGACTTCTCCAAATTGTCGAGCCGCCGCGAGCAGGCCGACTGCGACAGGCCAACCTTCTCGGCAAGGGCCGCGTTCGGCATCCGCCCGTCCTTCTGCAAAGTCTCAAGAATGGCGATATCAATCCTGTCGAGCGGCATTTTTCGTGATTCCTGCGAAAATCCGTTTATTTTTTGCAACAAATATCGAAACCGGCCTGTTCGCGCAAGCGCATTCGCAAACACCTGCACGCCGATTCATGGTTCACTCCAGCACTACAGGGAGTGAGCCCAAAAGGGCCCGGATCAGGAGAAGAAAATGCGCATCGGCTGCCCCAAGGAAATCAAGAACCACGAATACCGTGTCGGCCTGACGCCGGGCTCGGTACGCGAATATGTCGCCCATGGCCATGAAGTGCTGGTCGAGACCGGCGCGGGCGCCGGCATCGGCGCCGATGACAACGCCTACCGCGCCGCCGGCGCCATCATCGCCAAGACGGCCGCCGACGTGTTCGCCAAGTCGGACATGATCGTCAAGGTCAAGGAGCCGCAGCCCAATGAATGGGCACAGCTGCGCGAAGGCCAGATCCTGTACACTTATCTCCATTTGGCTCCGGATCCGGAGCAGACCAAGGGCCTGCTCGCCTCGGGCGTGACGGCGATCGCCTACGAAACCGTGACCGACGATCGTGGCGGCCTGCCGCTGCTGGCCCCGATGTCGGAAGTCGCCGGCCGCTTGTCGATCCAGGCCGGCGCCACGGCGCTGCAGAAGGCCAATGGCGGCCGCGGCGTGCTGCTCGGCGGCGTACCCGGCGTGCTGCCGGGCAAGGTCACCGTGCTTGGCGGCGGCGTCGTTGGCCTGCACGCGGCCCGTATGGCCGCCGGCCTTGGCGCCGATGTCACCATCATCGACCGCTCGATCCCGCGCCTGCGCCAGCTTGACGACCTCTTCGCCGGCCGGGTCCACACCCGTTACTCGACCGTCGAGGCGCTCGAGGAAGAATGCTTCTCGGCCGACATCGTCGTCGGCGCCGTGCTCATCCCGGGCGCCGCCGCACCGAAGCTCGTCAGCCGCGAAATGCTGTCCGGCATGAAGAAGGGCTCGGTACTGGTCGATGTCGCCATCGACCAGGGCGGCTGCTTCGAGACCTCGCACGCCACCACCCATGCCGAGCCCACCTACGAGGTCGACGGCGTGATCCACTACTGCGTTGCCAACATGCCAGGTGCCGTGCCGGTCACCTCGGCCCACGCGCTCAACAACGCGACGCTGCACTATGGTCTGCAACTCGCGGACAAGGGCCTGAAGGCTCTGGTCGATGACCATCACCTGCGCAACGGCCTGAATGTCCACAAGGGCAAGATCACCAACCGCGCGGTCGCCGAAGCGCTCGGCTACGAACTGGTCGAGCCGAAAGCAGTGCTGGCGGCTTAATATACCCGGAATATACCCAGAAAAAGTCAACTCACACTCTTGCCCGCCGGTTCACTCCGGCGGGCTTTTTGCTTTGGGCAATGATGCGCCAAACCCGCTTCCCAGAGGACCATCGAAGCGTGTGCCGTAAGGGCACTTTACCCCCTATTGTTGCATTTTTGTCATACCCGTCTTGGCCGACTCCCTGCTAGGAACATCTTGGGCTTATTGATTAGGGGTACGGGCTATGTTTCTTCGCGTTTCAGCGAAATCTATTCTTCTTAGTGCAGTATCGGCGGTGGCAATTATGTCAGTCGCGCATGCCGCTGATGTTGTGCAACCGGTCGAGGCATCCGGTTTTAACTGGAGTGGCGTTTATGTTGGCTTCGGTATCGGCGCCGGAGCCAACTCGCACAAGCTCAGCAGCGATTTCATCCCCGGTCTGTCTTTGGATGGCATCGGCGGTGAAGGGGTCTACGGCGAACTTACCGCTGGTTACGACTATATGGTGTCGCCCCGCTTCCTTCTGGGTGGGCTTGTCGATGTCCATGTTGGCAACATTGAAACGTCGCTGGATGTCGGCCCTTTCGACGCGTCTATTCAGGAGACATACGGCTTCGATGCCGGTTTGCGTGCTGGTTACCTGATCACGCCGACTACGCTGGGCTACGTCATGGGCGGCTATTCCTGGCAGAAGTACAAGCTCGATACCAATGCCGGTTTCGGCTTCGATTGGGACCAGAGCGGATATTTCGTCGGCGGTGGTCTCGAAACCGCGATCAACAGCAACTGGACGATCAAAACAGAATACCGCTACACCCGCTTCGGCACCAAGGACGATCTCCTTTCCGAAGCTGGCATTCCTTCGCCGGACGGCGCACTCAATCTCGACACGTCGCGTCACACATTCCAGGTTGCCGCCAGCTATCGCTTCGGTGCGCAGAACGGAGCCGCCGCTTCGTTTGAAACACCCGCCTACAACTGGACCGGCTTCTATATCGGTGGTGGCTTGGGCGCCGGCGCATCGGTGCACCAGCTCGAAATCCCGCCGCTTCTCGGTGCCAAGTTCAACGGCCTTGGTGGTGAAGGCGTGCTTGGCGAGTTGAACGTCGGCTATGATCATGACTTCGGCAGCTGGGTTGCGGGTGTCATGGTCGATGCTCGTTATTCGGGCATGACCAGCCAGCTCGACATCCCAGGCGGCTCGATCAATCTGGATACGGACTACGGCTTCGATGTGCTGGGCCGCGTCGGCATGAAGATGAACGAATCGACCCTTGCCTATGCACTGGCTGGCTATAGCTGGCAGCGTTTCGATCTGAACGCTTCCGATCCGGTCGGTGATATCATCGACTGGGGTTCCAGCGGCTTCTCAGTCGGTGGTGGCCTGGAAACGGCAGTGTCGAGCAACGTCACGCTCGGTCTGGAATACCGCTATTCGCAGTTTGCCAAGAAGGATTTCTCGTCGGATCTCGGCCTCCCCGACGACTCCATCACTTCCAAGGCTTCCTTCCATACCGTGCGTATCGGCGCGAAGTACAAGTTCAACTAAGCCCCCTCCAGGCAAACAGTCGAAGCCCGTCGGCCATGCCGGCGGGCTTTTTTGCGGCGAAAGACGTTAGGGCCGAACGCGGGCAACAAAAAAGCGGAGCCAAAGCCCCGCTTCCTCGATATCAAGATTGCCGCCGGTTCATCCGCGGTGCGGCCAATCGATCGACACTGGCTTTCTAGCGCGTCTATGCGACAGCAGTGCGACAGAGACTTTCTGCCGCCAATCCCTTGATCTTATGCGCGCTCGATGCGGCACTGATAGCAATTGTTGCGCGCCGAGCGGACATGCACATAGGCAATGTCCTCACGCTCCAACAAAGTCTCGGCTCGTGCGGCAATTGCTCCGGTCGGGATAATGCCACCGCTGCCGTAGACGATGCGATCATCGCCGCCATAGCCGCGCACGATATAGTCCGGGCTGTCGAGGATCTCCGGCGGCTCCCTTGTCCCGACGGCACGCTCGCATTCCTGGGCATGCAGGAAGATCGGCCCGGTTTCTGCATAGGGCTGAGGGTCTGGAAATGGCCGGTAGGCGAGGATGAGATAGACATCGCCGGCGGCGATATTCCTGAGACAATGACGGCAAGGCATCCCGTCGCCGTCAGAGATTTTCCGCTCGGGCGTACGGCCATAGGCATCGGGGCCGCCGCGCTGCAGCGCCCTGACATTTTCGGTCGGCAGAGCTGTGAATTGGATGGTCATCGTAAGATCTCCGGTACTGGCGACCGGAAACTATGCGCTCGCCGCCGTGCTTCCCACCCGATTCCTGCCAAGCGTGCATGAGCCGATCCGATGTCGGATCCTCCCTTCGAGCTTCGGGAGGGCCACCGAAATCGTTAATCGGCTAATCAGTTCGACAATCCCTTGATGAATCATCGAAGCGGCGGCGGATTCCGGCTGAACTTACGGCCGCATGACGCTGGCCGAGCGCTCGGCGAAAGGCAGGGGATGCACGACTTCCTTCTTCTGCGCCACCGGCTTGAAACCGAGCTTCTGGTAGAGCGGTAGCGCGGCCGGGTGGTCGAGCGTGCAGGTCTGCACCGTCACCCTTTTCGGCCCATACGACCATGCTGCGGCAATCGCCGAACCAAGGAACCAGCGACCGATGCCTTGACCGGTGGCATGTTCCATCATGCCGAAATAGGCGAGTTCGACTTCCTCGGGCAGATGCGGCTTGAGATCGAAGAAGCCGGCCGGCGCACCGTCGAGATAGAGCACCCTGATGTCGCGATCCTCACGGTGGATTCCGGCTGACAGCTCATCGTCATTCAGCCTCAGAACATTCACCCAGTGCCATTTGCGTCCCACCCGGTCCATCAGGTAGCGATAGAAGTGCAAGGGAATGTCCCTGGTTTTCAGCAGCGCGACCTGGCGGTTGTAGGGTACCGGTGGCGAGACGGGCGGTGGGGCATGCATTTCGAGAAAAGTCACCGTGACCTCAATGTCCTGCAGCACGCCGTTTTCCATCAATTCATTCCTTGCCGGTCGTTGCTGGGCCGGTCGTTGCAGGGCCGGTGGTCGCTGGGCCGGTCACGACTGGTGTATCGGACAATCCGCCCCACTCGGTCCATGAGCCGTCATAAAGCCTGTTGTCGGTATGGCCAAGCGTCTCCAGCGCCAGCGTGACCACCGCGGCGGTGACGCCGGAGCCGCAGGATGTGACCACGGGTTTGGATAGGTCGATACCGGCGTCCTCTATCACCTTGCGCAAACGGTCCTTCGGCAGCAGCCTGCCGTTTTCCGACAGTGCGGAGTACGGCACATTGCGCGCGCCCGGCATGTGGCCGGAGCGGATGCCAGCGCGGGGCTCGGGTTCGCTACCGGTGAAGCGGCCCGGCCCACGGGCATCGGCGATCTGTGCTGTCTTTGTATCGACAATCCGGCGCATATCGGCCAGACCGACGACGCGACCGGCGTCGAAATCGGCATGAAAGACGCTTGGCGCGATCTTCGTCGGCTCGGCCGTTACCGGCCGGCCGGTCGCCTTCCAGCCATCAAAGCCGCCGTCCAGAATATAGGTCTGGAAGACACCCATGATCCGGAACATCCACCATGCCCGCGGTGCGGAGAAAAAGCCCGGGCCATCATAGACGACGATGGTGTCATCGGCCGAAACGCCCATCGCGCCGACATATTGGGCGAAATGCTGCGGGGGTGGCAGTGTATGCGGCAAGGCAGCGTCAGGATCCGAAACCGCGTCCTGGTCCAGGAAACGGGCGCCAGGAATGTGAGCCGCATCATACTCGGCGCGCGCGTCGCGCTTTTGTGCAGGCAGATACCAGGAGGCGTCAATGATCGTCAGGCCCGGCTGGCCGAGGCGTTCCTGCAGCCAGTCCGCATCGACGGTAAAAGGACTGTCTTCGGTCATTCTTTTCTCCTGCCGCCTTTTGATGGTGTCTGTCTGTTCAGTTCGCCGGCATCGGGCCGAAGCGGATGCGGAAGCGCCTGTTCTCCCGGCCCTTCTTTTCGATCTTGCCGATGTGGATTTCGCCGATTTCGCCGGTGCTCCTCACATGGGTGCCGCCGCAGGGCTGGCTGTCCACCGAGGCATTGTCACCGATGCAGACCAGACGGATCTTGCCGGTGCCAACAGGCGGTCGGACGTTCTTGGACTTCACCAAGCCAGGATTCGCGGCCAATTCCTCGTCGCTGATCAGCTTGGTGAAGATGGGATGATCGGCCCGCACCAGATCCATCATGCCGGCGGTCACCTCTTCCTTGGTGAAGCTGGCGTCTGGAATGTCAAAATCGACACGGCTGTCGTCCTCGGAAACCGCCGCCCCGGTGATCGGGAACGGGCAGACAACGGTGAGCAGGTGGCAAGCCGCGTGCATGCGCATCAGCAGATGCCGGCGCTCCCAGTCGATGGCGAGCTTCACCGTCTCGCCCACCTCCGGCAAGGCCTGCTCCGGTGACGGCACATGGATGATCTCGTCCTTGGTCTCGCCAGTGATCGTGGCGGCAATTGCGACGCGGCTGCCGTCGGCACGCTCCAACGTGCCGCTATCGCCCGGCTGGCCGCCGGAAGTGGCATAGAAGATCGTCCGGTCGAGGATGATGCCGCCGCGCTCATTGATGGCGACGACCGTGGCATCCGCCGTGCGGAGATAGGCGTCGTCGCGAAACAGCGCTTCGGTCCGGTGCGCCATCACGTGACCTTCTCGAAGGGCACTGAAATCTTGCTCTGCAATTCCATCCAGCCTGGTACCGGCAGTTGCTTTTCGCGCAGGAATTCGGGGTTGAATAGCTTCGACTGGTAGCGCGTCCCGTAGTCGCAAAGGATCGTCACGATGGTGTGGCCCGGACCCAATTCCGCAGCCAGCCGCATCGCGCCGGCGATGTTGATGCCGGTCGAGCCGCCGACGCACAGGCCTTCCTCCTGGATCAGGTCAAAGACGATCGGCAGCGCGTCCTCATCCCTGATCTGGTAGGAGAAGTCAGGCGTGAAGCCTTCGAGGTTGGCGGTGATGCGCCCCTGCCCGATGCCTTCGGTAATCGAACTGCCTTCTGACTTCAGCTCGCCGCTGGTGTAGAAACTGTAGAGCGCGGCGCCGAGAGGGTCGGCGAGCGCGATCTTGACGTTCTTGCTCTTGGCCTTCAATCCGAGCCCGACACCGGCCAGCGTTCCGCCCGACCCCACCGCCGAGACAAAACCGTCGACCTTGCCGCCGGTCTGGGCCCAGATTTCCTCGGCCGTGGTGCGGATATGGCCATCGCGGTTGGCGACATTGTCGAACTGGTTGGCCCAGATCGCGCCGTTCGGTTCGCTCCTGGCCATCTGCTCCGCCAGCCGTCCCGACAGTTTCACGTAGTTGTTGGGATTCCTGTAAGGCACGGCCGGCACTTCGATCAGCTCGGCGCCGAGCAGCCTGATCGTGTCCTTCTTTTCCTGGCTCTGCGTATCCGGAATGACGATGACGGTGCGATAGCCCAGCGCCTTGGCGACGAGCGTCAGCCCGATGCCGGTGTTGCCGGCGGTTCCCTCGACGATGACACCGCCCGGCTGCAACAGGCCGCGTTGTTCGGCATCACGGATGATGAACAGGCCGGCGCGATCCTTAACCGACTGCCCCGGATTCATGAACTCGGCCTTGCCCAGGATCTCGCAGCCGGTTTCTTCGGAAGCCTTGTTGAGGCGGATCAGGGGCGTGTTGCCGATCGCGTCGATCACTGAACGGGGCATTCGGGATTCCTTGTATGCGTGCGCCGAAACCCTAGAAACCCAACGCTTCGGTTTCAAGGCAAGAATTCGTCTGGTCCAGTCGCATTTCCGGCGCTGCGGTGTATGGATGTCGCCGGGGACCGGTGGACACCGGACAGTTCATTTGCACCCGGCGTCGAGAAGCACTCTTTTCATTCGATTTCTCCACCGCTAGAGCAAGACATAACAACTCGGCAGGGCGCAGCATGACACTCTATCGGGCCGATCCGAAACACGGCGTAGCCTGGGTCACCGGCGGCAGCAGCGGCATTGGCCGCTCGCTGGCCAGGGATCTGGCGTCACAAGGCTATGCGGTGGCTGTGACAGCGCTGGACAACGATCCGATCGACACGCTCATCGTCGAGACCGCGCAGATGCCGGGCAAGGTCGTGTCCTTTCCCTGCGACGTCACCGACGAGCCGCGCATGGCAAGAACGGTGGCGGCGATCGAGAACGACCTCGGGCCGATCGTGCTCGCCATCTTCAATGCCGGAAATTACATCTCGACACCCGGAGAGTCCCTCGTCGTCAAGGATTTCCGCCGCTCCTTCGAAGTCAACTATTTCGGCATCATCAATGGGCTGGTGCCTGTCGTCGAGCATATGCGGGTGCGCGCGCGTGGGCATGTCGTTCTGGTCGGCTCGGTGACTGCCTATTTCGGCTGGCCGACCACGGCGGCCTATGGCGGTACCAAGGCGGCTATCAACATCCTGGCCGAGTCGCTGAAATATGATTTCGACAAGATGAACATCCGCGTCCAGGTGATTAACCCCGGCTTTGTCGACACGCCATTGACCGAAAAGAACATGCTGCCGATGCCTGGCCTGATGCCGGTCGGCCGCGCGACGCGCCGCATGGTGCGGGGAATCAAATCCGGCGGCTTCGAAGTGACGTTCCCGTACAGAACGAGCTGGCCGTTGAAAATTCTCGGCATGCTGCCAAGGCCGCTATGCCGATGGGTGATCAGCCTGACGACCAGCTGGAAAGCGCGCCCGCTGCATTATGAGCGCAAACCGCCCAACAAATAATGCCCACAGGATTGGTGGCTTGGCCGCCTGAACGGCCGTTGCCTGTTCATGGCCACCACCATAGTTTGAATGTTGTTGCGTGGAGTCTGCGATGGGGCGACGGATCGTGCTTGCTGTGCTGGGCCTGATCGCCGTCCTTGCACTGACCTTCCTACTGGGTCCACGCGTACCCGTCGACACCACGATCCATTTCGATCCTTCCGCCATCGGCGACGACCCACAGGCCTATGTGGCAAAAGTGGAGGCTGCCGTACCCGGTATCCGCGACGGGCTGGAGAAGGAGATCGTCTGGGCCAACCCAATGGTGCACGCAAAGACACCGCTGTCGATCGTCTACATCCACGGCTTTTCCGCATCGAAGGGCGAGAGCCGACCCTTGCCCGACGACGTGGCCGACCAGCTCGACGCCAACCTGTTCTACACCCGCCTCACCGGCCACGGGCAGGACGGCGCGGCGATGACGCAAGGCAGCGTCAACGCCTGGATCAACGACTATGAGGAGGCGCTCGCCATCGGCCGGGCAATCGGCGACAAGGTGATCGTCATCTCGACGTCGACCGGCGGCGCGCTGGCGGCCTGGGCGGCGACGCAGCCCGGGGCGTCCGAGGGTGTGGCGGCCATTGCATTCATCTCGCCCAATTTCGGCGTGAAAGCATCCGGCGCCGAGATCCTGACCATGCCCTGGGGCAAGCAGATCGCGGAACTCGTCGCCGGCAAGGAACGCAGCTTCGCGCCGCGCAACGCGCTGCATGAGAAATTCTGGACCACCAGATATCCGATCGCCGCGACGATGCCGATGCAGGCGCTGACCGACCTTGCCTATGGCGCGCCGGTGGAGAAGGCGACCATTCCCGCCCTGTTCATCTTCTCGGATATAGACAAGGTCGTGCGACCCGACCGCACGCGTGAGATCGCCGCGCGCTGGGGTGCCGCGCATGAGCTGGTGCCCATCGAAAGCACTGGCGATCCAGACAACCATGTCATTGCCGGCGACGCGCTATCGCCATCCACCACCGCATTCCTGGCGCAACGGATTGCCGTCTGGATCGAAGCGGTGGCGAAGTGAGGTTGGAAGACAAAACGGCGGCTGAAGCAATGTTCAGCCGCCGTTTCATTCGTAGTCGGCACCAGGCAACCGTTAGGAACTGGCCGGTTGCCGCGAGGTTTCGTTAGGCAGCCCGTGCGGCCGGACGCTTGCCGCCGAAGCGGCGCTTGTTGTTGCCCTTGAAGGGTTTTGCACCTTCCGGCTTGCGCTCACCGGCAAAGGCCGGCTTGTCGCCGAAACGCTTCTTGCCGAAGCCGTTGTTCGGCTTCTTCTCGCCGCCCGGCCGCCTGCCGTCGCGACGGCCATTGCGGTCGCGATCGTTGGCAGGTTCGAAGCGCTCGTTCTTTTCCGCAGGATTGCGTGCGGGATCGGGGCTGCCGAGATGGTCGGCAACGATGGGCAGCTTGGTGCGGATGATGCGCTCGACCTGACGCAGCTTGCTGTTCTCCGAAGGATCGCAGAGCGTGATGGCGATGCCATCCATACCGTTGCGGCCGGTGCGGCCGATACGGTGGACATAGCTTTCGGCTTCGTCCGGCAGGTCGAAATTCACGACATGGCTGATGCCGGGCACGTCGATGCCGCGCGCGGCGATGTCGGTCGCGACCAGAATGCGCACCGATCCATCACGGAAATCATTCAGTGCCTTCTGACGGGCATTCTGCGACTTGTTGCCATGAATGACGGCGGCCTTGAAGCCGTCGCGTTCCAGGTCCTTGGTCACCCGGTCCGCGCCATGCTTGGTGCGCGAGAAGATGATGACGGACTTCATCGCTTCGTCGGCGAGCATCGTCGACAGCACCTGGCGCTTCTGCTTGGTGCGGGCGAAGACGACGCCCTGCACGATCTCGGCCGCCGCGGTGCTTTGCGGCGAGACCTCGATGCGGACCGGGTTCTTCAGGAGGCCCTTGGCGAGTTCGGCGATCTCGTCCGGCATGGTGGCCGAGAACAGCGCCGTCTGACGATCGGGCGCGGTCGCCTTGGCGATGCGCTTGACGTCGTTGATGAAGCCCATGTCGAGCATGCGGTCGCCCTCGTCCAGCACCAGCCATTTGGTGTCGGAGAGGATGAGGTCGCCCTCGCGCACCAGGTCGGTCAACCGGCCGGGCGTGGCGATGAGGATATCGACGCCGGGAGCAACCTTCTTCACCTGGCTGAAGCGCGAGACACCGCCCAGCACGAGTGCCGTCGAGACATGCGCGCCCTTGGCGAGGATCTTGATGGTGTCCTCGATTTGCACCGCGAGTTCGCGGGTCGGCGCCAGGATGAGCGCGCGGGTCGTCTTGGCGCGCCGCTTGGTGCCGAGTGCGATGATCTTCGACAGGATCGGCAGCGCGAAGGCAGCGGTCTTGCCGGAGCCGGTCTGGGCGATGCCGAAAATGTCACGGCCTTCCAGCTGCGGCGGGATCGCCTGCATCTGGATCGGCTTCGGTTCGGCGAAGCCGGCATTGTGGGTGGCCTTGAGCAGCGCACCGGTAATTCCCAGCGCCGCGAAACCGGAGAGTTCCGCGGTGTCGTTGCCGGGCAATGTGTTTTCGTTGGTCAAAATAATCTTCTTTCACGCGGCCTCTGGCCGCAAACGTCAATGGCGGCAGGGCGCAACCTGCCGTCGAAAATTTTATATGAAACGACAAGGCGGGCGGACGCGTGCGTCCACTCGGCTGCGCTGTCGTGCCCGCAGGCATCATGCCACGGGGCTTTTTCGCCACTTTGTGATGTACCGGAAGAGGGCCGATATACCGGAAAGAGGGAAAACAGACGCAACCAGTCTCATTTGTCGAGAAGGCCGGAATCTCCCGGCCCAAGCGCCTATGGGCTGCATATGGCTGAGTTCGCCCCGGAATGCAAGGGGCGCGATGTTGCGGTGCAGCAAAAACCAGCCAAAAAGCCGACGCTTGCACTCCCCGACCGGCATCATTACCACAAACGCAGCTTCCGATTTTGGGGATCGAACGATGAAGGACGTGCTGAAGGAACTCGAGCGGCGGCGCGACATCGCCCGCATGGGTGGTGGCCAGGCCCGTATCGATGCGCAGCACAAGAAGGGCAAGCTCACCGCGCGCGAACGCATCGAAGTGTTTCTCGACGAAGGCTCGTTCGAGGAATTCGACATGTATGTCGAGCACCGCTCGACCGATTTCGGCATGGAGAAGACAAAGATCGCCGGCGATGGCGTCGTCACCGGCTGGGGCACGGTCAATGGCCGTCCCGTTTACCTCTTCGCCAAGGATTTCACCGTGTTCGGCGGTTCGCTGTCGGAAGCCCATGCCGAGAAGGTCATCAAGGTGCAGGAGATGGCGCTGCGCAACCGTGCGCCAATCATCGGCCTCTACGATGCCGGCGGGGCGCGTATCCAGGAGGGCGTGGCAGCCCTCGGCGGCTATGCCGAGATCTTTCAGCGCAACGTGCTTGCGTCCGGCGTCATTCCGCAGATTTCGGTCATCATGGGCCCATGCGCCGGCGGTGACGTCTATTCGCCCGCCATGACCGACTTCATCTTCATGGTGCGCGACACCTCCTACATGTTCGTCACCGGACCGGACGTGGTGAAGACCGTAACCAATGAGACGGTGACCGCCGAGAGCCTCGGCGGCGCGTCGGTGCACACGACGAAGTCCTCGATCGCCGACGGCGCCTATGACAATGACGTCGAGGCGCTCCTGCAGATGCGGCGGCTGATCGACCTGTTGCCAGCTTCCAACACGTCGGAGATCCCCGAGATCGAATGCTTCCAGTCGGTCACCGACCATGACATGTCGCTCGACCGGCTGATCCCCGACAACGCCAACAAGCCTTACGACATCAAGGAATTGATCCTGAAGGTCGCCGACGAAGGTGACTTCTTCGAGATCCAGCAGAGTTTTGCCAAGAACATCGTCACCGGTTTCGGCCGGGTCGAAGGCCGTACCGTTGGCTTTGTCGCCAACCAGCCGATGGTGCTGGCCGGCGTGCTCGATTCCGACGCCAGCCGCAAGGCGGCGCGCTTCGTGCGCTTCTGCGACTGTTTTTCTATTCCCATCGTTACCTTTGTCGATGTTCCAGGCTTTTTGCCGGGCACGGCGCAGGAATATGGCGGGCTGATCAAGCACGGCGCCAAGCTGCTTTTCGCCTATGCCGAGGCGACCGTGCCGAAGATCACCGTGATCACCCGCAAGGCCTATGGCGGTGCCTATGATGTGATGGCGTCAAAACATCTGCGCGGCGACATGAACTATGCCTGGCCGACGGCGCAGATCGCCGTCATGGGGGCGAGAGGCGCGGTCGAGATCATCTACCGCAAGGACATCGGCGATGCCGAAAAGATCGCGGCTCATACAAAGGCTTACGAGGACCGCTTCCTGTCGCCTTTCGTGGCCGCCGAGCGCGGCTATGTCGACGAGGTGATCATGCCGCATTCGACCCGCCGCCGCATGGCCCGGGCGCTTCGCATGCTGCGCAACAAGGATATGCAGAACCCCTGGAAGAAGCACGACAACATCCCGCTGTGAACGGTGTCGGGGTCATCGCTCAAGTGCGGTTGAACAGCGCCCTCTTCCGGCAGCCACCAGTTCGCGCAGCACCGGCACCATCGCCAGCGGCAAATCCTCGGCGATCAACCCCGGTCCGAACCTTCTGCCGGTCTCGGCATGGATCCAGACCGCCGCGCAGGCCGCTTCGAAAGCCGGCATGCCTTGGGCAAGCAGTCCGGCCGTGATGCCGGACAACACATCGCCCGATCCTGCGGTGGCAAGCCAGGCCGCGCCGTTGGAATTGATCGCCGCCCTGCCATCGGGAGCGGCGACCACCGTGTCGGCGCCCTTGTAGACGATGACGGCATTGGCGCGCGCTGCCGCCGCGCGTGCCTTGTCCAGCTTGGACGAGACATTGTCATCGGCGATATCCGCGAACAGCCTGGCGAATTCGCCTTCGTGCGGTGTCATCACCAGCGCGGGCGCGTCCGGCCTGCGGGCGGCTTCGAACAAGACATCCGGCGCCTCACGAAACGAGGTGATCGCGTCGGCGTCGAAGACCAGGCCGTCAATTCCGGTGGACGCGGCCGGCTTGCCCGACGCGAGTAGCGCAAGTGCGAACGCCCGGGTTTTTTCGCCGATGCCAAAGCCGGGCCCGAGAACGAAGGCCGATGGCCGGCGCTCCCCGGCGAATGCTTCTATGTCGGCAGCTTCGTCGGCCTTGCGCAGCATGATCGAGGTCAGGTGCGCGGCATTGACCTGCATGGCGTTGCCCGGCGACAGAACCGTCACCGCCCCTGCCCCGCTTCGGGCAGCGGCAAGGGCTGAGAGCCGCGCCGCGCCGGTGGCGCTCGGCCCGCCGGAAAAGACGCCGACATGACCGCGCTTGTATTTGTGGGCATCGATTGCCGGCACCGGTAAATCGCGCAACCAAAGCGCTGGTCCGTTCTCGAACGTGCGGGGCTGCAGCCTTGCGATGATCTCCGCCACTATGCCGATATCGGCAAGCACGATCTCGCCGCATCTTTCCCGGCCCGGCAGCAGCAGATGGCCGGGTTTCTTGCGCGCGAAGGTCACTGTGAGGTCTGCTGAAAACGACGTTCCGAGCACTTTGCCGCTGTCACCGGAAATGCCGGAAGGCAGGTCGACGGCGACAACCCGCAAATGCAGCTTGGCGGCCAGATCGACCGCCCTGGCGGCGTCGCCGGACAGCGGCTTGGACAGCCCTGCCCCATAAAGCGCATCGACCACGATCGAGCGGGGACCGGGATCAAAGTCCGATAGCGGTCGGGGCTTGATGGGGCATTCCGCGGCGGCGACTGCCGCGTCGCTACCCGGCCTCGGCGGGCCAGACGTCCAGACCGTGGTGTCGACACCGCTGCCGGCCAGAATGCGAGCGACGACATAACCGTCGCCGCCATTGTTGCCCGGGCCGCATAACACATGGACATGCGCTGCCGAGGGATAGCGGCTGAGCACTTCGGTCGCGACGGCCTGCCCGGCACGGCGCATCAATCCAACGCCGTCGGTTGGACCTGCTGCAATTGTCAGCCGATCCGCCTCGCCCATCTCGGCGGAGGTAAGAAGTTCGTGGCTCATGGATTGCCGATCCGCATTCGATCAAGCATTGTCCAGTTTTCGGCTCGACGCAAACGGGGAGGAGTTGGCGCTGTCATGAGCACGTCGATCGGCGCGAGGATTGCAGGCACCGATCTGCCCGCAGGATGAGCAATTTGCCCGAATATTGGGCAGACATGCACAGTCGTGCCGGGTAGGCTGCAGCCATCTATGCCGCTTCCGATGCAGCGAATGACGCGAACTTGCATATGGGGGTGACATGACTTGGAAATCGTATGACACCGCTTCTGTTCCCTCCGACTGGCACAGTTCGTGCTTGATTGAGGCGCAAGCGGGGGCTCACAACCCGTTTTTTTGGCAGTGGAGGCCACTTTTTACATGAAAAAGATCGAAGCGATCATCAAGCCATTCAAGCTGGACGAAGTGAAGGAAGCGCTTCAGGAGGCCGGACTGCAAGGCATTACGGTGACCGAGGCCAAAGGCTTCGGCCGCCAGAAGGGTCATACCGAGCTCTACCGCGGCGCCGAATATGTCGTCGACTTCCTGCCCAAGGTGAAAATCGAGGTCGTGCTCGGCGACGATGCCGTGGAAGGCGCGATCGAGGCTATCCGCAAGGCGGCCCAGACCGGCCGGATCGGCGACGGCAAGATCTTCGTCTCCAACATCGAGGAAGTGGTGCGCATCCGCACCGGCGAAACCGGAATGGACGCGGTTTGATCCGAACCGGTCATCCTCTAAGAAACGTCATCCATCAAAAAACGTCAGCACACAGGGATTACATGACATGACGACAGCCAAAGACATCATGAAGCAGATCAAGGACAACGACGTGAAATTCGTCGACCTGCGCTTCACCGACCCGAAGGGCAAGCTGCAGCACGTCACCATGGATGTCGTCGAGGTCGAGGAAGACATGTTCGCCGACGGTGTCATGTTCGACGGCTCCTCGATCGCCGGCTGGAAGGCCATCAACGAGTCCGACATGGTGCTGATGCCCGATCCGGACACCGTCCACATGGACCCGTTCTTCGCGCAGTCGACCATGGTCATCCTGTGCGACATTCTCGATCCGGTCTCGGGCGAATCCTACAACCGCGACCCGCGCGGTACCGCCAAAAAGGCCGAGGCCTACATGAAGTCGGAAGGCATCGGCGACACCATCTATGTCGGCCCGGAAGCCGAGTTCTTCGTATTCGACGACGTGAAATACAAGGCCGATCCCTATAACACCGGCTTCAAGCTCGATTCGACGGAACTGCCGTCGAACGACGACACCGATTACGAGACCGGCAACCTCGGCCACCGCCCGCGCATCAAGGGCGGCTATTTCCCGGTGCCGCCGATCGATTCGGCGCAGGACATGCGCTCCGAAATGCTGACCGTACTCGCCGAAATGGGCGTGCGCGTCGAAAAGCACCACCACGAGGTGGCAGCCGCCCAGCACGAGCTCGGCATCAAGTTCGACACGCTTGTCCGCAACGCCGACAAGATGCTGATCTACAAGTACGTCGTGCACCAGGTCGCCAATGCCTATGGCAAGACGGCCACCTTCATGCCGAAGCCGATCTTCGGCGATAACGGCTCGGGCATGCACGTTCACCAGTCGATCTGGAAAGGCGGCAAGCCGACTTTCGCCGGCAATGAATATGCCGGTCTTTCGGAGAGCTGCCTGTTCTACATCGGCGGCATCATCAAGCATGCCAAGGCGATCAACGCCTTCACCAACCCGCTGACCAACTCCTACAAGCGCCTGGTGCCGGGCTACGAGGCGCCGGTGCTGCTCGCCTATTCGGCGCGCAACCGTTCGGCTTCCTGCCGCATCCCGTTCGGCAGCTCACCAAAGGCCAAGCGCGTCGAAGTCCGCTTCCCCGATCCGGGCGCGAACCCCTACCTCGCTTTCGCCGCCATGCTGATGGCAGGTCTCGACGGCATCAAGAACAAGATCCATCCGGGACAGCCGATGGACAAGGATCTCTACGACCTGCCGCCGAAGGAACTGAAGAAGATCCCGACCGTCTGCGGTTCGCTGCGCGAAGCGCTCCAGAGCCTCGACAAGGACCGCGGCTTCCTGAAGGCCGGCGGCGTCTTCGACGACGACCAGATCGATAGCTATATCGAGCTCAAGATGGCCGAAGTGATGCGCTTCGAAATGACCCCGCATCCGGTCGAGTACGACATGTACTATTCGGTCTAGGATTCCGCTCGAATAATGTTTCAAGGCCCTTGAAGGTTTTCCCCCTTCAAGGGCTTTTTGCTGATCCAAAGGCTCATCGATGGATTGCGTGCGGCCAGCCACGCAACGATGGTCAACTTGCTTTTTTGGGGGACGCAATCAATCGCCAGGAGCGAGCGGCACACTGCCTCAGGCTGCAATGCCCGCTCGTCCGGCGCCCCCGCCAATGCCGTCGTTCACGAAACCCCCGCCCCGTTCGAACAGCATCGCTTGGCGTAACCCCAAGGCCACGAATACGCATGCCGCGGCGTAGCCTGTCAACGCCGCCACACGGAGGCATAAATCGCCGATTTCAATGTATGAACAGTGGCTTATATAAAGGACCGCCGCGTACGAACCGAGCTGAAACAGGCTGTTTTCCGGGCTTTTTCAATGAAAACTTGGAACCGCACGAGACGAGTAGCGGCAAGGAGCGTCAGCCAAAGCCGCTCGTTTCGGTGAAACCGCTCGTTGTTTTTCAACCTGACTTTTTTTGGGGGAATTCGCCGCTCCGGGGCAGTCGGTGACGACGCTGACCGCGCGTGGCGTCATGTCGGGTCGGTAAAAAGAAAGGCCCGGGCGCTTCCGCCCAGGCCTGTATTGCAAGAACATCCATCTGCCGCGCATTGAAGCGCGCCATAAAACGGATCAGGCGGCGGCCGAAATCTCTGCGCTCGCCGGCACCGAAGCGATCGTCTTCAGGATCTGCGAGGCGATCTGGTAGGGGTCGCCCTGCGAGTTCGGACGGCGGTCTTCCAGATAGCCCTTGTAATCGTTCTTGACGAACGAATGCGGGACGCGGATCGAGGCGCCGCGATCGGCGATGCCATAGCTGAACCTGTTCCACGGCGCGGTCTCGTGCTTGCCGGTCAGACGTTTGTCGTTGTCCGGGCCGTAGACGGCGATGTGGTCCATCAGGTTCTTGTCGAAAGCCGCCATCAGCGCTTCGAAATAGGCCTTGCCGCCGACTTCACGCATATAGGTGGTCGAGAAATTGGCATGCATGCCCGAGCCGTTCCAGTCGGTGTCGCCGAGGGGCTTGCAGTGATATTCGATGTCGATGCCGTACTTTTCGGTCAAGCGCTGCATCAGATAGCGGGCCATCCACATCTGGTCGGCGGCCTTTTTGGAACCCTTGCCGAATATCTGGAATTCCCACTGCCCCTTCGCCACTTCGGCGTTGATGCCTTCATGGTTGATGCCGGCCGCGAGGCAGAGATCAAGATGTTCCTCGACGATCTGGCGCGCAACGGAGCCGACATTCGAGTAGCCGACGCCGGTATAGTACGGCCCCTGTGGTGCGGGATAGCCGCTCTCGGGGAAGCCGAGCGGACGGCCGTCCTTGTAGAAGAAATATTCCTGCTCGAAGCCGAACCAGGCGCCTTCGTCGTCGAGGATGGTGGCGCGCTTGTTGGATGCATGCGGCGTAACACCGTCGGGCATCATGACTTCGCACATGACGAGCACGCCGTTGGTGCGGGCCGGATCGGGATAGACCGCGACCGGCTTCAGCACGCAATCGGAGCTGTGGCCCTCGGCCTGCTGCGTCGAGGATCCGTCGAAACCCCACAGCGGCAGTTGCTCGAGCGTCGGGAACTCAGCGAATTCCTTGATCTGCGTCTTGCCGCGAAGATTCGGGACCGGGGTGTATCCATCGAGCCAGATATACTCGAGCTTGTATTTGGTCATTCTAGAGCCTCTCGTTGCTTGGACACCGCAAGCAGGCGGATGTCGATGCATGGCCGAAACAGGCCGGCCTGCCGATGGATAAAAAGCAATTCGTGTGCCACTCGGCTCTCGCAGGGTGCGGCAAAATGATCGTGCCCAGGCGATTATTTTAATGAGCCGCATCAGCAATGCTTGCGGATGACCCAGGCGGCAATATTGCTTAAATCATAGGCAAGTCATGATCTTTTCATAGGCATATTGCCTAAATGAATCGCAGGACCTATTTTGATGCAAGCTGAATCAACGAGCGTCTGAAAAAGCAGGGAGACCGGCAATGCAAGTCACGCAATCGCGTCCGTCGGCGAAAATCCTGATGTTCCCGCTGGCAGCGCGCAGGTCTGCCTTAAATTTAGGCGCCAAGGCCAAATTCGCGGCAGAGCTTGCCGCGCTTCGCGGCGAGCACGCCGATTTCGATGGCTGGTACCACGAGGCCGCCGTCGAGGAAGAAGACCCGCGGCGGAAGGGCTGAACCCTTCCACGTCGATCTTGAATAAAAAAGCCCGGCGCGATCGCTCGCGCCGGGCTTTTCGTTCTGGCCTACCGACTATTCCTTGGCGTGCAGGTCGGTGCCGAGCGTGTCCTTGACGAAGATCATGCCGATGATCAGCGTCATCGCCGCGATGACCACCGGATACCAAAGGCCGTAGTAGATGTCGCCCTTGTAGGCGCTGAGCGCGAACACCGTCGCCGGCAGCAGGCCGCCGAACCAGCCATTGCCGATGTGGTAGGGCAATGACATGCCCGTGTAGCGAATGCGAGTCGGGAACATCTCGACAAGGATCGCCGCGATCGGCCCATAGACCATGGTCACGAACAGGACCAGGATGAACAGGATGCCGATCGTCATCGGCCAGTTAACCGCCGCCGGATCGGCGAACATGGCAAAGGCGCCGCCGCCCGGTATGTTGTAGACGGTGACCTCGGGTGCGCCCGCTGCCTCATCGGCGGTCAAGAGCTTGTCCTTAACCGCCTGGTCGGTCGGCACCGCTGCCTTTTCGCCGCCGCGGATGGCGGCTGCGTCGAGCTTAAGTTCAGGATTGGCTGCGATGAAGGCATCAAGTTTCTGGTCCGCGACCTTGATCGCCGCTCGCTTCAACGGATAGCCGCCGTCCTGCAAGGACATGTTGACTGCCTTGACGAAGGCGGCGTCCTTAGCCTTGGCCTGATCGCCGGCGGCGACCGCATCGTAGGACGCCACTGTCTCTGTACCGATCTTGACTGACGCAGGCGTCCCGGCCGCAGCCGTCGACACCACTTCATAGGGAACCGAGTTCTTGGTCAGGAACGAAGTCGCGATGTCGCAGGACGTCGTGAACTTCGCCGTGCCGACCGGATTGAACTGGAACTTGCAGTCGCCGGGAGCTGCCGTCACCGTTGCCCGAGTGCTCTGCTGAGCCTTGGCGAGCGCCGGATTAGCGGCCCAGGTCAACGCCTTGAACAGCGGGAAGGTACAGACAATGGCCAGCGCAAGGCCAGCCATGATGATCGGCTTGCGGCCGATCTTGTCGGAGAGCCAGCCGAAGACGACGAAGAAGATCGAGCCGATAGCCAGCGCGATGGCGATCATGATGTTGACCGACTGCGCGTCGACCTTCAGCACATTCTGCAGGAAGAACAGCGCGTAGAACTGGCCGTTGTACCAAACCACGGCCTGACCGGCTGTGAGGCCGAGCAGCGCCAGGAGCGCGATCTTGGCGTTCTTCCACTGACCAAAGGCTTCCGAGAGCGGCGCCTTTGAGCCCTTGCCTTCGTCCTTCATCTTCTGGAAGGTCGGAGACTCCGAGAGTGACAACCGGATCCAGATCGAAACGGCGAGCAGCAGGAAAGAGACGATGAACGGAATGCGCCAGCCCCAGGCGGCGTAGGTCTCCTTGCTCAGCGATCCCTGCACGATCAGGATGACGATCAGCGACAGGAACAGGCCGAGCGTCGCGGTCGTCTGGATCCACGAGGTGTAGAAGCCACGGCGGTCATCGGGTGCATGTTCGGCGACATAGGTCGCCGCGCCCCCATATTCGCCGCCCAGCGCCAAACCCTGCAGCATGCGCAGGACGATAAGGATCACCGGAGCCGCGATGCCCAAGGTTGCATAGCCGGGCAGCAGACCGACCAGGAAGGTCGACAGGCCCATGATCGTCATTGTGACCAGGAACGTGTATTTGCGGCCGACGAGGTCGCCGATGCGACCGAACAGCAGCGCGCCGAACGGGCGAACCAGGAAGCCTGCGGCAAAGGCCAGCAGCGCGAAGATGTTGCGCGTTGCCTCGGGAATGGTCGGACTGAAAAAGGTCGAGCCGATGAAAGCCGCCAGTGAGCCGTAGAGATAGAAATCGTACCATTCGAAAACAGTGCCGAGCGAGGAAGCGAAGATGACTTTCTTCTCCTCCCGCGTCATGCCGCGGCTCGTTCCGCCGGCGGTCGATGCCATTGCCATAGAGCTATCCTCCCGTGAGACCTCGATGCTGCGCGCCGACGTCCGCGTTCTCCTCCGAACGCGGACTCAAAGACGCAGCCAACACAGGAAAAATGGCAGAAAGGGCGGGGAAAGGGCACCGCGACGATGGGATTATGACTTTCGTATTAGGTGCAGTGCGAAGGCGGAGCGAAGCCCTCAGGCCCGCAGCGCTTCGAGCAAGCTGACGGCGGCCATCATGTCCCGTTTGCGAGCGGCGCGGCGCGCGACGGCTTCGGCGTCCTGTCCCCACTGTGCGATCTGCCAGTCCTCATCGACATGGCCGGCGGCCCAGGCCTCCTCGCCGTCGAGCTCGCCGAAATCGACCGCCAACGCCAGCAATGCCGAGCCGGTCAACGATGTCATGACATGGATGGCGGCAAGGCGCAGCGGTTCGGCGCGTTGCGCCAGATGGCTGCCCAGCACGGCAATGGTTTCGCGTGGCTGCTCGACATGGATGATGCCCTCGGCAAGGTTGAAACGGGCCCCAAGTGCTGCGCGAGCCCAGTCGATGACGGGATCCCACCGCTCGTTCTGCCGCTCGACCAGCCCTTGCGGGGCATCGGCGCGATAACAGAGCAGATCCGACGAGGCAAAACGCAGAATGTCTTCCAGCACCGCCTGCGGATCGCTGGCCACGCCATCGATTGCGGTGTTGACCAGCCGCATCACCGGCATCGTCATCGGATTGATCGTCTCGCCCTGTTCCGCGAACTCGCCGGCAACCAGCGTCGCGGCCGCCTCGGTCGGCAGCGCCAGCATTGCCTTGCCCGGCGTGCGCACCGGCTTGCCGTCGAGATGGACGGCAAAGCCACCTTCCGCCGACGCGACCGAGACCTCCTTATAGAAGCGCTTGGGCAGCGGCATCTTCATCTGGATCTGGGCGCGACGCACCGGATCCGGATCGGAAAGATACTTGCCCGCTTCAAGGTCGTTGAGGATATCACGCATGAAGTGCCTTTCTTACACCGGTATCAGCTTGCGTGCCGGCCGGTTGACGATGATCAGGCCGGCCGCAATCAAGCCAAGTGCAAGAAAAATGCGAATGGTCAGCGGCTCGTTCAAGATGATCGCACCGCACAGGACACCGAAGACCGGCGACAGGAAGGTGAAGCTGGACAAGCCTGAAGCCGGATAGCGGCGCAGCAGCCAGAACCAGAGCACATAGGTGAAAGCGACGATATAGACCGCCTGGAAAAGCAGCGCCAATGTCGGCAACAGGGACGGATCGCGCACCGGTGGGCCGGCAAGAGGTAGCACCATCATGCCAACGATCGCCGCGCCGGCGAGTTGATAGAGCAGCAGTTTTTCCGCACTCGCCTCGACCAGTTTTGATCGTTTGATAAGGATATTGGTCAGTGCCCAGAAAAACCCCGAACCGAGGCTCAGGAGATCACCGAACAGCATGTCTCCGCTACCGCCGAGCTTGTCGGAAAAGACCGTGGCAAGACCGGCGAAGGCCAACAGCAGGCCGAGGGACTTGCGCATGGTGATCTGTTCGCCGAGCAGGAAATGGCCGCCGATCAGCATCCAGAACGGCATTGAGTTGACCAGCAGCGTATTGCGCGCCACGGTCGTATGCTCCAGGCCAACGTAGAGACAAAGGAACTCAACGCCGAAAAGCACGCCGACCGCAATGCCCGCCGGCAATGTCCCATCCCTGCTGAACAGCGCAATGCCGCGCCAGCGGCACCAGAGAAAGACGCAGAAACCACCGATGACCGAACGCGCGATCGATAGGAAGACGGGATCATAGCCTGCATAGGAGATCTTGGCGGCGACGTAGTTCAGCCCCCAGGAAAAGGTCAGGCCGACCATGATGGCGGCTGCGGCCATGTCGACCGCGTCGCGCCGATCGAGCGCATCGGTGGCGCCGCTCACGGTTAGTCCTCCGCGCTGGCGTCGTCGAAGCCGATCAGGTTCCAGCTCTGGCGCATATGCGGCGGCATCGGAGCGGTGACGTCGATGACGCCCTTGTCCGGGTGCGGGATAATGATGCGGCGCGCGTGCAGATGCAGGCGGTTTTGTATGCCGCCAGGAAAATCCCAGTTGGTGTCGGCCTCGAAGTATTTCGGGTCGCCGATGATCGGGCAGCCGATATGGGCGGCATGGACGCGAAGCTGGTGTGTGCGGCCGGTATAAGGTTCCATCTCCAGCCAGGTCATGGTCTGCGCCGCCTGCTCGATAATGCGATAATAGGACACGGCATGGTCGGCGCCTTTTTCGCCATGCGCGGCGATGCGCACGCGGTCGCCGTCCGGCGTAGCCTCCTTGATCAGCCAGGTCGAGATCTTGTCCTCGCGCTTGGGCGGCACGCCCTTGACCAGCGCCCAGTAGGTCTTCTTGGTTTCCCGCGCCCGGAACGCCTCTGAAAGCTTCATCGCGGCCAGCCTGGTGCGGGCCACCACCAGCACGCCCGACGTGTCGCGGTCGAGCCGGTGCACCAGCCGCGGCTTCTCGCCTTTCTGGCTGCGCCAGGCTTCCAGCATGTCGTCGACATTGCGGGTAACGCCGGAGCCGCCCTGAACGGCGAGGCCCGCCGGCTTGTTGAAGACGAAGACCTTGGGATCCTCGTGGATCAGCATCTTGGCGAGCACATCGGCGTCGCCCTGGTTGCGGATCGAGTGGCCGGTGAGCGCGCTCTCGCCCTTCTTGTCCACCTCGAGCGGCGGAACGCGGACCATCTGCCCCGGCTCGACGCGGGTGTCGGCCTTGACCCGGCCGCCATCGACGCGGATCTGGCCGGAGCGCAGCAGCTTCTGTAGATGGCCGAAGCCAAGGCCCGGGAAATGCGTCTTGAACCAGCGATCGAGCCGCATGCCCGCCTCGCCGGCCTCCACAGTGATCTGTTCAACGCCTGCCATGTCTTCTTCGCTTATCCGTTTCCCGAGCAGGGCTCTTGGCCTGCATTTGGCGCGGCAATAACATTATGAAACGGTTCTTGCGAGCCAAAGTCCCAGAAACAGGGCAATGATCGCGCCAACGACGCTGGCAAGCGCATATCCGAATGCCGGCAGTGTCGAGCCTCGTTCCCACAGGGCGGCGAAGTCGAGCGAAAAGGCGGAGAAGGTGGTGAAGCCTCCGAGAATGCCGGTAGCAACGAACAGCCTGACCTCTCCGGACCCGCCGCGACGCGCAAGGATGGCGATGAACAGCCCCATCGCAAACGAGCCGACGATGTTGATCGCCATCGTGCCCCAGGGATAGTTGGGACCGACGAGGCGCAGCGCGCCCATGCTGGTCAGATGACGGATGCCGGCGCCGATGCCGCCGCCGACGGCTACGAGAAGAAGATTGAACATAGAACGTTACTGCCCCCGCGAGGACGCCGGCGTCAATCCCTTGAGCGAGGTGACGCAGCTTCGGGATGGCAGAGATAGTCGACCTATCAAGAACCGGGCTTCCAACTCACGTAGCGCAATCACTCGTAGCGCAATCACTGCCGTGACGCATTCAGGATACTGCCGGCTCTGCCGGCAGTATCGACAGACCTTCAGACTTAGGTGGTTTCGACCTTCTTTGGCTTTGTCGAGCCAATCATCTTCCAGTTCTTGTAGAACGTCGAGTTGATGCGCTCGACGCTCACCGAGACGACCGCAAGCATGCCAGCGATCAGGCGGGGCACCGGGGACGGCCTGATAATATCCATGAACACGCAATAGCGGCGGCCATCATACTCGTTGACCGAGCGATGCAGCAGCGTGTCGTCGAAAATGAACTGCGGATTGTCGTACCAGTAGTTCTTGACGTTGCCGCATTCGACGAAAATCTCCGCTTTCACCGGGATCAGATTGTAGAGGATACGCAGGCTGAGCCGCAGCGGTCCGAAATGCCAGGAGGTCGATTCGCGCTTACTGAAGACGGAAACGGCAATCGTCTTGATGTATTTGAAGTCCTTGTTGAATTCCTCGACGTTGTCGATCCTGTGCTTGCCGTACCACTGGTAGACATACATGCCGCGCCGGCCGGCGCCGAAATTGGCGTCGATGTCGGCGATGATCTCATCCTTGCGCGCCTTGAAGACATCAAGGACCTCATTGACCTCGCGCTGATAGTCGGCGGGAAACTGCTCCAGCTTCCACACGCCCGGATTTCTGTAGCACAGGAGATCGACCAGCAGGTTGAAGGGCGACAGCAACCAGGTGAAGAGCCCGTTGCCAAGGAAGTAGCCGCTGAACAGCGCCAAATCCTTCCTGTCGTTGCGCAACACGTCGATCAGACCACAGACGATGAAGATCGTCGTCAGGATCGGGATGAAATAGAAGCCAAGGGCGAGAAGCGGGATGGCAATGGCGAATTTGCGAAGGGATTTGCGAAGGGTTTTTGTCATTTTTCCACGCGCGAAGCGCGATCCTGTTGCGGATGAGGTGCCCAATCATGGCAACGGCCACCGCCCGACCGTGCGCCTTGATAAGGTTTTTTGGGTCACCGCACAACGGCCATGGTATCTGGCCGAGCTGGTTGCCTGGTGGAGTTTGCCGGGCCGTCAATGCACTGCCGGCAAGCCAAGCTCGTCCCATTTATCTTTGGCCACGGGATCGCCGACCTGGAATTCAAAGCCAATGACGCTTTCGCCGTCCTTGGCGAGCTGGCATTTGAACTTCAGACTGTACCAGTTTTTACGGCTGCGAAAGGCCGCACCATTAGCGGCGATCGTCGTGCCGGTGATCTTCTCCTCCGCGGTCGCGTAGGGCACCACCCGCTCCGGCTGGAAATCCGCATGCCATTGGCGGATTTGGTCCATGGCCTCCAGATTGCAAAGCTGCACCATGCGCTCATCGGATGCGAAGGTCTTGAGATCGGCGCGGGCCTGCTTGCTGCGCGGATCGGCGAGGGTCTTGGCCGACAGCATCCGCGTTGGGCGGATCATGGCGGGCGTGGCGGGAAATCGAGGAGCGCTTGGAGCAGGCGCCGGTGCCTCGGGCATGGGTGCGCGGGGTGCCTCCTCGATGGGAGGTGCGGGCGGCCTTGTCGAAACCTCGAATTGCTGTGGCGTCAGGATGGCGACCGACACGCGCTCCTCCTCTGGCCCGCTCGGGCGTTTCGGCGATGGTATCAACATGACGCTGGCGGCGAGCAGCCCATGCAGGAGAACCGAAGTGGAAATCCCCCAGGGCGAGGCCTCGTTTCGCACCGACAAGACCACCGCGCTCCGCAAGTCGGCTATTCCCGCTCTTTGCGCAGCTTTGCCCAGTAGTCGAGCCGCTTCCTGATGTCGCGCTCGAAACCACGCTCGGGCGGATCGTAGAAGGTCTGGCGGCCCATCTTTTCCGGAAAATAATCCTGGCCTGAAAAGGCATCTGGCTCATCATGGTCGTAGCGGTAGCCGGCGCCGTAATCCTCTTCCTTCATCAGCTTGGTCGGCGCGTTGAGAATGTGCTTCGGCGGCAGCAGCGAGCCATGTTCCTTGGCGGCCCGCGTGGCAGCCTTGAAGGCAGTGTAAACGGCATTGGATTTGGGCGCGGTGGCGAGATAGACGGTGGCCTCGGCAAAGGCGAGTTCGCCCTCCGGAGAGCCGAGATAGTCATAGGCGTCCTTGGCCGCGTTGGCGACGACCAGGGCCTGCGGATCGGCCAGCCCGATGTCCTCCATCGCCATGCGAACCAGCCGGCGGCCGAGATAGAGCGGATCCTCCCCGGCATCGAACATGCGCGCGAGATAGTAGAGGGCGGCATCGGGATCCGAGCCGCGCACCGACTTGTGCAGCGCCGAGATCAGGTTGTAATGGCCGTCCTGGCCCTTGTCGTAGATCGGCGCACGGCGCTGGACGATGCGCTGAAGCCCTTCGGGATCGAATATCTCGCCCGGCTTGGCCGCGCGCCAGACCTCTTCCGCCAGGGTCAGCGATGCGCGTCCGTCGCCATCGCTCATACGAATGAGCATCGTGCGTGCTTCATCATCAAGCGGCAGCGCCCTGCCCTCCGCCTCTTCCGCCCGCGTCATCAGCTTGGCGATGCTGTCCTCACCCAGCGAATGAAAGACCATGACCCGCGCGCGCGACAACAAGGCCGCGTTGAGTTCGAAGGACGGGTTTTCGGTGGTGGCGCCCACCAGCACGACCGTCCCATCCTCCATGACGGGAAGGAATGAATCCTGCTGAGCGCGGTTGAAGCGATGAATCTCGTCGACGAAAAGCAACGTCTGGCGGCCGTTGGCACGGCGCAGCTTGGCCGCCTCGAACGCTTTCTTCAGGTCGGCGACGCCGGAAAAGACCGCCGATATCTGCTCGAATGCAAGGCTGGTCTCGCCGGCAAGCAGCCTCGCCACCGTGGTCTTGCCGGTGCCTGGCGGCCCCCAGAAGATCATCGATCCCAGCGAACCGGAGCCGATCAGCCGAGTCAGCGCGCCATCGGGTCCCGTCAGATGTTCCTGGCCAACGACCTCCCCAAGATTCCTCGGACGCAGCCTGTCGGCCAGCGGCCGTCCGGGCGGCACCTTTTCCGGTTCGTCAACGCTGAACAGATCGGCCATGCACTCCCTCAGAGCAATTCCAGGAAAAGTGTGAAGCATTTTCCGTCCGGGATTGCGTCAAAACAAGGATATAGGGCAGGTCGGCGTTTTGGTGAAACGCCGACCTGCTCCAAGTTTGGAGCGCGATCCCTTCAGGGTCGAACTCAGTAACGCAAAACCTGGCGCAGTATCTGCCCGCCGCGCTCGACGGTAAAGCGCCACCAGCGCGTATCCTGCTGGGCTACCTGCGCCAGCACTGCGGCGGTGTCGATGGTGGTGCCGTTGACCTCGCGCACGATGTCGCCTGGCTGAAAGCCGAAATCGGCGGCCGGCGAATCGCGATTGATATCGATCACCGTCACACCCTTGAGGTCGGTACGCAAGCCAAGCTTCTGGGCAAGCCGCGGCGACAGTTCCGAGACCTTCGCGCCCGAGAACGGGCTGCGGCCATGCAGCGTCACTTCCGAGGCTTTTGCCCCCTCCGGCGCGCGCTCCAGCGCAATGTCCATCGCCGCTTGCTGGCCCTTGGTCAGGATCGCGAAATTCGCCTTGGTGCCGATCGACAGCGTCGCCATGCGGTAGTCGAGCGCCTCAATGCTCTCGACCGGCTTGCCATTGATCTGCAGCACGACATCGCCCGGCTTCAGCCCTGCCTTGCCGGCGGGACCCGTCGCGTCGACCGAGGAGACCAGCGCCCCGGTCGGCTTTTCCATGCCCAGCGATTCGGCGATCTGCGGCGTCACCGCTTCGAATTCGGCGCCGATATAGGGCCGCTCGAAGAAATCGAGACCGGCCTTGGCGGCATCGGCGAAAGCCCGCACCATATTGGCGGGGATGGCGAACCCGATGCCGATCGAGCCGCCGCTGCGGCTGTAGATGGCGGTGTTGATGCCGACCAGCTGGCCGCCCATGTTGATCAGCGCGCCGCCGGAATTGCCGGGGTTGATGGCGGCGTCTGTCTGGATGAAATAACCCGAATCCGAAACGCCGATATGGCTGCGGGCAAGCGCGGAAACGATGCCGCTGGTGGTGGTCTGGCCAACACCGAACGGGTTGCCGATGGCCAGCACCAGGTCGCCGACCTCGAGCGCGTCGGAATCCCCGATGGCGATGACCGGGAACGGCTTGTCGGATTCGATCTTGAGCACGGCAAGATCGAGCGTTTCGTCCTTCAGCATCACCTTGCTGGTGAATTCGCGGCCGTCGGCGGTCGCTACCTTGACCTCGTCGGCATCCTTGATGACGTGGAAATTGGTGACGATGACACCGCTCGGATCGACGAGCACGCCCGAGCCGAGCGAAGACTGCGCACGCGGCTGGGCACGGCCGAAGAATTCCTCGAAGAACGGATCGCCTTCGAAAGGCGATGTCACCTTGGCGGTCTGCGAGGCATAGACGTTGACCACCGCGGGTGCCGTTTGCTTGACCAGCGGCGCGAATGAAAGCTGGACCTCCTCGCGGCCGAAAGGCACGCGCTTGTCCGGACCTGAAGTGGCATTCTCGCCTTCGACGCCATGCAGCAAGTCCGTCAACACATCGGAGAGGCCTGGATCGGCGGGCTTGGCGACGTCTTCGGCCTGCGCCTGCCGAACTGCCGGTGCGGCTGCGAACACAATGAAGGCGCAGAGCAGAACAAGGGACAGTCTTTTGGCGCGCATTGCGAATCCTCCAAGCGAGTTCGGGCGCATTGTCCCGACGAATGTGCAAAATGAAAGGCTAAGCCGCTGAAATCCGATTATTTTAAGCAGTAAAAGCAGCTAAAGCTGAACCTGAAGCCGAAAACCTCGTCAGCTCACATGAAAAAACAACTCCTGTCATTCCGTGACTTTTTGAAGACCGGCAGCTTGGGGCCGATCCGCCCCGACATGACAATGGCCGAGATTGTCGAGGTGCTCGGCACGCCTGAGCATGCTGACCCGGACTATTGGACGTTCGGAAAGCTCGAAATTTCCTTTGATATCGAGCCACCGCACCAGATGAACTGGTTTCAAATCGAAGAGGCCGGTTATCTCAAAGGCAAGTCGGAGACTGTCACCGATTGCTTTGCGCTTGCTCTAGATGGGCTCAGCGGAAAGACAAAGCCATCAGAGTTCCTGGGGGCCGGCCTTTGGCTTCCAGATCAGGCTAAAGTTTTCTACGCTACGTCTGGCCATGACATCGGGATGAATATCTGCGCCGGACTGATTCAGATTCATTTTCATGTGGCTACTGACTTCATCGGCGATCAGGACACCGAAGCGTATTTGGGCGCGTCCTCCACGTCGCAATCGATGAGGGAGATCGATTCTCGGGCCGTCCTCGACAGTATCTATTCTTACCCCAGCCCGAAGACTGAAGAGGTACCGGGCGCATTCAATTGGAAGCTGTTGAGTGGAAGCCAGTATCTGGCGCTTGCCAGCGGACGGTAAAACATCGGCAGACGCAAAAGGGGCCCGCAGGCCCCTTCAATTCAATTCGGAAAGACCGAGCCTTATGCGGCCGCGGCATCCGCGTCGGTGGCTTCGGCTTCGATGCGGGCGCGGTCGCCGGCGCCCTTGGCCGAGGTGTCGCGATCGACGAACTCGATGACCGCCATCGCGGCATTGTCGCCGTGACGGAAGCCGGCCTTCATGATGCGCAGATAGCCGCCGTTGCGGGTGGCATAGCGCGGGGCGATGGTGTCGAACAGGCGCTTGACGACGCCCTCATTGCCGATCTGCGCGATCACCTGGCGGCGCGCGTGCAGGTCGCCGCGCTTGCCGAGCGTCACCAGCTTCTCGACGATCGGACGCAGGTCCTTCGCCTTCGGCAAGGTGGTGACGATCTGCTCGTGCTCGAGCAGCGACACCGCCAGGTTGGCGAACATCGACTTGCGGTGGCTTATGCTGCGGGCGAAGCGGCGGCCTTTGAAACCGTGGCGCATGGCTCTTTTCCTTCTTCAGTTGTTCAAGAGGCCACGGCCTCCGAGGGTTTTCCGCATGACCGTCGGATCGAGCGGCTCACGCCGCCGATCCTTGGAATTCATGCTCAATATTGGTCTTCGTAACGCTTGGCGAGGTCTTCGATGTTTTCCGGCGGCCAGTCCGGCACTTCCATGCCGAGGTGCAGGCCCATCGCCGCCAGCACTTCCTTGATCTCGTTCAGCGACTTGCGGCCGAAGTTCGGGGTGCGCAGCATCTCGGCTTCGGTCTTCTGGATGAGATCGCCGATATAGACGATGTTGTCGTTCTTCAGGCAGTTGGCCGAACGCACCGAAAGCTCGAGTTCGTCGACCTTCTTGAGCAGCGCCGGGTTGAAGGCGAGCTCGGTGACGGCTTCGGCGGCGACTTCCTTCTGCGGCTCGTCGAAGTTGACGAACAGGCCAAGCTGGTCCTGCAGGATGCGGGCGGCGAAAGCCACCGCGTCCTCGCCCGAGATCGAACCGTCGGTCTCGATGGTCATGGTCAGCTTGTCATAGTCGAGAACCTGGCCCTCGCGGGTGTTCTCGACCTTGTAGGAGACCTTCTTCACCGGCGAATAGAGGCTGTCCACCGGGATCAGGCCGATCGGCGCGTCCTCGGCGCGGTTGCGCTCGGCAGGCACGTAGCCCTTGCCGGTGTCGACGGTGAATTCCATGCGGATTTCAGCGCCTTCGTCCAGCGTGCAGATGACGTGGTCGGGGTTGAGGATCTCGACGTCGCCAACCGTCTGGATGTCGCCGGCAAGAACCGCACCCGGGCCCTGCTTGCGAACGACCATGCGCTTGGGGCCATCGCCTTCCATGCGGATTGCGATTTCCTTGATGTTCAGGACGATGTCGGTCACGTCCTCGCGCACGCCGGCGATGGACGAGAATTCATGCAGAACACCGTCGATCTGCACGGCGGTGACGGCCGCCCCGCGCAGCGAAGACAGAAGCACGCGGCGCAGCGCGTTGCCAAGCGTCAGGCCAAAGCCACGCTCGAGCGGCTCGGCGACCAGCGTGGTCAGCGTCTTCTTCTTCGACGAGAACTCGATCTTGTTCGGCTTGATCAGTTCCTGCCAATTTTTCTGGATCATGATGCTTTCCTTCCGTTGACCCGCCACCATCCAATCGTGGCGGGCGACCTGGAATACCGTGGAGGAACGCCCTTGGGCGCTCACGCGGCGTTCGATAAATTGCTTAGACGCGACGCTTCTTGCGCGGGCGGCAGCCATTGTGCGGGATCGGCGTCACATCACGGATCGAGGTGATGGTGAAGCCGGCCGCCTGCAGGGCGCGCAGCGCCGATTCACGACCGGAGCCCGGTCCGCAGACCTCGACTTCGAGCATGCGCATGCCGTGTTCCTGGGCCTTCTTGGCAACGTCCTCGGCAGCCATCTGGGCGGCGAACGGGGTCGACTTGCGCGAACCCTTGAAGCCCTGGGCACCGGCCGACGACCAGGCAATCGAATTGCCCTGCGCGTCGGTGATGGTGATCATCGTGTTGTTGAAGGTCGAATTGACGTGGGCAACGCCCGACGAAATATTCTTGCGTTCGCGACGGCGAACACGAGCGGCTTCCTTGGCCATGACAGTCCTTTCAGTTGATCTCTACACCGCCGTAATGCCAGCGGCTCCACCTGGAAGTGAATAGTGAATTAGTGAGTAGCGATGACGTCCTCACCACCCACTACCAATCACTCACTCTTATTACTTCTTCTTGCCGGCGATCGACTTGGCCGGGCCCTTGCGGGTACGTGCATTGGTGTGCGTGCGCTGGCCGCGAACCGGTAGCGAGCGGCGGTGACGCAGGCCGCGGTAGCAGCCAAGGTCCATGAGCCGCTTGATGTTCATCGACACTTCGCGGCGCAGGTCGCCTTCGACCTGATAGTCGCGGTCGATGGTCTCGCGGATCTGCAGCACCTCCGCATCGGTCAACTGGTTGACGCGGCGCTCGGCCGGGATGCCGACCTTGTCGACGATCTCCTGGGCGAACTTCTTGCCAATGCCGTGAATGTACTGAAGCGCGATGACGACGCGCTTGTTGGTCGGAATGTTGACGCCGGCTATACGAGCCATGTTCTTCTCTTCTCCATGTGGGCCGGACAAGCCGGCATTATTCAGATTGCCCCGCGTCCGGTGGAGGCCGGCCCTTGCGGGAGTTTCCAGTTCAAAGCGACTGCCCTGCCCTTGCGGACAGGCAAAGCGCGCATCTGATAGGAAGACGGGCCGCCATACCGCAGCAAGCCGTCTCCGTCAAGCTTAATCTTTAAATTCCCTTACCGCGCCTTCTCGGCCGCGGCGAGCACGGCTTCAATCTCGGCCGTTACGGCGTCGATGCTGGCCATGCCGTCCACAGTCTTGAGCTTGCCCTTGGCGTAATAGTAGCCGGTCAGCGGAGCGGTCTTCTTGTAGTACTCCCGCAGCCGCTCTTCGAACACGGCGGGATTGTCGTCCTTGCGCACCGGCTGGCCGGCGGCCTTTGCATCATCGGCGCGCTTGACGATTCGACCAACCAGGGCCCTGTCGTCGACAACCAGTTCGATGACGGTGTCGAGACCAATGCCACGCTCTGAAAGCATCGATTCAACCGCATCCGCCTGCACCAGCGTGCGCGGATAGCCGTCGAGGATAAAACCCTTGGCGCAGTCATCCTGATCGATACGCTCGGCGACGATGGCGTTGACGATGGCGTCGGACACCAGCTCGCCGGCATCCATCACCGCCTTGGCACGCTTGCCGACCTCGGTACCGGCCTGAACGGCGGCACGCAGCATATCACCCGTCGAGAGCTGGGGTATGCCGTGTTTTTCTACCAGTCTTTGTGCTTGTGTCCCCTTGCCCGCTCCTGGCGGCCCAAGCAAAATCAACCTCATCTGGCTTTCTTCCCCCCGCGCAGCTTCGACTTCTTGATCAGGCCTTCATACTGGTGCGCGATCAGGTGACCCTGAATCTGCGCAACCGTATCAAGCGTGACACTGACCACGATCAGAAGCGATGTGCCACCGAGGTAGAATGGTACGCCAGTCGCCGAGATCAGGAACTCCGGCAGCAGGCACACCAGCACCAGATAGATGGCGCCGACGACGGTGATGCGGGTAAGGACGTAATCAATATAGTCGGCGGTGCGCTCGCCCGGACGATAGCCAGGGATGAAGCCCGAATGCTTCTTGAGCTGGTCGGCGGTGTCCTTCGGGTTGAACACGATCGCTGTGTAGAAGAAGGCGAAGAACACGATCATCGCCGCATAGAATGCCATGTAGAGCGGCTGGCCGTGGCCAAGCGAGGCCAGGATGGTGCTGGCCCAGGCCGGCATGTTGGTGGTCTGCGAGAAGCCGGCGACGGTGGCCGGCAGTAGAAGCAGCGACGACGCGAAGATCGGCGGGATGACCCCCGAGGTGTTGAGCTTAAGCGGCAGATGCGAGGTATCGCCCTGGAACATGCGGTTGCCGACCTGGCGCTTCGGATACTGGATCAGCAGGCGGCGCTGGGCGCGCTCGAAGAACACGATAAGCGCTATGACGACGATGGCCAGCACGATGATCGCCAGGATCAGGCCGGTCGACAGGGCGCCGGTACGGCCGAGTTCCAGCGTGCCGGAAATGGCATGCGGCAAGCCGGCGACGATGCCGGAGAAGATGATCAGCGAAATGCCGTTGCCGATGCCGCGCGCGGTGATCTGCTCGCCCAGCCACATCAGGAACATGGTGCCGCCGACCAGCGTGACGACGGTGGAGATGCGGAAGAACATGCCGGGATCGCTGACGATGCCGTTGCCGTTCTCCAGTCCCACCGAAATGCCATAGGCCTGTACCAGCGCCAGGAGCACGGTGCCGTAGCGCGTGTACTGGTTGATGACCTTGCGGCCCTGCTCGCCTTCCTTCTTCAGCGCTTCCAGCGAGGGAATGACCGAGGTCATCAGTTGCATGATGATGGAAGCGGAGATGTAGGGCATGATGCCGAGTGCAAAGATCGCCATGCGCTGCACGGCACCGCCGGCGAACATGTTGAACATGCCGAGCACGCCCTTGCTCTGCGAGGAGAAGGCCTGGGCGAAAGCGTCGGGATTGATGCCGGGAAGCGGGATGTAGGTGCCGAGACGATAGACGAGCAACGCGCCGATGGTGAACCAGATGCGTTTCTTAAGGTCCTCCGCCTTGGCGAAGGCCGAGAAATTCAGATTCGAGGCTAGTTGTTCAGCAGCCGAAGCCATGCCTGATTCTCCGCTTGGTAACGCTTGATGGCCCGTGAGGTCAGGCGGTGCGTTTCACCGAAGCTCACGAGATAAGCTCCGGGCTGTAAACATGCAAGCGGCCGCGTCGACGCGGCCGCTAAATTGAGCAGGTCAAAGCGCGATCTCAAGCAAAAACGGATACCACTCTTGCCGACCGCTCTTCAAATTGCCGTTACTCGGCGGCTGCCTTTTCCGGCAGCTTGACCGAACCGCCGGCCTTTTCGATCTTCTCGATCGCGGCCTTGGAGGCGCCGGCGACGTCGAAGGCGAGCTTGGCCTTGAGTTCGCCATCGGACAGCACGCGCACGCCATCCTTGACGCGACGGATGACGCCGGCGGCGACAAGCGCCTCGGCCGTCACGGTCGCCTTGACGTCAAGCTTCTTGGCATCAACGGCTTCCTGGATACGGGCCAGCGAGACGACGGTGAAGCTCTTGGCGAAGATGTTGTTGAAGCCACGCTTCGGCAGACGCCTGTAGAGCGGCATCTGGCCACCCTCGAAGCCGTTGACGGCGACGCCGGAGCGCGCCTTCTGGCCCTTGACGCCGCGACCGGCGGTCTTGCCCGAGCCGGAGCCGATACCGCGGCCGAGACGCTTCTTGGAGTGCGTCGCGCCGTCCTTGTCACGCAGATCATTGAGTTTCATCTGGGTTCTCCTGCGCTCTTGCTCAGCCCTCGTCCACGACGCGGACGAGATGCTGGACGGCAGCGATCATGCCGCGCACGGAAGGCGTATCTTCCAGCGTGCGCTGCTTGTGCATCTTGTTGAGGCCGAGGCCGACCAGCGTTGCGCGCTGTTCCTTCGGGCGGCGGATCGGCGAACCGATCTGCTCAACGGTGATGGTCTTGGTTGCTTTCTTGGCCATGGTCAAAATCCCTGGTCAGATCGACTATTCTTCAGCCGCAACGGCGGTGCCGCGGCGGGCCTGAAGGGTCGAATATTTGATGCCACGCGCGGCAGCCACATCCTTGGGATGCATCTGGCTCTTCAGCGCGTCGAAGGTGGCGCGAACCATGTTGTACGGGTTCGACGAACCCATCGACTTGGCAACCACGTCGTGCATGCCGAGCGTCTCGAAGACGGCGCGCATCGGGCCGCCGGCGATGATGCCAGTACCCTGCTTGGCAGCGCGCAGCAGAACACGGCCAGCGCCCCAACGTCCCTCGACGTCATGGTGCAGCGTGCGGCCCGAGCGCAACGGCACGAAGATCATGTCGCGCTTTGCGGATTCGGTTGCCTTGCGGATAGCTTCCGGCACTTCGCGCGCCTTGCCGTGACCAAAGCCAACGCGGCCCTTCTGGTCGCCGACGACGACGAGCGCGGCAAAGCCAAAGCGACGGCCGCCCTTGACGACCTTGGCGACGCGGTTGATGTGGACAAGCTTGTCCACCATGCCGTCATCGCGTTCTTCACGATCGCGGCCGCGGCCGCCATCCCTACGTTCCTGTGCCATATCCTGTTCCTTGTTCTTTTCCGGAAGCACGGGTTGCTGATTGCCGGCGCCGCTTTGGGTCGCCGACGGTGAAAACTATTTCTTCCCTTGCATGATCTTATCCGAAAAGTCTGCAACTTTTCGGGGTCATGCTTAGAAGCTGAGACCGCCTTCGCGGGCCGCTTCAGCCAGCGCCTTGACGCGGCCGTGATAGATGTAGGC
The DNA here is from genome assembly GCF_006440715.1 of Mesorhizobium sp. B2-7-3. NCBI lineage: Bacteria > Pseudomonadati > Pseudomonadota > Alphaproteobacteria > Hyphomicrobiales > Phyllobacteriaceae > Mesorhizobium > Mesorhizobium sp. B2-7-3. Next base: position 102,874 of record NZ_VFTY01000012.1, read on the forward strand.
GCCGCGATCGAAGACGACTTCCTTGACGCCGGCCTTGGTGGCGCGCTCGGCGATCAGCTTGCCGATCGCAGCGGCGGCGGCAGTGTCAGCGCCGGTCTTGAGCGACCCCTTGAGGTCCTTCTCGAGCGTCGAGGCGGCGGCAATGGTGTGGCCCTTGGCGTCGTCGATGACCTGAACGTAGATGTTCTTCGACGTGCGATGAACCGACAGACGCGGACGCTCGCCGGCGACTTTCTTGATCTGACGGCGCACGCGCTGCGCGCGGCGCTGGATGGATTCCTTGATAGCCATGACAGTTCCTTGCCTTCAAAAAACGGGGGCCGCCATATGCGGTAGGCGAAGCGCCTCCCGCGACCGCTCCCCGCGGCGTTAACTTCCGTGGCTTGGTCCCTGTCCGAAAAGTCTGCAACTTTTCAGGACCAAGCCGATTACTTCTTCTTGCCTTCCTTGCGGACGATCTTCTCGCCAGCGTAGCGGACGCCCTTGCCCTTGTAGGGCTCGGGACCGCGGTATTCGCGGATCTCCGCCGCGACCTGGCCGACCTGCTGCTTATCGATGCCGGCCACGGTGATTTCGGTCGGCTTCGGCACGGTGATCGTGATGCCGGCCGGCGTCTCGTAGACGACATCATGGCTGAAGCCAAGGGCCAGTTGCAGGTTCTTGCCCTGCAAGGCGGCGCGATAGCCGACGCCGGTGATCTCCAGCTTCTTCTCGAAACCGTCCTTCACGCCCTGCAGGATGTTGACGATCTGCGTGCGCGACATGCCCCACTTGGAGCGGGCGGTCTTGGTCTGGTCGCGCGGCTGGACAGCGATTTCGCTGCCTTCCATCTTGACCAGGACTTCGTCGTTCACCACGAACTTCAGCTCGCCCTTGGGGCCCTTCGCCGTCACGGTCTGGCCATTGACGGTCGCGGTCACGCCCTGCGGCAGCGAAACGGGTTTCTTTCCAATACGAGACATCAGGTTGTCCTCGTCACTTCTCTTGTTTCAGGTCTCTGTCTTCGGGAACGATCCGAAGACCGAATTCCACGTGCGATAAGCTGCCGGATCAGAAGATCTGGCAGAGGATCTCGCCGCCGACGTTCTGTTCGCGTGCTTCATGGTCGGCCATCACGCCCTTCGGTGTCGAAAGGATGGCAATGCCGAGGCCGTTGGCAACGTGCGGAATCGACTTGGCCGAGACGTAAACGCGGCGGCCGGGCTTCGAAACGCGGGCGATTTCGCGCACGACCGGGGCACCGTCGAAATACTTCAGCTCGATTTCGATCTCGGACTTGCCGTTGTCGAAATCGGTCTGGCTGTAGTCGCGGATATAGCCTTCAGCCTTCAGCACGTCGAGGACGCGGGTGCGCAGACGCGAGGCCGGCGTCGAGACACTCGACTTCTTGCGGCCATAGGCGTTGCGGATGCGGGTCAGCATATCGCCGAGAGGATCGCTCAATGACATGTTATGTCCTCCTTACCAGCTCGACTTGACCAGGCCCGGGATCTGGCCGTTATTGCCGAGGTCCCGAAGCGCGATGCGCGATACTTTGAGCTTGCGATAGTAGGCACGCGGGCGGCCGGTGACTTCGCAGCGGTTGCGGATGCGGATTTTGGCCGAGTTGCGCGGCATGGCGGCAAGCTTGAGCTGAGCGCGGAAGCGCTCTTCCATCGGCTTGGATTGATCCATGATGATCGCCTTGAGCGCAGCGCGCTTGGGACCGTACTGGTCGGCAAGCTTGCGGCGCCTGTTGTTCTTCTCGACTGAGCTGGTCTTTGCCATTTCAGATTTTTCCTTTTCTCGCTGCCGTTACTGGCGGAAGGGGAAGTTGAAAGCCTTGAGCAAAGCCCTGGCTTCGTCGTCCGTCTTCGCAGTCGTACAAACGATGACGTCCATGCCCCAGATCTGATCAACCTTGTCGTAGTTGATCTCCGGAAACACGATGTGCTCCTTGATGCCCATGGCGTAGTTGCCACGGCCATCGAAGCTCTTGGGGTTCAGTCCGCGGAAGTCGCGGACGCGCGGCAGCGCGATGTTCACGAGGCGGTCGAGGAACTCGTACATGCGTTCCTTGCGCAGCGTGACCTTGGCGCCGATCGGCATCTTCTCGCGAACCTTGAAGCCCGCGATCGAATTGCGGGCGCGGGTGACGACGGCCTTCTGGCCGGCGATCATCGCCAGGTCCTCGGCCGCGACCGAAGGCTTCTTCGAATCGGCGGTCGCTTCGCCCACACCCATGTTCAGCACGATCTTGTCGAGGCGCGGAACCTGCATCTCGTTGTCGTAGCCGAACTGCTCCTGCAGCGCCTTGCGGATGGTCTCGTTGTAGACCTGCTTGAGGCGCGGCGTGTTGTTGGCAGTCGCCTGCTTGGTTTGAGCCTTAGCCATTGATGACTTCTCCCGAGCGCTTGGCGACGCGCACCTTCTTGCCGTCCTTCTGGAAGACGAAACCGACGCGGGTCGGCTTGCCATCCTTCGGGTCGGCCAGCGCGATGTTCGACAGCTGGATCGGCGCTTCCTTGGTGATGATCCCGCCCTCTTGGGACTGGGACTGCTTCTGGTGACGACGGATCATGTTGACGCCGCGCACCAGCGCGGTGTCATCCTTCGGCTGAACCGAGAGGACTTCGCCCGAACGGCCCTTGTCCTTGCCAGCCAGCACGACGACCTTGTCGCCTTTTCTAATCTTTTGCATTGGTCCGGCTCCTTACAGCACTTCAGGCGCGAGCGAGATGATCTTCATGTGGTTCTTGGCGCGAAGTTCGCGCGGAACCGGTCCGAAGATACGCGTGCCGATCGGCTCTTTCTTGTTGTCGACGAGAACGGCCGCGTTCTTGTCGAAACGGATCACGCTGCCGTCCGGGCGGCGGATGTCCTTGGCCGTGCGAACCACGACCGCCTTCATCACATCGCCCTTCTTAACGCGGCCGCGCGGAATGGCTTCCTTGATCGACACCACGATGATGTCGCCCACGGAAGCGTATTTCCGCTTCGAGCCGCCCAGCACCTTGATGCACATGACACGACGCGCGCCGGAATTATCCGCCACGTCGAGGTTTGTTTGCATCTGAATCATGACTGGCCGCCTTCTTCTTTTCTAACGGGATGGGCTCGAAGCCCCTCCCCGGTCTGTCCAAAATTCGTTTGTTTACGCCTGATCCGAGGATACGACGATCCAGCGCTTATCCTTCGAAATCGGCTTCGATTCCTGGATGAACACCTGGTCGCCGACCTTGTGGGCGTTGTTCTCGTCGTGCGCCTTGTACTTCTTGGTCATGCGCACGGTCTTCTTCATCACGGGATGCGTGAAGCGCCGTTCGACCTTGACGACAACCGTCTTCTCGTTCTTGTCGCTGACGACGGTGCCCTGCAGAATGCGCTTTGGCATGGTTTTCGTCCTTAAGCCTTCTTGGCTGCGGACTTTTCCGCAGCGATGGTCTTGATACGCGCAATGTCCTTGCGAACCTGCCTCACGCGCGCGGTCTTCTCGAGCTGGCCGGTGGCCTTCTGGAAGCGCAGGTTGAACTGCTCCTTCTTCAGGCTGGCCAGGTCGTCGGTCAGCTGGTCCTGGGTCTTGGTCCGGATGTCTTCGGCTTTCATGATCAGCCCGTCCTTATTCTGCGATGCGCTGTACGAAGCGCGTCCTGACCGAGAGCTTGGCCGCGCCGAGACGCAGCGCCTCACGGGCGGTTTCTTCATTGACGCCGTCGATCTCGAACATGATGCGGCCCGGCTTGACGCGCGCCGCCCAGTAATCGACCGCGCCCTTGCCCTTGCCCATGCGGACTTCGGTCGGCTTCGACGTGACCGGCACGTCCGGGAAAATGCGGATCCAGACGCGGCCGGCACGCTTCATTTCGCGAGTGATCGCGCGGCGGGCCGCCTCGATCTCACGCGCGGTGACGCGGTTCGGCTCAAGCGCCTTCAGCCCGAAACCACCGAAATCCAGGTTGGTGCCGCCCTTTGCGGTACCATGGATACGGCCCTTGAACTGCTTGCGGAACTTTGTGCGCTTTGGCTGCAGCATCGTTCTAACTCCAAATTCCTAAATGTCTCAGGCGTTTTCGCGACGACGACCGCGTTCGCGATCACCACCACCGCCATGCGCGGCATCACCCTCGGTCGCGCGGCGTTCCGAAGCCATCGGATCGTGCTCGAGGATCTCGCCCTTGAATACCCAGACCTTGACGCCGCAGATGCCATACGCCGTGTTCGCCTCGGCCGTGCCGTAGTCGACATCGGCGCGCAGCGTATGCAGCGGCACGCGACCTTCACGGTACCATTCCATGCGCGCGATCTCGGCGCCGCCAAGACGGCCGGCGCAGTTGATGCGGATGCCTTCGGCACCGAGGCGCATGGCCGATTGCACGGCACGCTTCATGGCGCGGCGGAACGCGATACGGCGCTCGAGCTGCTGGGCGATCGACTGGGCGACCAGGGTCGCGTCGATTTCCGGCTTGCGCACTTCAACGATGTTGAGGTGCGTCTCGGACTTCGTCATCTCCATCAGCTTCTTGCGAAGCTTCTCGATGTCGGCGCCCTTCTTGCCGATGATCAGACCCGGGCGCGCGGCATGGATGGTGACGCGGCACTTCTTGTGCGGACGCTCGATCACGACCTTCGAGATCGCGGCCTGCTTGAGTTCCTTCTCAAGATACTTGCGGATCTTGATGTCCTCATGCAGCAGCTTGCCGTACTCGCCGGTGTTCGCGAACCAGCGCGAATCCCAGGTGCGGTTGATGCCGAGGCGAAGACCGATCGGATTGACTTTCTGGCCCATTATGCGGCCTCCCCTTTTTCTTCGACTTCACGAACGACGATCGTGAGGTGCGAGAACGGCTTCTCGATACGGCTGGCGCGACCACGGCCACGAGCGTGGAACCGCTTCATGACGATCGACTTGCCGACATAGGCTTCCGCCACCACCAGCGCATCGACATCGAGGTCGTGGTTGTTTTCCGCGTTGGCGATTGCCGATTCCAGCGTCTTCTTGACCGTGCCGGAAATCCGCTTGGCCGAGAATTCGAGATCGGAAAGCGCTGTCGCGACCTTCTTGCCGCGGATCAGCGCGGCAACCAGGTTCAGCTTCTGCGGGCTGATACGGATCGTGCGCAACACGGCGCGCGCTTCGTTGTCAGCAAGCCTGCGCGGAGCTTTGGCCTTGCCCATGATTATTTCCTCTTCGCCTTCTTATCCGCGCCGTGACCGTAATAGGTCCGGGTCGGAGCGAATTCACCGAACTTGTGACCGACCATGTCCTCGTTCACCGAAACGGGAACATGCTTCTGGCCGTTGTAGACACCGAAGGTGAGGCCGACGAACTGCGGCAGGATGGTGGAGCGACGGCTCCACATCTTGATCACCTCATTGCGACCGCCTTCACGAACCTTATCCACCTTCTTGAGAAGGTAGCCGTCGATGAAGGGGCCTTTCCAAATAGAACGAGTCACTTGGCGTTACCTCTTCTTAGCTCTTGCGCTGATGGCGCGAGCGCAGGATGAACTTGTCGGTCGCCTTGTTGGACCGCGTCTTCTTGCCCTTGGTCGGCTTGCCCCACGGGCTGACCGGATGACGGCCACCGGAGGTGCGGCCTTCACCACCGCCATGCGGGTGGTCGACCGGGTTCATGGTCACGCCGCGATTGTGCGGACGCTTGCCACGCCAAACCGTGCGGCCGGCCTTGCCGTCGTTGATGTTGCCGTGGTCCGGATTGGACACGGCACCGACGGTGGCCATGCAGGAGCCGTGAACGACACGCTGCTCGCCCGAGTTGAGGCGCAGGATCGCCATGCCCTGGTCACGGCCGACCAACTGGCCGTAGCCACCTGCCGAACGAGCGACCTGGGCGCCCTTGCCCGGCTTCAACTCGATGTTGTGGACGATGGTGCCGACCGGCATCGAGGCCAGCGGCATCGCATTGCCCGGCTTCACGTCGACCGCTTCGCCAGCCACGATCTTGTCGCCGGGAGCCAGGCGCTGCGGAGCGATGATGTAGGACAGCTCACCATCATCATACTTGATCAGTGCGATGAAGGCGGTGCGGTTCGGATCGTATTCAATGCGCTCGACCGTGCCGACAACGTCGAACTTGCGACGCTTGAAGTCGATGATGCGGTACGAACGCTTGTGGCCACCACCAATGAAGCGGGCGGTGATACGGCCGTGATTGTTGCGGCCGCCCGACTTAGTCAGACCCTCGGTCAGGCCCTTGACGGGCTTGCCCTTGTAGAGGCCCGAGCGGTCGACGATGACCAGCTGGCGGGTGCTCGGCGTTACCGGGTTGAATTTTTTCAGTGCCATTGTTGTTGTCCTCGCGGCCTTGCTCAGAGACCCGTCGCGACGTCGATCGACTGGCCGTCGGCCAGCGTCACGATCGCCTTCTTGACGTCGCTCTGGCGGCCGATCGTGCCGCGGAAGCGCTTGATCTTGCCCTTGCGGACAAGCGTGTTCACGGCCATCACCTTGACGCCGAACAGCGCTTCGACGGCGGCCTTGATTTCGGGCTTCGACGCCTTCTTGGCGACGTTGAAGACGACCTGGTTCTGCTCGGAGGCCATGGTCGACTTTTCAGTGATCGCCGGCGAGACGATCACGTCGTAGTGACGAAGGTCGGTCATTTAAAGCGCTCCTCGAGAGCCTCGACGGCGGCCTTCGAAAGGACCAGCGTGCCGCGGCGCAGAATGTCGTAGACGTTGATGCCCTGGATGGGCAGCACGTCGATGTTGGGGATGTTGGTGGCTGCCAGCTTGAAGTTCTTGTCAAGCTCGGCGCCGCCAATCACCAGGGCGTTGGTCAGGCCCAGCGTCGCGAAATTCGCGATCAGCGCCTTGGTCTTGGCCTCGGTCAGCTTCAGCTCGTCGATGATGATGATCGACGCGCTCTTGGCCTTGGCCGAAAGGGCATGCTTGAGGCCGAGCGCACGAACCTTCTTGGGCAGTTCATGCTCATGGCTGCGAACGACCGGGCCGTGGGCCTTGCCGCCGCCGCGGAACTGCGGAGCGCGTGCGGAGTGGTGACGGGCGCGGCCCGTGCCCTTCTGCTTGTACATCTTGGCACCGGTGCGCGCGATTTCGGCGCGGCCCTTGGCCTTGTGCGTGCCCTGCTGCTTCTTGGCAAGCTGCCAGCGCACGACGCGCTGCAGGATGTCCTCGCGCGGATCAAGGCCGAAAATTCCGTCGGAAAGTTCCACCTTGCCGGCGTCTTTGCCGCCGAGCGTTGTGATCTTGAGATCCATTATTCCGCTCCCTCTGTGGCCGGAGCCTCGTTCTTAGCAGCTGCCGCAACGGCGCGGATCGCGGCGGGCTTCGGCGCATTGGCCGGTAGTGCCACCTTGGCCGCGTCGCGGACCAGGATCCAGGCGCCCTTCGATCCGGGAACCGCACCGCGGATCAGGATAAGGCCGCGGTCGGCATCGGTCGAAACGACCTCGACATTCTGTGTCGTCACGCGGGTGTCGCCCATGTGACCAGCCATATGCTTGCCCTTGAACACCTTGCCCGGGTCCTGGCGCTGACCGGTCGAGCCGTGTGTACGGTGCGAGACCGAGTTACCGTGGGTCGCGCGGCCACCACCCATGTGGTGGCGCTTGATGACGCCCTGGAAACCCTTGCCGATCGTCGTGCCCGTCACATCGACCTTCTGGCCGGCGACAAAATGGTCGACGGTGATCTCGGCGCCGACGTCGATCATGTTGTCGGCAGAGACGCGGAACTCGGCGACCTTCGCCTTCGGCTCGACGGAGGCGGTCGCGAAATGGCCGCGCATCGCCTTCGACGTGTTCTTCACCTTGGCGAGGCCAACGCCGAGCTGAACGGCGGTGTAGCCATTCTTCTCCTGCGTGCGCTGTGCCACGACCTGGCAGTTCTCCATCTGGAGAACGGTGACGGGAACATGTTCCCCGGCATCATTATAGATGCGGGTCATTCCCACCTTCTTTGCAATCACACCTGAACGCATCGGTTCAATTCCTTTAGAGTTCCGGGCCAGGGGCACCGCCCCTTACCGCGCTCTCATTCCCTTAGAGCTTGATCTCGACGTCGACGCCGGCGGCCAGATCGAGCTTCATCAAAGCATCGACCGTCTGCGGGGTCGGATCGACGATGTCGAGCAGACGCTTGTGCGTGCGCATCTCGAACTGCTCGCGGCTCTTCTTGTCGACGTGGGGCGACCGGTTGACCGTGAACTTTTCGATCCGCGTCGGCAGCGGAATGGGGCCGCGGACGTTTGCCCCGGTGCGCTTGGCTGTCGACACGATTTCCTTCGTCGAGGCGTCGAGCACGCGGTGATCAAACGCCTTCAGGCGGATGCGGATATTCTGTCCGTTCATGCGTCACTTCCTTGTTCTGGCGCGGCGCGGGCAACTCCGGCGCCCGCGACAGATCGGTTTAAGTCCAAATTACTCTTTGATGGTGACGACGATGCCGGCACCGACGGTGCGGCCGCCTTCACGGATGGCGAAGCGCAGCTTCTCTTCCATGGCGATCGGCACGATCAGCTCGACATCGACCGTGATGTTGTCGCCGGGCATCACCATCTCGGTGCCTTCCGGCAGCGACACGATGCCGGTCACGTCGGTCGTGCGGAAGTAGAACTGCGGACGGTAGTTGGTGAAGAACGGCGTGTGACGGCCACCTTCGTCCTTGGTCAGGATGTAGGCTTCGGCCACGAACTTCTTGTGCGGCTTCACCGTGCCCGGCTTGGCCAGAACCTGGCCGCGCTCGACACCTTCACGGTCAACGCCGCGCAGTAGCGCGCCGATGTTGTCGCCAGCCTGGCCCTGGTCGAGCAGCTTGCGGAACATTTCCACGCCCGTGCAGGTCGTCTTGGTGGTCGGACGGATGCCGATGATCTCCAGTTCCTCGCCGACCTTGACCACGCCGCGCTCGACGCGGCCGGTGACGACCGTGCCGCGGCCCGAGATCGAGAACACGTCCTCGATCGGCATCAGGAACGGCTTGTCCAGCGGACGAACCGGCGTCGGGATGTAGGCGTCGACCGCAGCCATCAGCTCGCGGATCGCGTCCTCGCCGATCTTCTTGTCCGAATCTTCCAGTGCAGCCAGCGCCGAACCCTTGACGATCGGAATGTCGTCGCCGGGGAATTCGTTCTTCGACAGCAGTTCGCGAACCTCGAGCTCGACCAGTTCGAGCAGCTCGGCGTCGTCGACCTGGTCGACCTTGTTCAGGAACACAACGATCGACGGCACGCCGACCTGACGGGCAAGCAGGATATGCTCGCGGGTCTGCGGCATCGGGCCGTCGGCGGCCGACACGACCAGGATCGCGCCGTCCATCTGCGCGGCACCGGTGATCATGTTCTTCACATAGTCGGCGTGGCCGGGGCAGTCGACGTGGGCATAGTGGCGGTTGGCGGTCTCGTATTCGACATGAGCCGTCGAGATCGTGATGCCGCGCGCCTTCTCTTCAGGCGCCGCATCGATCTGGTCGTAGCGCTTGTATTCGCCAAAATACTTGGTGATCGCCGCCGTCAGCGACGTCTTGCCATGGTCGACGTGACCAATCGTGCCGATGTTCACATGAGGCTTGGTGCGCTCGAATTTACCTTTTGCCATGTGATGTCTCCAATCCTGCTCGCCCGTGCGGGCCTTGATTTAAGTTACTGCTGCAACCCGTCAGGGTTACGCGTATTTCTTCTGGACTTCCTGGGCGACCGCGGTCGGCACAGGCTCGTAGTGATCGAACTGCATCGTGTAGGCCGCGCGGCCCTGGCTCATCGAGCGCAGGTTGTCGACATACTTGAACATGTTGGCGAGTGGCACCATCGCGTTGATAACCACCGCGACGCCACGTGCTTCCTGGCCCTGGATCTGGCCGCGACGGCCATTCAGGTCACCGATGACGCTGCCGACGTAATCTTCCGGCGTGACGACCTCGACCTTCATGATCGGCTCGAGCAGCTGCACGCCGAGCTTGGGCGCGGCTTCACGGAAGCAGGCACGGCCGGCGATTTCGAAGGCGAGCACCGAGGAGTCGACGTCGTGGTATGCGCCGTCGATGAGCGTCGCCTTGACACCGATCATCGGGAAGCCCGCGAACGGACCCGACGACATGACGCTGTTGATGCCCTTTTCGACACCCGGGATGTATTCCTTCGGAACAGCACCGCCGACGATCTTGGTATCGAATTCGAACTCGGGGCTTTCCGGGTTCGGCTCGAACAGGATCTTGACGCGGGCGAACTGACCGGTACCGCCGGTCTGCTTCTTGTGCGTGTAGTCCTGCTCGTGCTTGCGAGTGATCGTTTCACGGTAAGCCACCTGCGGCGCACCGACGTTGGCTTCAACCTTGAACTCGCGGCGCATGCGGTCGACGATGATGTCGAGGTGAAGCTCGCCCATGCCGGAAATGATGGTCTGGCCGGATTCCTCGTCGGTCTTGACGCGGAAGGAGGGGTCCTCGGCGGCCAGGCGATGAAGGGCGAGGCCCATCTTTTCCTGGTCGTTCTTGGTCTTCGGCTCGATGGCGATCTGGATGACCGGATCGGGGAATTCCATGCGCTCGAGGATGACCGGGTGCAGCGGATCGCTCAGCGTATCGCCGGTGGTGGTGTCCTTGAGGCCGGCCAGGGCGACGATGTCGCCGGCAAAAGCCTCTTCGACGTCGGCGCGCGAGTTCGCATGCATCTGAAGCATGCGGCCAATGCGCTCCTTCTTGCCCTTCACGGTGTTGTCAACCGAGATGCCCTTGGTGAGCTTGCCCGAGTAGATGCGGGCAAAGGTCAACGAACCGACGAACGGGTCGTTCATGATCTTGAAGGCGAGCATCGAAAGCGGCTCGTTGTCGTCGGCGTGACGTTCGATCTCGGCATCGGTCTTGGCATCGACGCCCTTGATGGCCGGAACATCGGCCGGCGACGGCAGGTATTCGACGACGGCGTCGAGCAGCGGCTGCACGCCCTTGTTCTTGAAGGCCGAGCCGCAGAACATCGGATAGAACTTCACCGCGATGGTGCCCTTGCGGATCAGCGCGCGGATCTCGTCATTCGACGGCATCTTGCCTTCGAGGTAATTCTCAAGCGCCGTCTCGTCCATTTCGACGGCGGCTTCGATCATCTTCTCGCGATATTCTTCCGCACGAGCCTGAAGGTCGGCCGGGATCTCGACGACGTCCCAGGCAGCGCCCAGCGTCTCGTCGCGCCAGACCAGTGCATTCATCTCGACCAGGTCGACGACGCCCTTGAATTCGGTCTCGGCGCCGATCGGCAGCTGCATGACGACGGCATGCGCACCGAGGCGCGAACCGATCATTTCGACCGAGCGGTAGAAGTCGGCGCCGATCTTGTCCATCTTGTTGCAGAAGATCATGCGCGGAACGCGGTACTTGTCCGCCTGGCGCCAGACGGTTTCCGTCTGCGGCTCGACACCGGCATTGGCATCGAGCAGCGCAATGGCGCCGTCAAGCACGCGCAGCGAACGCTCGACTTCGATGGTGAAGTCGACGTGTCCGGGGGTGTCGATGATGTTGAAGCGGTGCATCTTGCCGTCACGAGCCTTCCAGAAGGTCGTGGTCGCGGCGGACGTGATGGTGATGCCGCGCTCCTGCTCCTGCTCCATCCAATCCATGGTGGCAGCGCCGTCGTGCACTTCGCCGATCTTGTGCGACTTGCCCGTGTAATAGAGGACGCGCTCGGTGGTCGTCGTCTTGCCGGCGTCAATATGCGCCATGATACCGAAATTGCGGTAGTCTTCGATTTTGTATTCGCGGGCCATCGTAGCTGCCTCTCAGTCTCGTTCGCGCTTTACCAGCGGTAGTGCGCGAAAGCGCGGTTGGCTTCTGCCATCTTGTGGGTGTCTTCACGCTTCTTCACGGCGGTGCCGCGGTTGTTGGCCGCGTCCATCAGCTCGCCGGAGAGGCGGTCGACCATGGTGGTCTCGTTGCGGTTGCGGGCCGCGGCGATCAGCCAACGGATCGCCAGCGCCTGGCGGCGCTCGGGGCGCACGTCGACCGGAACCTGGTAGGTGGCGCCGCCGACGCGACGCGAACGCACTTCCACATGCGGCGCGACATTGTCGAGCGCCTGATGGAAGACGGTGACCGGCTCCTGCTTGGTCTTCGACTGGACCTGGTCCAGCGCGCCGTAGACGATGGTCTCGGCAACCGACTTCTTGCCGTCATACATGACGGCATTCATGAACTTGGTGACGATCAGATCGCCGAACTTGGGATCCGGGTTGATCTCACGCTTTTCTGCACTGTGACGACGCGACATGGCTTTTGTCTCTCAATCTCGTAGCCCGGCGCATTCAAGCAGCACCAAGGCCGAAAAATCTTACTTCGGACGCCTTACTTCGGACGCTTGGCGCCGTACTTCGAACGGCGCTGCTTGCGGTTCTTCACACCCTGCGTGTCGAGCACGCCGCGGATGATGTGGTAGCGCACGCCCGGAAGATCCTTGACGCGGCCGCCGCGGATCATGACCACGGAGTGCTCCTGAAGGTTGTGACCTTCGCCGGGGATGTAACCGATCACTTCAAAACCATTGGTCAGGCGGATCTTGGCCACCTTGCGCAGCGCCGAGTTCGGCTTCTTCGGCGTCGTTGTATAGACGCGCGTGCAGACGCCCCGCTTCTGCGGGTTCTGCTGCATGGCCGGGACCTTGTTGCGCTTCACCGGCGCAATGCGCGGCTTGCGGATCAGCTGGTTGACGGTAGGCATTAAACCCTCTTGTCTCTCAATTCCGTGTCTCGTGCCGGTCAAGGCTCGCTCAAAGCGTCATTTCCATACGCAAATTCGGGCCACAAACCGCGCCTCGCGGTCTTGCCCGAACAAATCGCAGAGGAAGCGGAAACCGCTTCGTGCACGCCGGAAATGTCTTTTCGCTCGTAAAACGAACCCTGTTTGAGGCAAACTCCAAAGCGTGTCGCTTCGGAAGGGAGAGCCTCACATCGGTTCTGACTGGGCGGCTTCTACTCGTAAGCCCGCGAACCGTCAAGCCCGCAGTGGCAAATATTGCATCGAAGCCGGGACTTGGCAGCCATGCGAAAACCGCATGTAATTTTCTTTCGCGATTTTGCAATGCCGAGGAAGAAAGTGACCGGCTTTTGGCTTTTGCGCGCCCTTTCTCTATGCGAAAAGGCGGCCTGAGCACTCAACATCCCCTCGCCCGCCCTTGCCAGGAGGAATCAGCCGTGAACGACAATGAAGAACGCCCGGTCACCATCATCACCGGCCGGGTGTGGAAGCGCAAAGGCGGCAAGGTCGAAGGCGTGCATGTCATGCTGGTCGCTCCTGACGACGATTCGGCGGTGCGACGCGCACTCGAATCGCTGGCGGCGGAAGGTTACGCCGAGGCCGAGCTGGACCAGATCGGCGATATGGACGGGGTGCCCGACGACGAGCCGCATCTGTCGGCCTACCAGGGCGCTCTCGAAGGCGAAGTGTCGATCGTCACCTTCGACGCGCCGATCTGATCATGGCGTGTCATGGGCGCGGTGTCCTTCCTTGCCCTCCTTGCCGTGACGCGATTCGTTCGGATAGCCGGCACGGCCGACGCTTGCCCGTCATGGCCGATCTGCTAAGAGACGCGCAGTCGTCCAAACCCGGCGGAGCCCCATGTCCTCATCCATCTCGCCCATCAGAATCGGCATTGTCGGCGTCGGCAAGATCGTCCGCGACCAACACCTTCCCGCCCTGGCCAAGGATCGGGATTACCAGCTGATCGCGGCGGCCAGCCGGCACGGCAAGGTCGATGGCATTGTGAATTTCCCCGACATCGAGACGATGCTTGGCGCGGTCCCCGAACTCGATGCAGTGTCGCTGTGCATGCCGCCGCAGTTCCGCTATGACGCCGCGCGCAAGGCGCTCGATGCTGGGAAGCACGTTTTCCTGGAAAAGCCGCCCGGTGCCACGGTCAGCGAGGTCGAGGACCTGAAGGCGCTGGCGGCGAAACAAGGCGTCTCACTGTTCGCAAGCTGGCATTCGCGCTACGCGCCGGCGGTCGAAGCGGCGCGGACATTCCTCGCTTCGACCAAAATCAAATCAGCAGCTATCGTCTGGAAGGAAGATGTGCGCCGCTGGCACCCAAACCAGGACTGGATCTGGCAGCCTGGCGGCTTCGGCGTCTTCGATCCCGGCATCAACGCGCTGTCGATCGCAACCTACATCCTGCCGGCCATGTACATCACTTCGGCCGTGCTCGACTTTCCGGCGAACCGTGACGCGCCGATCGCGGCCCAGGTCGCGTTCCGGGCCGCGAACGGATCCGATGTGACGATGGATCTCGACTGGTTGCAGACCGGACCGCAGAGCTGGGACATCCTGGCCGATACGGATGCCGGACAGATGGTGCTCTCAGGTGGCGGCTCGAAGCTTGCCGTCGATGGCAATACCGTACACGAGGAGCCGGAAGCGGAATATCCGATGCTCTACCGGCGCTTTGCCGAAATCGTGCACGCCGGGACGTCGGATGTCGACCTGGCGCCGCTCCAGCACGTCGCCGACGCTTTCATGCTGGGCAAGCGCAGCGTGGTCGAGGCGTTTTTCGACTGAGGTCGCCGGGCCGCCCTGGCATCAGTCGACAATCGCAATCGCAAACCCGTCATAGCCCTTGGCGCCCACCGTCTGGATGGCGGTGCCGTCCAGCCGTTTGTCGCCACCGATGAATGAAAATGCCGCGCGGGCGCCCTCGACATTGGCATCGCGTCCGTCTTCATCCAGAACGGCGCCACCGCGGATGACGTTATCGCAGACGATGACCGTTCCTGACCGCGACAGCCGCAAGGCCCAGGCCAGATAGTTCGGGTTGTTCGGCTTGTCCGCGTCGATGAAGATGAGATCGAACGGGCCGGCATTCTCGCCGCCCAGTTCTGTGAGCGACTGGAGCGCCGAACCGACACGCAGTTCCACACGGTCCGCAACCCCTGCCCGCTCGAAATTCGAGCGCGCGACCTTGGCATGGTGCGGATCGAGTTCGAGTGTCACGACCTTGCCGTCAGCAGGCAATCCCCGCGCCATCCAGATGGTCGAATAGCCACCCAGCGTGCCGATCTCGAGCACCTTCTTCGCGCTGCTGATGCGCACCAGCAGCGAGAGCAGCTTTCCTTGCGCCGCCGAGACGTCGATCGCCGGCAGGCCCTGGCGGCGGTTGGCCGCCAGAACCGCGTCGAGAACGGGATCCGCCTCGAAGAGAGAAGAAACGATGTAGTCATCGACAGCCGTCCAGGTCTTCGTGTTCATCTGCTTTCCTCCGATCGCAAAAATGAAAAAGCCGCCGGGTTGCCCCGACGGCTTCTGTTGCCTGAGATTTTCGCCGCCGCGCCTACTGCGCGGCGGTTGTCATGTCCGCCAGCATCGGCTCGGCGACTTCCACACCGGAGGCCTTGCGGCGCTCGTCGATGATCAGTTCGTCGCGCGAGGTGGCGATGCGCCGAATCTGGCTCATCGTGCCGCCGGTGCCGGCCGGGATCAGCCGGCCGACGATGACGTTTTCCTTCAAGCCCTGCAGCATGTCGGTCTTGCCGGCAACCGCGGCTTCCGTCAGCACCCTGGTCGTCTCCTGGAAGGAGGCGGCCGAGATGAAGGACGGCGTCTGCAGCGATGCCTTGGTGATGCCCAAGAGCACCGGCTGGCCTTCGGCCGGCTTCTTGCCGTCCTCGACCAGGCGCTCGTTGACCTCTTCCAGTTCGATCACATCGACGTGGTCGCCCGGGATATAGGTCGAGTCGCCCTGCACCGTGATCTCGACCTTCTGCAGCATCTGGCGAACGATCACCTCGATGTGCTTGTCGTTGATCGAGACGCCCTGCAGGCGGTAGACTTCCTGGATCTCGTTGACGAGGTAGGAAGCAAGTGCCTCCACGCCCTTGATCGCCAGGATGTCGTGTGGCGCCGGATTGCCGTCGAGGATGTAGTCGCCCTTCTCGATGACGTCGCCGTCCTGGAGATGGAACGGCTTGCCCTTCGGGATCAGGTACTCGACCGGCTCGAGCGTCGAGTCATGCGGCTCGATGATAATACGGCGCTTGTTCTTGTAGTCGCGGCCGAAGCGGATCGTGCCATCGATCTCGGCGATGATGGCGTGATCCTTCGGACGACGTGCCTCGAACAGTTCGGCAACACGCGGCAGACCGCCGGTGATGTCCTTGGTCTTGGCGCTTTCCATCGGGATACGCGCCAGCACGTCGCCGGGGCGAACCTGAGCACCCGGCTCGACCGAGAGAATGGCCTCGACCGAGAGCAGGAAGCGGGCGTCGCCACCCTTCGACAGCTTGCCGACCTTGCCCTTGGTGTCCAGGATGGCAATCGCGGGCTTGAGGTCGTTGCCGCGCGGCGTCGAACGCCAGTCGATGACCTCACGCTTGGTGATGCCGGTCGACTCGTCGGCCGTTTCCTGAACGGAAATGCCGTCGACCAGATCCTCATACGACACCTTGCCCTCGATTTCAGTGAGGACAGGACGGGTATAGGGATCCCACTCGGCGATACGCTGACCGCGCTTCACCTTGTCGCCATCGTCCACGAAGATGCGGGAACCATAGGTGACACGGTGCGTGGCGCGCTCCTTGCCGGCTTCGTCGAGGATCAGCACCGCCATGTTGCGGCCCATGACCATCTGCTGGCCGTCCGAGTTGCGCACCACGTTGCGGTTGCGGATCTCGACCTTGCCCTCATAGGAGGCTTCAAGGAACGAGCTGTCCACCACCTGCGCCGTACCGCCCATGTGGAAGGTACGCATGGTGAGCTGCGTGCCCGGCTCGCCGATCGACTGCGCCGCGATGACGCCGACGGCTTCGCCCTGGTTGACCGGGGTGCCGCGGGCCAGATCGCGTCCGTAGCAGACCGCGCAGACGCCGATCCTGACTTCGCAGGTCAGGGCCGAGCGGATGCGGACCGACTGCACGCCGGCCTTTTCGATCTGCTCGACGTCACGCTCGTCCATCAGCGTTCCGGCCTTGACCAGGACCTCGCCCGACACCGGATGGGTGATGTCGTCGAGCGATGTACGGCCCAGCACGCGCTGGCCGACCGAAGCAACGACCTGACCGGCATCGACGATCGGCTGCATGGTGAGGCCCTTGTCGGTGCCGCAATCCACGGAGTTGACGATGCAGTCCTGCGCCACGTCGACCAGACGACGGGTGAGGTAACCCGAGTTCGCCGTCTTCAAGGCGGTATCGGCCAGACCCTTGCGGGCGCCGTGGGTCGAGTTGAAGTACTCGAGCACGGTCAGGCCTTCCTTGAAGTTCGAGATGATCGGCGTCTCGATGATTTCACCCGACGGCTTGGCCATCAGGCCGCGCATGCCAGCGAGCTGGCGCATCTGGGTGGGCGAGCCGCGCGCACCGGAGTGCGACATCATGTAGATCGAGTTCATCGGCTTCTGACGGCCATTGTCCTCGAACTCGACCGCCTTGATGCGGGCCATCATTTCGTCGGCGACCTTTTCCGAGCACTTGGCCCAGGCGTCGACGACCTTGTTGTACTTCTCGCCCTGCGTGATCAGGCCGTCATTGTACTGCTGCTCGTACTCCTTGGCCAAAGCCTCGGTGTCCGACACCAGCTTGATCTTGGTGTCTGGGATCAGCATATCGTCCTTGCCGAACGAAATGCCGGCACGGCAGGCATGGGCAAAGCCGAGCGCCATGATGCGGTCGCAGAAAATGACCGTCTCCTTCTGACCGCAATGGCGGTAGACGGTGTCGATCATCTTGGAGATGTTCTTCTTGGTCATCTCCTGGTTGGCGGTCTCATAGGGCACGTTGACGTTCTTCGGCAGAAGCTCGCCGATGATCATGCGGCCAGGCGTGGTGTCATGGATCTTCGACACGACCTTGCCTTCGGCGTCGACCGTGCGGAAGCGGCCCTTGATCTTGGCATGCAGGGTCACGGCCTTGGTCTCGAGCGCGTGCTGGAGTTCGCCCATGTCGGCAAACACCATGCCTTCGCCCGGCTCGTTCTGGTTGACGATCGAGAGGTAGTAGAGACCCAGGACCATGTCCTGCGACGGCACGATGATCGGCGCGCCGGAAGCCGGGTGCAGGATGTTGTTGGTCGACATCATCAGCACGCGGGCTTCCAACTGCGCTTCCAGCGACAGCGGCACGTGAACGGCCATCTGGTCGCCGTCGAAGTCGGCGTTGAAGGCCGTGCAGACCAGCGGGTGAAGCTGGATCGCCTTGCCTTCGATCAGGATCGGCTCGAACGCCTGGATGCCCAGGCGGTGCAGCGTCGGCGCGCGGTTGAGCAGCACCGGATGCTCGCGGATGACCTCATCGAGGATATCCCAGACTTCCGGACGCTCCTTCTCGACCAGCTTCTTGGCCTGCTTGACGGTCGAGGAGTAACCCTTGGCGTCGAGACGGGCGTAGATGAAGGGCTTGAACAGTTCGAGCGCCATCTTCTTCGGCA
Source organism: Mesorhizobium sp. B2-7-3 (assembly GCF_006440715.1). Classification (NCBI taxonomy): domain Bacteria; kingdom Pseudomonadati; phylum Pseudomonadota; class Alphaproteobacteria; order Hyphomicrobiales; family Phyllobacteriaceae; genus Mesorhizobium; species Mesorhizobium sp. B2-7-3. Next base: position 121,224 of record NZ_VFTY01000012.1, read on the forward strand.
GGCCGCACTGGTGCAGCTTGAGCTCCGGACCGGTGACGATAACCGAGCGTCCGGAATAGTCGACGCGCTTGCCGAGCAGGTTCTGACGGAACCGGCCCTGCTTGCCCTTGAGCATGTCGGACAGCGACTTCAGCGGACGCTTGTTGGCGCCGGTGATGACGCGGCCGCGACGGCCGTTGTCGAACAGCGCATCGACGGCTTCCTGCAGCATGCGCTTTTCATTGCGCACGATGATGCCCGGCGCCCGCAGCTCGATCAGCCGCTTCAGGCGGTTGTTGCGGTTGATGACGCGGCGGTAGAGATCGTTCAGATCGGACGTCGCGAAACGACCGCCGTCCAGCGGGACGAGCGGGCGCAGGTCCGGCGGGATCACCGGAACCACCTTCATGATCATCCATTCCGGACGGTTGCCGGATTCCATGAAGTTCTCGACGACCTTGAGCCGCTTCAGATACTTTTTCTGCTTCAGCTCGGACGTGGTCGATGCCAGTTCCGAACGCAGGTCGCCGGCGATCTTCTCCAGGTCCATGCCGGCCAGAAGGTCATGAATGGCCTCGGCGCCGATCATGGCGGTGAAACTATCCTCGCCATATTCGTCGACGGCGATCATGTACTCTTCCTCGCTGAGCAGCTGGTGCTCCTTCAGCGCGGTGAGGCCAGGCTCGGTGACGATGTAGTTCTCGAAGTAGAGGACGCGCTCGATGTCCTTCAGCGTCATGTCGAGCAGCGTGCCTATGCGCGAGGGCAGCGACTTCAGGAACCAGATGTGAGCGACGGGAGCCGCCAGCTCGATATGGCCCATGCGCTCGCGGCGGACGCGCGACAGCGTGACTTCGACGCCGCACTTCTCGCAGATCACGCCCTTGTACTTCATGCGCTTGTACTTGCCGCACAGGCATTCATAGTCCTTGATCGGGCCAAAAATGCGCGCGCAGAACAGACCGTCACGCTCCGGCTTGAAGGTGCGGTAGTTGATGGTCTCCGGCTTCTTGATCTCGCCGAACGACCAGGACAGAATCTTCTCAGGGCTGGCAAGCGAAATCCGGATGGAATCGAACACCTGCGCAGGCGCCTGCGGATTGAAGAGATTCATGACCTCTTGGTTCATGCCGTTCTCCTTTTCGGGGTCCTCGAAAACCCCTTGCATCTAACGCGGGCCGAATGCCCGCTGAGTGGTCGGCCCACCGGCCGAAGAATTGGTGCATCCGGTCGCGAGAGCCCTCTCCCGCGCCCGGATGTCTTGTTTACTCGGCCGCGCCCCTATTCGGCAGCATCGGGCAGCCGGATCGGGTTGTCGTCGAGCTTGGTGTTCTCGAGCTCGACATTGAGGCCGAGAGACCGCATTTCCTTGACGAGCACGTTGAAGCTCTCGGGAATGCCTGCCTCGAACGTGTCGTCGCCACGCACGATCGCCTCGTAGACCTTGGTGCGGCCGGCGACGTCGTCCGACTTCACCGTCAGCATTTCCTGCAGCGTGTAAGCGGCGCCGTAGGCTTCCAGTGCCCAGACCTCCATCTCGCCGAAGCGCTGGCCGCCGAACTGCGCCTTGCCGCCCAGCGGCTGCTGGGTGACGAGCGAGTACGGACCGATCGAACGCGCGTGGATCTTGTCGTCCACGAGGTGGTGAAGCTTGAGCATGTAGATATAGCCCATCGTCACCTTGCGATCGAACGGCTCGCCGGTGCGTCCGTCATAGAGCTGCGACTGACCGCTGGTGTGCAGGCCCGCCTGCTCCAGCATGATGTTGATGTCAGCCTCATGCGCGCCGTCGAACACCGGGGTCGCGATGGAGACGCCGCGGCGCATCTGCTCGCTCAGGCGAACGATGCTCTCGTCGTCATATTCGCGAACCGGCTCGTTGCGGTCGTTGGCCGGCATGAAGCTCTCGAGCGTCTTGCGCAGCGGCTTGATGTCGCCGGCTGTCTTGTACGCATCGATAAGCTCGCCGATCTTCCTGCCCATGCCAGCGCAGGCCCAGCCCAGATGCGTTTCCAGGATCTGGCCGACATTCATGCGGCTCGGCACACCCAGCGGGTTGAGCACGATATCGGCATGCGTGCCGTCCTCGAGGAAAGGCATGTCCTCGACCGGAACGATACGCGACACGACACCCTTGTTGCCGTGACGGCCGGCCATCTTGTCGCCGGGCTGCATCTTGCGCTTCACCGCCACGAAGACCTTGACCATCTTCATGACGCCCGGAGGCATTTCGTCGCCGCGCTGCACCTTCTCGACCTTGTCCATGAAGCGCTGTTCGAGCGCCTTCTTGGAATCGTCGTACTGGCCACGCAGGGCTTCCAGTTCGCTCTGGAGCTTTTCGTTCTCCACCGCAAACTGCCACCACTGCGAACGCGGATACTCGTCGAGCGTGTCCTTGGACAGCGTCGAGCCCTTCTTGAAGCCCTTCGGTCCAGCGATCGCTTCCTTGCCGACGAGAACGTCGGAAAGACGCGCATAGACGTTACGGTCCAGAATGGCCTGCTCGTCGTCGCGATCCTTGGCGAGGCGTTCGATCTCCTCGCGCTCGATCGCCATGGCGCGCTCGTCCTTCTCCACACCGTGGCGATTGAACACGCGCACCTCGACGACGGTGCCGAAAGTGCCCGGAGGCATGCGCATCGAAGTGTCGCGCACGTCGGAAGCCTTTTCGCCGAAGATGGCGCGCAGAAGCTTCTCTTCCGGCGTCATCGGGCTCTCGCCCTTCGGCGTGATCTTGCCGACCAGGATGTCGCCCGGCTGCACTTCCGCACCGATATAGACGATGCCGGCTTCGTCGAGGTTCTTCAGCGCTTCTTCCGAGACGTTTGGAATATCGCGCGTGATTTCCTCCGGACCAAGCTTGGTATCGCGCGCCATGACCTCGAACTCCTCGATGTGGATCGAGGTGAAGACGTCGTCGGCCACGATACGCTCGGAGAGCAGGATCGAGTCCTCGTAGTTATAGCCATTCCACGGCATGAACGCGACCAGCACGTTGCGGCCGAGTGCCAGATCACCGAGTTCGGTCGAGGGACCGTCGGCGATGATGTCGCCCTTGTTGACCCGGTCACCCATGCGCACCAGCGGACGCTGGTTGATGCAGGTGTTCTGGTTCGAGCGCTGGAACTTCATCAGCCGGTAGATGTCGACGCCGGACTTGCCCGGATCGAGATCCTCGGTGGCGCGGATAACGATACGCGTGGCGTCCACCTGGTCGACGATGCCGCCACGACGCGCGCCGATGGCGGCGCCTGAGTCACGGGCGACGATCGGCTCCATGCCGGTACCGACGAACGGCGCCTCGGCGCGCACCAGCGGCACGGCCTGGCGCTGCATGTTCGAGCCCATCAGAGCGCGGTTGGCGTCGTCGTTCTCGAGGAACGGGATGAGCGCCGCGGCAACAGACACCATCTGCTTGGGCGACACGTCCATCAGGTCGACGTTTTCGCGCGGCGCCATCATCACTTCGCCGGCGCTGCGGCAAATGACGAACTCGTCGACGAAGCCGCCATTCTTGTCGAGCTCGGCGTTGGCCTGCGCGACATGGTGCTTGGCCTCTTCCATCGCCGAGAGATAGACGACGTCATTGGTCAGCTTGCCGTCGACGATCTTGCGGTACGGGCTTTCGATGAAGCCGTACTTGTTGACGCGCGCGAAGGTCGCCAGCGAGTTGATCAGACCGATATTCGGGCCTTCCGGCGTCTCGATCGGGCAGATACGGCCGTAATGCGTCGGGTGCACGTCGCGCACTTCGAAGCCGGCACGCTCGCGGGTCAGACCGCCCGGTCCAAGCGCCGAGAGACGACGCTTGTGGGTGATCTCCGACAGCGGGTTGGTCTGGTCCATGAACTGCGACAGCTGCGAGGAACCGAAGAACTCGCGCACGGCGGCGGCCGCCGGCTTGGCGTTGATCAGGTCCTGCGGCATGACCGTGTCGATCTCGATCGAGGACATGCGTTCCTTGATCGCGCGCTCCATGCGCAGCAGGCCGACGCGGTACTGGTTCTCCATCAGCTCGCCGACCGAACGCACGCGGCGGTTGCCGAGATTGTCGATGTCGTCGATCTCGCCCTTGCCATCACGCAGTTCGACCAGCGTCCTGACCACGGCCAGGATGTCGTCCTTGCGCAGCACGCGCACGGTGTCCTCGGCCTTGAGCTCGAGGCGCATGTTCATCTTGACGCGGCCGACGGCGGACAGGTCGTAGCGCTCGCTGTCGAAGAACAGCGAGTTGAACATGGCTTCGGCGGTCTCGAGCGTCGGCGGCTCGCCCGGGCGCATGACACGGTAGATGTCGAACAGCGCGTCCTGGCGGCTCTCGTTCTTGTCGACGGCGAGCGTGTTGCGGATATAGGCGCCGACATTGACATGGTCGATGTCGAGGACCTGGATCTCCTGCTCGCCGGTGCCGAGCAGCACCTTGAGCGTCTTGTCGTCGATCTCATCGCCGGCCTCGAGGAAAATCTCGCCGGTGGCGTAGTTGACGATGTCCTCGGCCAGGTAGTTGCCGAGCAGATCCTCGTCGGTCGCCTTGATCGCCTTGAGACCCTTTTCGCCGAGCTGGCGTGCCTGGCGAGCGGTGATCTTCTTGCCCGCCTCGACGACGATCTCGCCGGTGTCGGCATCGACCAGGTCGCCGACGGCCTTGAGGCCGCGGAAACGCTCGACGTTGAAGGGAATGCGCCAATGGTCGCCGGCGCGCTTGTAGGTGATCTTGTTGTAGAAGGTCGACAGGATCTCCTCGCCGTCCATGCCGAGCGCCATCAGCAGCGACGTCACCGGAATCTTGCGGCGACGGTCGATGCGGGCGTGCACGACGTCCTTGGAATCGAACTCGATGTCGAGCCACGAGCCACGATAGGGGATCACACGGGCGGCAAACAGAAGCTTGCCCGACGAGTGCGACTTGCCCTTGTCGTGGTCGAAGAAGACGCCCGGAGAGCGGTGCATCTGCGAAACGATGACGCGCTCGGTGCCATTGACGATAAAGGTGCCGTTCAAGGTCATGAGCGGCATGTCGCCCATGTAGACGTCCTGCTCCTTGATGTCCTTGATCGACTTGGCACCGGTATCCTCGTCGATATCGAACACGATGAGGCGCAGCGTCACCTTCAGCGGCGCGGCATAGGTCAGGTCGCGCTGACGGCATTCGTCAACGTCGAATTTCGGTCCTTCGAACTCGTACTTCACGAACTCCAGCATGGAGGAGCCGGAAAAATCGGAGATCGGGAAGACCGACTTGAAAACAGCCTGCAGTCCTTCGTCGGGACGCCCGCCCTTGGGCTCGTCCACCATCAGGAACTGGTCATAGGATGCCTTCTGAACCTCGATAAGGTTCGGCATCTCCGCAACTTCCGGGATCTTCCCGAAGAACTTGCGTACGCGTCTGCGGCCATTGAAAGTCTGGGTCTGGGCCATCGTCGCTCCTTAGCTCTAAACTCGGGACGAACCTCGCCGCGGTTCGTCTTGCATACTGAGCCACCTGGGCGGCGGCTCTCTGTCTGTTCTCCGGCCGCCTCTCCAATTGCTTGGCGGGTTACCGGCTAAAACGGGAGAAAACCCGTTTCCTGAAGGCCGGGTTACGGCCCTCAGGAAAGAGGTTTTCGTACATCTCGCGTCACGCAGCCTCCCCTGGTCACCCAAGGGAGTGGCGGACGGCGCGAGGCCGCCCGCCGCTTTTTACGCTTACTTCAGGTCGACCTTGGCGCCAGCTGCTTCCAGCTGGGCCTTGAACTTGTCAGCGTCGGCCTTGGAAACGCCTTCCTTGACCGGCTTCGGAGCCGCTTCGACCAGGTCCTTGGCTTCCTTGAGGCCAAGACCGGTGATGGCGCGGACTTCCTTGATAACGTTGATCTTCTGAGCGCCGGCCTCGGTGAGAACGACGTCGAATTCCGTCTTTTCCTCGACCGGGGCAGCAGCAGCGGCAGCACCGCCAGCAGCGGCAACCGCCACCGGAGCAGCAGCCGAAACGCCCCACTTTTCTTCCAGAAGCTTCGACAGCTCAGCCGCCTCGAGGACGGTCAGCTTCGAAAGGTCGTCTACGATCTTTGCCAGATCAGCCATTGTTGTGTTCCTTCGTTAGGTTCGAACGTGTGTTTTTGATAGCGAGGAACGGCCTCATGCCGCCTCGTCCTTCCGGGCGTAAGCGCCGATGACGCGCGCGACCGAGGCCGCTGGCGCATTGACGATCTGGGCGATCCGGGTTGCCGGCGTGGCGATCATGCCAACCAGCCTGGCGCGCAGCTCATCGAGCGACGGAAGTGTGGCGAGTGCCTTCACACCGTCGGCGTTGAGCGAGGTGGTGCCCATTGCGCCGCCGAGAATGACGAGCTTGTCATTCCCCTTGGCGAAATCGGACGCGACCTTCGGCGCCGCAACCGGATCCTCCGAATAGGCGATCAGCGTCTGTCCCTTGAACAGCTCGATGATCGATGCGGAGTCCGTGCCCTGAAGAGCGATTTTGGCGAGACGGTTCTTCGCGACTTTAACGGTGCCACCGGCAGCGCGCATCTTCGACCGAAGGTCGTTCATTTGCGCGACGGTGATACCGGCATAGTGGGCCACGACGACTGAACCCGCGCCCGAAAACGCATCATTCAGGCCCGTGACGAGTTCGCGTTTTTCCGCTCTGTCCACTGCCTATCTCCAGTTGACCCCAGTCCTGCCAATGGGAACATTCCCATTTCGAGGACAGGCGTCGGGTTGCCTTTTGCCGGCCGGGCCATCCAGTAACGGATCTCCCGAACGACGCTCGAGGATCCTGCCCCCTTTCGCCACATCGACGGCAAAGCCGGCGATGCGCAGACAAAAGGCAAACACGGTTCGAACCTTTCATTGGAGCTTGTTGCTCCGTTGTCCGGTTTTCACCCGTCTCATGCAGGCCCACATGAATTAAGGCCCTCCTCTTGAATCAAGGTTCGGGCCGCCCGCAATCTCGGACAGGATGTCCGGAAGCCTTCCGGCTTCCGGTACCGGGCCCAGGATAAATCCAAGGCCCGGAATTCAGTCACGGATCAGCCTTCGAAAGGCCAATCCAAATCCAATCAGGACGCGGCGAGCGTCGCGACGTCGAGCTTGAGGCCCGGGCCCATCGTCGAGGTGACAGACACCTTCTTGACGTAGTTGCCCTTGGCGCCAGCCGGCTTTGCCTTGGTCACCGCATCGGCGAAGGCACGGACGTTCTCTTCCAGCGCCTTGACGTCGAAAGAGACCTTGCCGACACCGGCATGAACGATGCCGGCCTTCTCGACACGGAACTCGACCGCGCCGCCCTTCGAAGCCTTGACGGCCGCGGCGACATCGGTGGTGACGGTGCCGACCTTCGGGTTCGGCATCATGCCGCGCGGGCCGAGCACCTTACCGAGACGGCCGACGAGCGGCATCATGTCCGGCGTGGCGATGCAGCGATCGAAATCGATCGTGCCCTTCTGGACGATGTCGACCAGATCCTCGGCACCGACGATGTCGGCACCGGCGGCCTTGGCCTCTTCGGCCTTGTCGCCACGGGCGAACACGGCGACACGGACCGAGCGGCCGGTGCCGTTCGGCAGGTTGACCACGCCGCGAACCATCTGGTCGGCATGACGCGGGTCTACGCCGAGGTTCATGGCCACTTCGATGGTCTCGTCGAACTTGACCGAGGAACGATCCTTGAGCAGCTTCAGCGCATCACCGAGCGCGTAAGCCTTGTTGGGATCGATGCCTTCACGGGTCTTCGATACACGCTTTGCAATCTTTGCCATGATCTTAGCCCACCACTTCCAGACCCATCGAGCGGGCGGAGCCCTCGACCATGCGCATGGCCGCTTCGACGTCGTTCGCGTTCAGATCCTTCATCTTGGCGGTCGCGATTTCGCGAACCTTGTCGCGCGAAACCGTGCCAGCCTTGACCTTGCCCGGCTCCTTCGAGCCCGACTTCAGGTTCGCGGCCTTCTTCAGGAAGTAGCTCACCGGGGGCGTCTTCATGACGAAGGTGAACGACTTGTCCTGGTAATAGGTGATGACGACCGGAACCGGCGATCCCTTTTCCATTTCCTGGGTCTGCGCGTTGAACGCCTTGCAGAACTCCATGATGTTGATGCCACGCTGACCAAGTGCCGGGCCGATCGGGGGAGACGGCGTGGCCGATCCCGCGGAGACCTGGAGCTTGAGCTGGCCTGCAATTTTCTTAGCCATCTCTTTTCCTGCCTTTGTCTATGCCGGCCCCACGATCTGGGAAACACCGGCGGTTGCAGTCTGGTGGTGCGGTTCTTGCGGCCGGCTAAAGCCGCCTTCGCCTCCCACCGTTCTCAAGCCGCGCGTTGCCGCGCCGCTTCCCCTGATCGCCGGACCGGCATCAGGGATTTCGGATCAGCCCTTTTCGACCTGTCCGAATTCCAGATCGACGGGCACGGCGCGCCCGAAGATCGAAACTTCCACCTTGAGCCGCGCCCGCTCCTCGTCCACTTCCTGGACGAAACCGTTGAACGACGCGAAGGGACCATCCGAAACGCGGATCGCCTCGCCGATCTCGAAGGTGACCGAGGGCTTCGGCCGCTCGACGCCTTCCTGCACCTGGTTCAGGATGCGCTGGGCTTCGGCCTCGGTGATCGGCACCGGCTTGGAGTCGCCGAGAAAACCTGTGACTTTCGGCGTGTTCTTGACCAGCGAGAACACGGCGTCGGTCAGGTTGGCCTTCAAGAGCACATAGCCCGGGAAGAACTTGCGCTCGGCGTCGACCTTGCGGCCGCGACGAACCTCGACGACCTTCTCGGTCGGCACCACGATCTGCTCGATATCGGCGGACAGGCCCTTCTGCTTGGCCTTGTTCTCGATGTCCTCGGCGACCTTCTTCTCGAAGTTCGAATAGGCGTGGACGATGTACCAGCGCGTAGCCATTTTTTCGACTTCTCCTAATCGCCGGACTTAGCGTCCAATGCCCAGAATCTGCTCGACCGCGAGGCCCATGAGCTGATCGGCGGTGAAGAAGAAGATCATCGCAATCACAGCAAAGGCCAGGACCATGACCGTCGAGATCATCGTCTCGCGGCGCGACGGCCAAGTCACCTTGGCTGTCTCCGCGCGCACCTGCTGGAGAAAGACGAAAGGATTTGTGGTTTTCGAAGCCATATGCCGCCTGTCTTCAAGACCCGTTGGCCGGGTCCCCTGGATGATCCCGCTGGCCGGGACGTGCCGCCTGAGCCCAATCTCGCGCCGAATCAGCGCAATCATTTCGCCCATGCAAATCAGACGCGTAAAGCCGGCTTCCCAGCTCCACGCGTCGCGTGTCTGTTTCGTCTACATAAAACCGATTCTTGATCCACGCAAGTGGCAAGTGCCCGCTTTATGACCAAACGCCGCCTCGGAACCATCCAGTCGTTCCGTCCCGGCTATGGCGCCCTTATGCCCCAATCGGGCTAATATGGCAAGCGGCTCGCCGATTTTCAAAGGCTGGCCGCGAAATATCGTTTTGATGCCATCTTAGGAAATGGCACGGGCAGCAGGGCTCGAACCTACGACCTGCGGTTTTGGAGACCGCCGCTCTACCAACTGAGCTATGCCCGTACACGCGCGCTTCGGCGCAGGCGCTTCCTAAAAGCTTCCGCGCGCTCTGTAAAGAGCGGTTTGCAGGCAAACGTGCTTAACCCCTGCGCCAGAAATCGAGATGGTCGGCGACCAGCCCCTCGGCATCGATCTCCAGCTCCCGCCTGAAGTGGCTGGCGCGCGATTCATAGAGGTATCGCCGGCAGCCGAAGCTATTTTGCGTCCGGCACCCGATACGGACCGCCAGGCACGCCCCAGCCCCAGGCCGGCATCGGTTCGGTCTCGGGATTGCAGGTCTCGCCGAGATTGGAATTCATCTTGGCCAGCCGCGATCCCCATTCGACGTAGCCCATGAAGGCTGAACGGAATTCCGGATCGTCCGGCAGACCGACCTCATCCGCCGCGTCGGCGAGAAGATTGATCCAGCGGCGGCGCTGCTCCTCGCTCAAATGCTTGCCCAGATGATGCATGACCATTTCGCGGTGGCCGCCAAAGGTTTCGCTGTAGGTTTTCGGTCCGCCGAAGACCTCGCCGATGAAGGCCGCGACATGGGCGGGGTGGTCCGGCGACATGTGCTTGAACACCGGGCCAACGACCGGATCTTGTGCCACCTTGTCGTAGAAGGTTTGCGTCAGCCGGTTCAGCGCCTCGCGGCCTCCGGCCCATTCGTAGAGTGTCGGAACATCCTGGCTCATTCTCGATCCTTCGCCGGCCCTGCCGCCGCGACGATAGCGGAGATCGTATATGGCTCAACCTGCCTCGATGGGCAGTTCCCCCTGACATCACCGTGCTCTACAGCCTGGCGGGCGCGTCGGCCTGTGCATTGGCGGCTGGCAGGCCCAGGCAATTGTCGGGCTTGGCAACAGCCTTGCAAATCGTGGAGCCGGTCAGCGCGTCGACCGATTGCGGTCCCGTTGTCAGTCCAAGCTTGAGCATGGTGTCTGGGTCAAGTTCCCCCTCGGTCGAGCGTCGTTCGATTGTTGCGAACAGAGCGGGACTGATCGCAATCTCGTCGAGGTAAGCCTTGACCACCAGCTTCTGTCCCATCGGGTACAGGCTGAGCCGCGCCCGGGGACCGACAAGCCGTCTGGCGCCGCCGGCGACCACTAACGCACAGGCGGAATCACACTCCACCCCCGCATCGATGCTCAGTCCGGCATAGGCTCCTTCAGTGGCCAGGCAGTTCCACGCGCCGGGGTCACAGTCGACGAAATCGGTGCGGGCAACGGCGATGTCGAGCTTTCTTTCATGGATAAGCCGCCCCATTGCGAGAGCGCTGGGCAGGTCGCCTCCGCGTGAGCTGATGACGACAGGCAGCCGTCGATCGCCAAGCGTGGCCAGCAACTGCCGCAGCTTCCGCGGCGCCTGGTTGGTGATCGCGCCTTCCGCCGATATCCATTCCGGACAATCGGGATCGCACAGCGGATTGCTGCCGCGAACGACGACAAACCGCATGTCCCCGCCGGCCTTCGCGGTGTCCGGTTGAACGGCAGCCATGGGCCTTGCTGCGGCCGATGGCGTCGTCTTGCCTGCGGGTCCAGCTATTTGCCGGCAGTTCGTGGCCGGCTGGGCCAGGCCGCAGAGGCTTGCCGTGGTCAACAGATCCACTGTGTCCCGGCTGGTGACCAACTTCATCCTCACCATGTCGTCGAGCGGAATCTGACGAATCTCACTGGCCGGCGTGGCCTTCATGACTTCCAGTACGCCGTCTGCTATCCCCATTTCCCTCAGGTACGCCGAAAGCGTCTTCTCGACGGTCCTGCTCATCTCGTAAGTTTTGTAGCTGCCAGCGTTTTTGCGGCTGACCACCTTGGTGCTGATGATCTTCTTCCTGCCGTTCACGATCCGATACGTGGTCCGGTAGAGCAGCTTCTCCCGCTGGTATGTGGTGGTGATCTGGTGGACGCCGAGATAGCCGAAATCTCCAACGAAGCGGCGGACACCGCCGGAAAACATTAGCGGACAGGCCGAATTGCACATGGCTCCGTCGTCATAGGCCGTACCGAAATAATCGGCACTCTTGCCCTTGTTGTCCCCGCAGTTTGTTTCCGGTCGGCAATCGGAAAAAACAGTCACGCCGACGGCGATATCGAGCTTGTTCTTGCGGATCATACGGCCGAGTGCCAACGCGGCCTCGACGTTACCGCCGGGCGAATTGACGACGACCGGCAATTGCCTTCCCTTGAGCGCCTTGAGCGTGCGCTTGAAGAGAGACGGCGTGCCCGCGTCGATGGTACCGTCCGCCGATATCCATTCAGGACAGTTGGGTTCGCATCCCGGAGCGTTGCTGCGCACGACGACGAAGCGCATGGGCGGGATGTCGAGAGGCCCATCCTCCGCTCGCGCTGTCAAAACGGGCAGAGCCATGGCGACGGCGAGGCAAACCAGTGCCCATAACCGCCATGCCTTCCCATCGAAACGGTGCCTTGGAACCACGGTCGGCAAAGCTCCCCTCAGCGCAACCTATACTAGTTGCAGCCATGGCGCTTGCAACAGCTTTGAAACAAACGCGCAATGCTTGCGTTGCGAGGCGTCTGAAACGAAAAAGGGCGGCCCGAAGACCGCCCTTTCGTTTTCGAGACCGGCAGCAGCCGGATCGATTACTCTTTGATGGTGACGACGATGCCGGCACCGACGGTGCGGCCGCCTTCACGGATGGCGAAGCGCAGCTTCTCTTCCATGGCGATCGGCACGATCAGCTCGACATCGACCGTGATGTTGTCGCCGGGCATCACCATCTCGGTGCCTTCCGGCAGCGACACGATGCCGGTCACGTCGGTCGTGCGGAAGTAGAACTGCGGACGGTAGTTGGTGAAGAACGGCGTATGACGGCCGCCTTCGTCCTTGGTCAGGATGTAGGCTTCGGCCACGAACTTCTTGTGCGGCTTCACCGTGCCCGGCTTGGCCAGAACCTGGCCGCGCTCGACACCTTCACGATCAACGCCGCGCAGCAGCGCGCCGATGTTGTCGCCAGCCTGGCCCTGGTCGAGCAGCTTGCGGAACATTTCCACGCCCGTGCAGGTCGTCTTGGTCGTCGGACGGATGCCGATGATCTCCAGTTCCTCGCCGACCTTGACCACGCCGCGCTCGACGCGGCCGGTGACGACCGTGCCGCGGCCCGAGATCGAGAACACGTCCTCGATCGGCATCAGGAACGGCTTGTCGAGCGGACGAACCGGCGTCGGGATGTAGGCGTCGACCGCAGCCATCAGCTCGCGGATCGCGTCCTCACCGATCTTCTTGTCCGAATCTTCGAGTGCAGCCAGCGCCGAACCCTTGACGATCGGAATGTCGTCGCCGGGGAATTCGTTCTTCGACAGCAGTTCGCGAACCTCGAGCTCGACCAGTTCGAGCAGCTCGGCGTCGTCGACCTGGTCGACCTTGTTCAGGAACACAACGATCGACGGCACGCCGACCTGACGGGCCAGCAGGATATGCTCGCGGGTCTGCGGCATCGGGCCGTCGGCGGCCGACACGACCAGGATCGCGCCGTCCATCTGCGCGGCACCGGTGATCATGTTCTTCACATAGTCGGCGTGGCCGGGGCAGTCGACGTGGGCATAGTGGCGGTTGGCGGTCTCGTATTCGACGTGAGCCGTCGAGATCGTGATGCCGCGCGCCTTCTCTTCAGGCGCCGCGTCAATCTGGTCATAGCGCTTGTATTCGCCAAAATACTTGGTGATCGCCGCCGTCAGCGACGTCTTGCCATGGTCGACGTGACCAATCGTGCCGATGTTCACATGAGGCTTGGTGCGCTCGAATTTACCTTTTGCCATAGTCTCTTTCCTTGGACGGCCTGGACCTTCAGTTCAGTCGAATGCGGGGCGATTAGCGATAAAGGCCAAAAAACACAAGCGTCTTTTGCCCGGGCGCCATCTCACTCGGCCAGAACCCATGATCCGATTGCGGGGATGTGGCGCTGATATGGGGATCCGTCGTTGAAAATGGAATGGGCGAAAACCGAGGGAGCAAAGCGAGGATTGCTCGGGTCTCCACGTCAGTCGCTGTCGGATTTATCGGCGGTTCATGGCCCATTGCGGCAGCGATCCGCGTCTGATCTCCTGCGCCGATGCATTTCATCCCGACTGCCGTTCGCGGCCCGCTGTTCATGATCGTCTCGACCGGGTCGTATCTGGTCAACGACACGATGATGAAGCTCGCCACGTCGGGGTTGCCCTCCTACGAAGTGCTCTTCCTGCGTGGTGCCGCGGCAACGCTGTGGGGCCTTCCGCTGTTGTTTGCGCTCGGCTACGGCAAGCAGATCCCGCTGATCTTCGACAGGCGGGTGCTGCGCAGGAACCTCCTCGAACTGGCGGCGATCCTCTGTTACGTCGTCGCGCTCGCCAACATGCAGATCGCCGATTCCACCGCGTTGGGGCAGATCACGCCGCTGCTGATGCTGGTCGGCTCCTCGATCCTGTTTGGCGAGCGCATCGGCGGCCAACGCATGGCGCTGATCGGGCTGGGCTTCATCGGCGCGCTGATGGTGGCGCAGCCGACCATGCAAGGCATTTCGGTCTATGCCTTGCTGGCGCTCGGCAACGCGACGTTCGCCGCCGCGCGCGATCTGGCCGGCCGCAAGATCGCCGCCGAAGTGCCAGGAATGATCGTGGCGATCTCGGCAGTCGTCGTGGTCCTGATCGGAGCAGGCGCCGCGCATCTGGTTTCCGAGCGCTGGGTGGCGCCGGAGGCGCACCACCTGATGCTGATGGCGGGAGCCGGTTTCTTCCTGATCTTCGGCCACTTCTTCATCTTCATGGCCTATCGCGTCGGGCCGACCGGCGCGGTGGCGCCGTTCTATTACTGCTTCACGGTCTGGGCCGTCATTTCGGGCCTGCTGGTGTTCGGGCAATTCCCCAATGCACTGGCGGTCTGCGGCATCCTGCTGGTTGTCGCCAGCGGGCTGACCATCGTGTCGCTGGACCAGCGCAAGCGTCGGCTGGCCGTGGTCGCCTGATCCGCGGCGGCGCACCGGCATAATAGTTTCCGATACCGTGAGCGCGGTCAGCACCGACGGCGGGTTAGCGCAATTCAGAATTCGGCAGCCGATAATCCGCCGATTGCGTCTAGATGGTCCGCTTGCCCGCGAACTGATGATAGGCCCACAACACCACGACGGCACCCACGACGGCGACGATCAGGCTATAGATGTTGAGGCCGGTCACACCCGAAGCACCGAAGGCGCTGAAGATCAGCCCGCCGACTATGGCGCCGACAATGCCGAGCACGATATCCATGATCATGCCCTGACCGGTCTTGTTGACGATCTTACTGCCAATGAACCCGGCAATGACGCCGAGAATGATCCAGCTGATGATACCCATTTTTTCCTCTCCATTCCTCCGCCAACCGGACATTTTCATATGATTGTCAAAAGCTCAAGCCAGCTTGAAATTCCCCCCGAATGCGCCATTGTTGAAGACGGGCTGGGCTTGGTTGAAATGGAGGATCCACTATGGGACTTTTTGACAACGCCGTTCCCGGCGGCAATATCACCAAACCGCTGATGATCGCGCTCGGTGCGCTGCTGGTTGGGAAGATGCTGAGCGGCAGAAGCGCCGAACAGCCGGACCAGGCTCAAGCGCCGGCGCCCGCCGATCCCACGCCCGTCGGAACCGCGTCCGGTGACGGTGGGCTGCTCGGCGGACTGGGCGGGCTGCTCGACAAGCTCAAGAACGCCGGCCATGGCAATGTCGCCGACTCCTGGGTCGGCACCGGGCAGAACCAGTCAATCGGCGCCAATGAGCTGGGCAACGCGATCGGACCGCAGGTCATTCGCGAGATCGCCCAAAGGACGGGGCTCGACGAGCAGGAGCTGCTCAAGCAGCTATCGGCCGCCTTGCCCGGCATCGTCGACAAGCTGACCCCGAACGGCCAGGTACCGCAACAGCACCAGGTCGCCTCCGCCTTCAACAGCTGACGCGGCGCACACCAATGCCTGAAGCGCTGCGCGCCTGCCGCGCAGTGTTTCGGCTTGCCGGCTGTTTCGCTGAAAATCTGGAGCGGGTAGCGGGAATCGAACCCGCATATTCAGCTTGGAAGGCTGCTGCTCTACCACTGAGCTATACCCGCGCCTTGCACTGAAGTATCGGATTTCCCGGAAAAGCGCCATGCGCTTTTCGCCTCCGATGCTTTCACGTTTCAGGCTTCCGGGCCGGCAGTGGTGGAGAGGGTTGGATTCGAACCAACGTAGGCTAAGCCAACGGATTTACAGTCCGTCCCCTTTAACCACTCGGGCACCTCTCCAGTCTGCCGCCGGAGCCATGCAACGAGGCATTCTTGCCGATCCGGACCCGAGATAGATGTCTTCTCCGAAACCAGCGAAGCGCCTTATGGCGGCAAGCCCATTGGGTGTCAACCGCGCGGCCACGGTTTTTCGATGTTGTTCGCCGGCTGCGGCGACAGGGCATATCCTTGGCCGGAGGACACGGCTATAGAAGCCGGCCATGAGCAACAATTCCAACACTCCCAAAGACACCCATTACGCCAAGCTGCGCCGCGCCTTCCGCGACGAGAAGAGCGGCGGCGCGCCGGCGTTCAAGCCACGGCAACCAGTGCCACCAGGCGAAAACGCAGCCGACGGGCTGGTGCGGCTCTATGGCCTGCATACGGTGCGCGCGGCACTCGACAATCCGCGCCGCCGGATCAAGAAAATGCTGGTGACGCGCAATGCGGCCGAACGGCTCGAGATCACCGATCTCGCCGCCCTGCCCTTCAAGGCTGAACTGGTCGAACCCAGGGACATCGACAAGATTACCGGATCGGACGCTGTGCACCAGGGGGTGCTGATCGAGGCCGAGCCGCTGAAGCCCAAGCGCCTCGACGCACTTGGCGACACAAGGTTGGTGCTGGTGCTCGACCAGGTCACCGACCCGCACAATGTCGGCGCCATTCTGCGTTCGGCGGTCGCTTTCGGCGCTGGCGCGCTGATCACCACGGCGCGCCACAGCCCGCAGGAATCAGGCGTGCTGGCAAAATCCGCCTCCGGTGCGCTTGAGCATATCGACCAGGTCGAGGTGAAGAACCTCGCCGATGCGCTCGGCCAGTTGCACGAAGCGGGCTTCCAGACCATCGGGCTCGATTCGGACGGGCCGGCTGAGCTCGAAACCAGCTTTGCCGGCGACAGGATCGCTTTGGTGCTCGGCGCCGAGGGCAAGGGCCTGCGGCAGAAGACGCGCGAGACGGTGACGACGCTGGCCAGGCTCGACATGCCCGGCGCCATCCGCTCGCTCAATGTGTCGAACGCGGCGGCGGTGAGCCTTTATGCGGCGCGGGCATTTCTGAAGCGCGGCTGACTGGAAGCGGCAAGCCTCCAGCCAGAAATCAAAACGGGTCCCGGCGATGCTTTGCCGGAACCCGTTGCTGGGTTAAGACGGAAATTGACGGCTTGGGAACGTTACGCCGCCCTCTTCCAACCTATGCCGCTTTGATTTCTCTTGCCTCCTTGCCGATTTCGAAATTCGCCATCCGCTCCAGCGCCCTCACCAGCGCGGAATGATCTTCCTTCGCGCCGCCATTGGCGGCGCAGGAATTGAACAGTTGCTGGGTGGTCGAAGTGTTGGGCAGCGACACACCAAGGGCCTTCGCACCCTCCAGCGCCAGGTTGAGATCCTTCTGGTGCAGTTCGATGCGGAAGCCTGGCGCGAAGGTGCGCTTGACCATGCGCTCGCCATGCACTTCGAGAATGCGCGAGGCGGCCAGCCCGCCCATCAGCGCTTGCCTGACCTTGGCCGGGTCAGCGCCAGCTTTCGATGCAAAAACAAGGGCTTCGGCGACGGCTTCAATGGTCAGCGCGACGACGATCTGGTTGGCCACCTTGGTGGTCTGGCCGACACCATTGGGTCCGACCAAAGTGATGTTCTTGCCCATTTTCTCGAACACGGGTTTTGCGCGCTCGAAGGCCGGTTCCTCACCACCGACCATGATGGTAAGCGAAGCCGCCCTGGCACCGACCTCGCCGCCGGAAACCGGCGCGTCGAGATAGTCGCAACCGAGATCGTTGATCCTTTTCGCGAAGTCCTTTGTCTCGATCGGCGAGATCGAACTCATGTCGATCACCAGCTTGCCCTTGGCCAGGCCGGACGCGACTCCGTTGTCGCCGAACAGCACATCGGCCACCTGCGGTGTGTCGGGAACCATCAGGATGATGATCTCGGCGGCCCTCGCGACGGCGGCATGGCCGGCGACCGACTTCAGACCCTTGGCGACGAGATCGGCCGGCGGTTTTGAGCGGTGGTCGCTGGCGATGACGCTGTAGCCGGCCGCCAGCAGATGCCCCGCCATCGGCGCGCCCATGATGCCCAGCCCGATGAAGCCGATGGTTTCCATTGCTTCTCTCCGTTTTTTGTCAGATCGCGTTCCTTCACGCCCAGAGGGGGCGCAACAGAACGCGACCTGAATTGCAAGATTCTTGACAGCTAAGCGGCAGCACTTCCCTGCCCGGTCAGTTCCCTGAACCACCCCAGACCGGCCTCCGTCCCTGCCTTCGGCTTGTACTCCGCGCCAATCCAGCCGGCATAACCAATCCGGTCGATATGTTCGTAGAGGAAGGGATAGTTGATCTCGCCCGTCCCCGGCTCGTGACGGCCGGGATTGTCCGCAAGCTGGATATGCGCGATGCGGTCGAGGTTTGCCTCGATCTTGCGGGCGAGATCCCCCTCCATGATCTGCATGTGGTAGATGTCATATTGCAGGAACAGGTTCTTCGAGCCGACGCGGTCGATCAGCGCCAGCGCCTGGTCGGAGTAGTTGAGGAAGAAGCCCGGGATATCGCGGGTGTTGATCGGCTCGATCAGCAGCTTGATGCCGGCTTGGTCGAGTTTCTCCGCCGCGAAAGCCAGGTTCTCGGCAAAGACATCCTCCAGCACCTTGCGGTCGACGTTGGCTGGCGCGATGCCGGCCAGGCAGTTGACCTGCCCGCAGCCAAGTGCCTGCGCGTAGGCGATCGCCCTGGCAATGCCCTGGCGGAATTCCGGCACGCGGTCCGGCAGCACGGCGATGCCACGCTCGCCGTTGGCCCAGTCGCCCGCCGGCAGGTTGAACAGCACCTGCGTCAGGCCGTTCTTCTTCAGTCGGGCGGCGACCACCTCGGGCGCATGATCGTAAGGGCCGATATATTCGACCCCCTTGAAGCCGGCGCGGGCGGCGGCATCGAAACGGTCGAGGAAATCATGCTCGCCAAAGAGCATCGACAGATTGGCTGAAAAACGCGGCATTCTTTTTTCTCCTTTTCTTGCCTGGAACCAAAGCCGTGTTGAGATTCAGGTCAGGCCGAGTCGAAAATGGTGGTTTCCGAGAACCGGAGCGGAGCGTACTTTTCGTACGTGAGCACCGGAAGCGCAGGAAGCCACCGTTTGCAGGCCGGCCTCACCTGAATACCAGCATGGCTTAGTCCAGCATCACGATCGCGGTGGGCGCGTCTTCCTGATGTTCGGCAAGGTCTTCGAATTCGGTGATCTTGTCGATCTCGGTCCCCATCGAGATGTTGGTGACCCGTTCGAGAATGAATTCGAGCACGACCGGAACCTGGTGTTCCTTCAGCAACCGCTGCGCTTGCTTGAAGGCGCCGGCGAATTCCTCCGGCTTGCGCACCCTGACCGCCTTGCAGCCCATTGCCTCGGCGACGGCGACATGGTCGACGCCATAGCCCGCCTCCGGATCGTCGGCCCGGTTGATGTTCTCGAAAGCAAGGCTGACCTCATAGTCCATCGAAAAGCCGCGCTGCGCCTGGCGGATGAGGCCGAGATAGGCATTGTTCACGACCACGTGGATATAGGGCAGCTTGTGCTGCGCGCCGACCGCCAGCTCCTCGATCATGAACTGGAAGTCGTAGTCGCCCGAAAGCGCCACTATGGTGCGCTCGGGATCGGCGGCGCGCACGCCGAGTGCGGCCGGCAAGGTCCAACCGAGCGGGCCGGCCTGGCCGCAATTGATCCAGTTGCGCGGCTTGTAGACATGCAGGAACTGCGCGCCGGCGATTTGCGACAGGCCGATGGTGGTGACATAGGTGACGTCACGGCCGAACGCCTTGTTCATCTCCTCGTAGACACGCTGCGGCTTCAGCGGCACCTGTTCGAAGTGGGTTTTGCGCTTCATCGTCTTCTTGCGGCCCTGGCACTCCCTGGCCCAGCCCGACCAATCGCGCAGCCTGCCCGCCGTCCTCCACTCGGTGGCGACGTCGAGCAGCATCTTCAGTGCCGCCCCCGCATCCGAAACTACGCCGAGATCGGGGGCGAAGACACGGCCGATCTGTGTGGGCTCGATGTCGACATGGATGAATTTCTTGCCCTTGGTGTAGACGTCCACCGAACCGGTGTGACGGTTGGCCCAGCGGTTGCCGATGCCGAAGACAAAATCGGCTTCCAGCATGGTGGCGTTGCCGTAGCGGTGCGAGGTCTGCAGCCCGCACATGCCGGCCATCAGCCGGTGATCGTCAGGAATCGCCCCCCAACCCATCAGCGTCGGAATGACCGGAACGCCCGTGATCTCGGCAAACTCGATCAACAGGTCGGACGCGTCGGCATTGATGATGCCGCCGCCGGCAACGATCAGCGGCTTCTCGGCCGCGTTGAGCATCGCAAGCGCCTTTTCGGCCTGGGCGCGCGTCATCGCCGGCTTGAATGGTGTCAGCGGCTCATAGGCATCGATGTCGAACTCGATCTCGGCCAGTTGGACGTCGACCGGCAGGTCGATCAGCACCGGACCCGGCCGCGATGAGCGCATCAAATGGAACGCTTTTTGCAGCGCCATCGGCACCAGATAGGGCTCCATCACCGTCACCGCCCATTTGGCGACGGGCGCAGCGATCGCGGCGATGTCGACAGCCTGGAAATCCTCCTTGTTCAGCCGCGCGCGCGGCGCCTGGCCGGTGATGCACAGGATCGGAATGGAATCGGCCGCGGCCGAATAGAGCCCGGTGATCATATCGGTGCCGGCCGGCCCCGACGTGCCGATGCAGAGGCCGATATTGCCCGCCTTGGCTCGGGTATAGCCTTCGGCCATATGCGAGGCGCCCTCGACGTGGCGGGCAAGGACATGGCGGATCGTGCCCCTCGCCTTCAATGCCGAGTACAGCGGATTGATCGCCGCACCCGGCACGCCGAAGGCACAGGACATGCCTTCCTTTTCGAGAACGAGAACAGCGGCATCGACAGCGCGCATCCTGGCCATTTCCAGCCTCCACGAGATGATTGTTGGATGGCTAAGGATGTCACCGGGCGGGCGCTTTTTCAATTTTTTCAGAATATTTTTTCATTTCTAATAAACGGCTCTTACCAACTGATTTTGTTTCCTTTTCCCTTTTCCAGGATTTGCACCGAGAATTTCATGAAAAACTTTTTCATTGCATGTTGGGAGAAACGGTCGAGAATGCCAGCCCATGGAAACGAGCGAAAAACGTCAGCGTGGCCGCCCGCGCGCTTTCAATGGTCCGGCCGAAGCTGCCTCGGTGCAGTCGCTCGACCGGGCCTTGCGTATCCTGGCCATTGTCGCGGAAGGCAGCGGCCTGTCGCTGAGCGAGATATCGGCGCAGAGCGGGCTTGCCGCCTCCACCGCCTACCGCATGCTGACGACACTCGAAAACCACGGCATGGTCGAGTTCGATACATCGGACCAGCTCTGGTCGATCGGCGTCGAGACCTACCGCATGGGCGCGGCGTTCCTGCGCCGCCGCAAGCTGGTCGACCGCGCCCGTATCGTCATGCAGGAACTGATGGAGAAGACCGGCGAGACCGCCAATCTCGGCGTCGCGGAAGACGATTGCGTGGTCTTCGTCAACCAGGTCGAGACGCACCAGGCGATCCGCGCCTTCTTCCGGCCGGGCACGCGCAGCCCTTTCCATGCCTCGGGAATCGGCAAGGCGGTGCTGGCACATCTCGAACCGGAGCGCGTCGGAACCATCCTGCGCAAGGCGGGCCTGCAGCGCTATACGGACAAGACCCTTTCCGATATCTCCGCCCTCGCGCACGATCTGGCCGTCATCAAGCATCGCGGCTGGTCGGTCGACGACGAGGAGCGCCATCCCGGCATGCGATGCGTGGCCGCCGCCATCTTCAACGAGTATGGCGAGCCGATCGGCGGCGTTTCCGTGTCCGGGCCGACGGTGCGGGTCACGCCCGAGCGGCTGGCCGAGATCGGCCCGCTGGTGCGCGACGCGGCGGCCGAAGTGACGAAAATGATCGGCGGCTCGAAGGCAGGCTGATCAAGGGATAGACTAGACGCGCCGAAAATCGCTGCATGCCGCCGGCTGCATGGGATTTGACCGTCTTGCCGTCGCGTTCGAATGCATGCGAAAGGGCGCGCATGAGGAAAGTGGTTCAGCTTCTGCTTGCCGTTTCGCTGTGCGGATGCGTGGCGGCGGCACCACGACCCGATACCGGCGACCAGCGAGTCAATCCCATCCCGATCTCGCTCGCGCTGGAGGAGATCATCACGGCCGGTATCCGCCAGCGGCTGCCGGATTCAGCCTCCGCCAGGTTCGGAACCATGTTAGCAGGCGAGCGAATGCTTGATGGCCGCCAGGAGATCGTGGTTTGCGGCACCGTCAATGCCTCGTCCGGCGTCGGCGACAAGCCATTCATCGCCAAGGTCTACCCGGACGCCGCAAGCCACTTCGAACTGGTCGCGATGGGCGACGAGACCGAGGCTGCCCGGCTTCAGATTGGCGGCACCTGCCGCGCGGCCGGTCTGCCGATCCTCGACCCGAAGATGCACCTCTAGAAAGACGGCCATCAAACGACGAACAGGGGCTGCCTCGCAATCCCTCTTTCCAGTCGCCCGCCGCCACTCAGAGCCGGCAGTAATGGCTGTAGCCGTCACGGCCGATATAGGTGTCGGAGTCCGGGTCGTAGCTGGAGTAGCGATCGAAGCAGCGGCGGACGTGCCAGGAACCGCCATCTTCCTCGACATAGACGGTGCGCTGCTGCTGCTGGGCAAGCAGGCTGCCGAGAACGAAACCGCCGACGCCGGCGGCGATGCCAATGCCGAGGCCGTGGTGATGCGAGTGGGCAGCAGAGGGCTGGACGGTGCCGACCAAAGCGGTGGCGGCGACGGTGGTGGCGATGAGGCCGGAAACGAGTGTGCGCTTGAACATGATGATCTCCTTGCTTCGTTTGGAGAGGCGAGCCATCCGCCTCTTGATGATCTGTCGTTGCGGCAAGGAAAAAGGTTCGACGGGTTTTGATTTTTTTCGAGGTAGCAGGAATTCGCTGGCTAAAAAGGCGTGGCGACCCTCGCCGGCGTTGATCATCCATTCTGGCACTTCAGGCACCTTGCGCCGATCGGTCATCGTCCGTGACGGCGACTGGAAGCGCCGCCTTCAATGAGAAAAGGGCGGCCGAAGCCGCCCTTTGCTGGATTGGTTTTCAATCAAGCCGCCAGGCTGCGCTCAGTAGAGGATGATGTGGCGGTGGTGGTGATGACGATGATGGTGATGGCCATAGACCCACCAGTAATCCGGATAGTCCGGGTAATCCTGGTAGTAGAGGTAGTCGTCGAAATGACGATGATGATGATGCATGCCGTGAGCCGACGAAGGCTGAACGGTGCCGGCGAGCGCGCCGGTTGCAACGACGATGGCGACGATGCTGGAAACGAAACTGCGCTTGAACATGATGGTCTCCTGGATCTCTGATCGAGGCGACCATTCGCCTCTGAGGATCAGTCGGCGCGCCGCGGCGAAAGGTTCGACAGATCTGGAGATTTTTTTGGCGCACTGTTGGCGAAACCGGGTAGGCAGCACCGGCTCGCGCCATGACCGGCAGCAATTGCTCACTACTCACTACTCACCACTCCCCACTCAGCCCATGCCGGTGACATGCCGAAGCCAGAAGGCGAGCGCGATAAAGCCGATGAAGGTGGTGACGCCTGTCCAGTCGACATTGGCCTTCTTCACATCGCTGATGAGCTTCACCAGCAGCATCCACGCCACGACGACGATAGGGAGAATGATGACAAGCCTGATCATGCGACACTCCGTTCAGCGCATTGCACTTACCCTGATGTAGGAAGCGCGTTCGCGGATTTCAGCATGCGGACGCGTGGGCATCCTCCACCACGGCTGATGCCCAAAAACGGAGTTTTGTCTTTACTGGCGCAACAAATATGCTAACCGGAGCGCCGTGCCCTTGTAGCTCAGCTGGTAGAGCAGCGGTTTTGTAAACCGAAGGTCGGCGGTTCGATTCCGTCCGGGGGCACCACCCTACGCTCTTCGAGCTCCGGGTGGCAGGCCACCCCAAGCCCGTAGAGACGCAGGAGTGTCCTCCGAAAACCCCCTTGTAGGACGATTACGTCGCCACCCCCCTTACGAAGCGCTCGCGATTTGGGCCGACACGTTCGTCCTGGTGAACGTATTCCTCACCCTCACAGACTTATAGACATAAGCGGCCCAGATGCCGGTCACCACAAACGAAGCTATGGGTGCCGCCAGCGCGTCGCCTGCGAGCACCTTGTTTACCGGAACGCCCAGGATTGACGAAATCCAGATCGTATCCAGGATAAACACAACAGGAATCGCAAACCATTGGCAGAGAAACAATTGCGGGAATCGACGGCTTCGCCGCAGCATTGAAACCAGCACCACCAGCTGAAGCGCCAGAAATGCCAGATTGAGGGCAACCTCGACATACACAGCCAGAGAGCCGTTTGGGAGGGTCATGAGTTGCTGGTAGCCGTCGGCGGAATTGCCGAAATCGGCGAGCGTGCGCAGCGGTGACAATGTCTGACCGATAGCCAGCAGCATCAGCCAGCCACCGAAGCCCACAAGTGACTCAGGATTCTGCGACGGCTTCGCGGCTGACCGGACAGCAAAGAAAACAGGCACGCCGATCAGCAGCAGCACGATCGCCCAATGCCAGATGGAAAACGTCCCCATTTACCCTTCCCCCTTTTTATACCCCTATAAGTTGTAGCAGATTTCAAACTCAACTCAAGAGCCAATCATCGCGTAAGACGCCGTCCGATGCCGAAGCGACAACTTCTCCTGCCTGCTCCTGACGCCCTCACACTCCGATCGCCGCCACCAATATCCGGTTCTGCCGCCGTATCGCGGCCCTCAACTCCGGTATCCTGGCTTCATCCCGCTTCACGAATTCGATGAACATCATGTTCATGTTGTTGAAGATCAATTCGCCGAGTGCCGTGCCGTCGATATCCTGCCGCACTAGGCCGATCTCCTGAAGGCGGGCGATCAGCGCGCGGATCTGTTCGGTGAGCGAGCGGTCGAGGCCAGTATAAGCCTGGCCGAACGGGCTGTCGGGCAGTTGCGTCGAGATCGCCATCGCCTGCCGCCACATCTCCTTGCTGAGATAGTGCAGCGAGTGCTCGATATAGATGCCGATCAGCGTGTCCAGGGCGTCGCCGACATTGGCGGGCGGCCGGGCGACCACGCCGCGCCCGGCATTGAGCACCTCGTCGACTTCCATCGAGACGATGGCGCCGAGAATATCGCCTTTGTTCTGGTAGTAATTGTAGATGGTGCCGATCGAGACTTCGGCTTGCGCGGCGATCGTCTCGATCTTGGCGCCCTCATACCCGGCCTCGCGGAAAAGCGCCGCCGCCGCCTCGATGATACGCCGGTGGCGATCCGCCTTTTGCCTTGCCCGCAATCCGCTCATATCAGCCTCTTGTCACAAAAACAGAATTGACTCAATTTTAGAATTGGTTCAGTTTTTTGCAAGAAGCCACAAAGGCAAGGGAGAACACTCGATGTCCGTCAAATCCGGCAATCCGCTTTCCGTCCTGAAGCGCCAGATGCACGCTGCATGTGCCGCCACGGCATTGCTGCTTGCGGCGGGCAGCCTCGCCGAAGCCGCCGATCTCAACGCGCTGATCTGGTGCGACCATTCCGATCCGGCGCTGCTGCAGCCTTTCGAGGAGGCCAACAACGTCAAGGTCAACGTCAAGGAATTCGAAGGCACCGGGGCTGGGCTGGCCATCGTCGAGCAGTCGCAGCCCGGCGACTGGGATGTGATGGTGATCGATAGCATCGACGTGCCGCGCGGCGTCGAGAAAGGCCTGTTCGAGCCGCTGCCGGAAGACAAGCTGCCGTTCGCCGATCTCTTCCCGCAGGTGAAGATGGACGGCTCGACCATTGTCGGCGGCAAGCGCTACGGCATCACCGAAAAGTTCGGTTACAACACGATCGGCTTCAACAAGACAAAGGTCGATCCGGCGGACATGCAATCCTTGGCGTCGCTGACATCAGACAAGTACAAGGGCAAGGTCGCCATCTATGATTATTATCTCCCCGTCATCGGCATGGCGGCATTGGCCATCGGCAAGAAGACGGCCGATCTCACGGAAGCCGACCTGCCCGCGCTCAAGGAAGAGCTGCTCAAGATGAAGGCCAATGCCAAGCTGGTCGGTGAAGTCACCGCCAGCCAGACGGCGCTGGCGACCGGCGAGGTCGACATATTGGTCGGCGGCGGCGAATGGGTGACGGCAGGGCTGGCCAAGGAAAACCCGGCGCTGGACTTTTCCATTCCAAAAGAAGGTGCGGTGCTGTGGTCGCAGTCGCTCGCCATGTTCAAGGATTCCAGGAACAAGGACATGGCGCTGAAATTCATCCAGTACATACTGAGCCCCGAGGGCCAGGCACGGCTCGCCACCTCGTCCTGTTACTGGGGCATGCCGTCCAACACCAAGGCCGCATTGACCGACGACCAGAAAAAGGTCCTGCGCTTCGACGAGCAGCCCGGCTTCCTCGCCCGTGCGCAGGCCTATCCGGCGCCGAGCGCCGACCTCGACAAGAAGATGCAGGATATGTGGACCGAAATGCTGCAGGCCAAGTGAGCCGATACGCTGATGAGCGCCGCGGGAAACAGTGAGGGCGCGCGGACAGGCCGTGCCCTTCCCTGGGCGCTGGTCACACCGGCACTTGGCTGGACGCTTCTCTTCTTCGTGCTGCCCTTCGTCGCCATGGGGCTTTCGAGCTTCACCGCGCAGGAGGGCGGCGGGGGCACCCTGTCCAACTACAGCCAATTCTTCACCAACCCCGCCTACTGGCAGGCGATGGTGAACTCGCTGCAGGTCACCGCCATCGTCACCGTGGTTTCCGTGCTGCTTGCCTATCCCTTCGCCTGGATTCTGGCCGAACAGGTTCCTGAACGCTGGCAGCGGCTGGCGCTGATGCTGGCCGTGCTGCCGTTCTGGACCTCCTATGTCGTGCGCTCCTACTCCTGGCTGCTGGTGCTGGCGCAGAACGGCGTCATCAACCGGGCACTGACTGGCATTGGCGTGGTCTCCGAACCGCTGCAGCTCGCCAATACGCGCCTGGCCACCGTCACAGGCTTCGTGCATTTCTTCGTCATGCTTTTGACCCTGACCATCTTCGCCAATCTGAAGCAGCTCAGCCCCAGTTACCGCAAGGCCGCCGCCGATCTCGGCGCCGGACCGGTGCGCGCCTTCCTGCATGTCATCCTGCCATTGACCTTGCCCGGCATCATGGTCGGCGCTTTTCTCACTTTCGTGCTGTGCATCGGCGACTACATCACGCCGCAGATCCTCGGCGGGAACAACGAGCTTCTGATGCCGCAGCTGGTGATGATGCAGATCGGCCGGCGCGGCGATTTTCCATTGGCCTCGGCGCTGTCGATCATCCTGATGGCGGTCGTGACCATCGCCTATCTCGCCTGCGCCCGCTGGCTAAAGATCGAGCGGACCTGATCATGCGCAGCATTGGCCGCATCGCTTCCTGGATCTACGCGCTTGCCGTCTACGGCTTCATCTTCCTGCCGGTCGTCGTGCTGGTGCTGTTCTCGCTGCAGTCGACGTCCTTTCCCATTCCCCCGTTCACAGGCCCATCACTGCGCTGGTACGAGGCGGTTCTTTCCGATAACCGGCTGACTTCGGCGCTGGCCAATTCGCTGCTGGTCGCGGTTCTTTCCTCGGCCGCAGCCGTCATGCTCGGCTTCCTGTCGGCCTGGGGGTTCGCGCGCTTCGTCCTGCCAGGCTCGGGCCTGCTGCGCGGGTTGATCACCTTGCCGCTCACCGTCAGCTATCTCATCATCGGCATGGGGCTGCTGGTGCTGTTCAACTGGGCCGGCGTGCCGAAATCTCTGCTTGCCGCCGGGATCGGCCATGTGGTGATCAACCTGCCGCTGTGCTTCGCCATCATCTACAGCCAGTTAGGCGACCACCAGATCAACATCGAGCGCGCCGCGCGCGACCTCGGCGCGCCGGAATGGAAGGTGCTGCTGTTGATCACCGTGCCAGTCATGGCGCCGGCCATTTTCGCCGGCTTCTTCCTGTCGATGACGTTCTCCTGGGACGAGTTCGTGATCTCCTTCCTGCTGACGCGCTTCGATACCACGCTGCCGGTGGAAATCTGGAACCTGCTGCGCTCCGGCCTCAACCCCAAGACCAATGCGGTCGGTTCGCTGGTCTTTGCCGTCTCGATCGTGCTGGTGGTGTTCTTCGAACTGACCTTGCTGCGAAGGAAATCGGCATGAACGCGCCCCTGGTCGATATCCGCGACATCTCGCACCGCTTCGGGCAGCATCCCGTGCTGAAGAACGTCTCGCTGACGATAGCGGCCGGCAGCTATACGATCCTGCTTGGACCATCCGGTTCCGGCAAGACGACGCTGCTCTCCATTCTCGGCGGTTTCGTCAATCCGAGCGAAGGCAAGGTTCTCATCCGCGGCCAGGACTGCACCTCGGTGCCGCCGGCCAAACGCCCGACGACGACGGTGTTCCAGGACTATGCGCTATTCCCGCATATGAGCGTCGGCGGCAATGTCGGCTTCGGCCTGCGCATGCAAGGTGTCGACGGCGCGAAGCGGGCGGCAAAAGCGCGCGATGCATTGGCCCTGGTGGGTCTCGCCGCCGCCTTCGACAAGAAGCCGCACCAGCTTTCCGGCGGCCAGCGCCAACGCGTGGCGCTGGCGCGCGCCCTGGTGATCGAGCCGGCGGTGCTTCTGCTCGACGAGCCGCTCGGGGCGCTCGACCTGAAACTGCGCCGCCAGATGCAGGACGAACTGAAGGCGATCCAGAAGCGGGTCGGCACCGCCTTCATCCATGTCACTCACGACCAGGAAGAAGCGATGGCGCTGGCCGACCATTGCGTGGTGATGAATGACGGCCGCATCGAGGACGAGGGGCCGCCCGAGCGCGTCTATGCGAGGCCGGCGACGCGTTTTTCCGCGACCTTCATGGGCGAGAGCACGATTCTTGCCGGCACTGTCGTCGAGTCCAGTGACAGGACGAGCACCGTCACGACACCGGTCGGACCGGTTTCCTTATCCAGTGCCTTGCCGTTGGGGTCTACTGCCGCACTGGCGATACGCCCTGAGCACCTTGTGCTTGGCGTTGCGTCGGCTGGCACGAAGCTCGGCATGGCTGATGTGAGCGACGTCGTTTTCCAGGGCAGTTTCAAGCGCGTGCTGGCGACCGCTGTCGAAGAGCCTTCCCTGCGGTTCATCGCCAAGCTGCCGGCGACCGCCATCGTCCATGCGGGCGACAGGGTCGCGATTTCCTGTGATACCGACCAGATCATCCTGCTGACGGATTGAACATGAGCACGCTTGCGGTCATCGACGCACCGGACTGGTACGAAACAACCCGCATGGCCGACGGCATCACGCTGATTCACGAGCCATGGATAAAACCGTTCTTCCGCTGCAATATGTGGCATGCGCGCGGACGCGACCGCGATCTCCTTTTCGACACCGGCCTCGGTCATTTCAGCCTGCGCACCCATGTGTCCCTGGTGAGCGAGCGCAAGCTGACCTGCGTTGCCAGCCACACGCATTTCGACCATATCGGCTGCCACCATGAGTTTTCCGATCGCTGCGTGCATTCGGCCGAAGCGGCAATCCTGGCCGATCCGCGCAACGAATGGACCGCTGCCGGCACCTATGCGACAGAAGAGATGTTCGATGGCATGCCGCGGGGCTGGGACACGGCGCGCTATGGCATCCAGCCCGCGCCGGCCGACCGTATGCTCGCGCATGGCGACATCATCGATCTGGGCGACCGGGCCTTCGAGGTCGTCCACACGCCAGGCCATTCGCCGGGCGGCATTGCGCTCTACGAGAAGAAGACCGGCATCCTGCTGTCCGGCGACATCATCTATGATGGCCCGCTGATCGATGATGTCTACCACTCGGACATACCAGATTACATGGCGACGCTGCTCGCCATGCGCGATCTCGACGTCTCGATCGTCCATGGCGGCCATTTCCCGAGCTTCGGCAAGGTGCGCTACCGCCAGTTGATCGACGAATATCTCGAACAGAAACGACAGGCCGGCTGCCATCTGCGGCAGCGCCCTTGAGGGCTGAGTTACGGCATCAAGTCGAAATGGCGTGGGAAGGCCTGGGGCGGCACGAGCCCGTCACCCCCCTTCGCAGTGCGCTGGTGGTGACACAGTGGGCGACCGGCTCGCGACACGAACGGGCCGTAGCCAGTGCGTCACTCGGGAATGGGTGCCGGAAGCGAGATTGTATAGCGCGGTGGCGCCGATCCCCTGCGGCGTCTCCTCCATTGCCTCAGCTGCTCCCTCCAGCCGACTGGCGGTTTTTCGTAGACAGGGGGAGCCAGGCCGGCGAGCTCATAATAACCTTCGAGAATGTTGGTGCGCAGTAACTGGCGTTCCTGTGTATAGAAGCTGAAATGCGCGACGAGCAGGTCACCGAAAATCTTGCCCGGCCGGTCCAGCTTGGCCGGAAGCGTCGCCGACAACCACTCTTCCTCGTCGCCGCGCGGTTGAAAGTGCTCTCCGAGATCGACAATGTCCGATCCGAAAAAACCGATTGCGTTGATCGAAAAGCGTGACAGCCTGATCTCCCGGTCCGGCACGCGAAAATCCTGGAGCCGATTGGAGCGCACAGCTTCAATGAACACCGGGTGTAGGGCCTGCGGAAAGGTCGCATGCGCCCAGGAGAATTCGCATGACGCCTGACAGGTAAGCGGGCCATCCACCCGCACCCTGGAAAGCTGCTTGATCAGCGAATTGCAGATTGCGTTGTTGACGATCAACGGAGCGTACCAGATGGCCGATCCCCTTTCGGCCATGACCCTTGCCATGAATTTTCGAAAGAAGCCGTCCTCGACAAAAACTACATCGTCGTCGAGGCGTAGGTAGAAAGCACCGGGATCGTCGCAAAAGCGATAGAAATCGCCGATGACGTTGATCCCGCCATCGGCATGTGGAAGCCGCTTGATCTTGCAACGCGGATCGGAGGCCGCCAATCTTTGTAGATAGGCCCGGTCAGCCTCGTTGCGACAGTTGTCCCAGAGGTGCCACTCATGCACATCGAGGTTTTTCAAAACATGATGGCCAAGCAGACGCAGATATTTCTCACGACCGGCCGGGGTGACAACGATCAGTTTCATAGAATTCCTGGTTCCTGTAAAATCAGAGTCCCGTACATCAGCGAATCTTGATTATCAGAACGCTCGTTCGGGCAATAGCTGTTGACATGACAGGCCCCTGCCCCATTGGATTCGCCTCAAAACACGACGAATCGTCATGACGTTTAAATACACCCGTTATGCCGGCAAGACATCGTGCTCAGGTAACGCCAGGAGATCTTCCTCATGCCCTTCGCATTCAACTTGCTTTCGTGTAGGGCTCGCCGAGGACCCGGATTGAGGGTATGAGTGTCGGAAGCAGGACTTTGACGAACACCACACACCGCAATCTCGTGATAGTCAGGGCAGGCGACAAATCTCTCCATCGTGGATGGGGGGCGGACGATCCCAATTGTGAATTTGATTTGATCGTCAGCTACTTCGGAAGTGATCCATCTGCGTTTCGGCTGCCGCTTGAAAACCGAGTCGACTACAAGGGCGGCAAATGGGATGGCATCCATGCTCTGCTGAGCCAACAGCCCGAACTTCTTGACCGCTACCAGTATGTCTGGCTGCCGGACGACGATCTGGAAGCAGACCGGGCGACCATCGAGGCGATGTTCGCCAACATGCGCCGGCTTGGCCTCCATATCGGCCAGCCGTCACTGACGCTGGACAGCTATTATTCCCACCTCCCGTTCCTCCGCTGCAAGAGCTTCGAGTTTCGCCTGGTAGACACGATCGAGATCATGGCCCCCTGCCTGAGAGCCGACGTAGCGGCCAAGATGCTGCCTCTGTTCAAACACTCCATGAGCGGTTTTGGTCTGGACTTGTTGTGGACCAGGCTTGCCGAAGAAAACCGTGGAACATCTGCCGTGTTCGACGCCTTGCCGGTCCGCCACACCCGGCCGGTGGGAGCTCACCTGAAAACAGCGATGCTCGAGTCAGGAAGAACGCCCGACAAGGAATATCGCCAATTGGCGTCGCAATATGGATTTGGCGAGCTTTTTCCATTGTCCTATGAGGCCGTCGATCGAAAAGGCCGGCGCTGGCGGTCGAAATCGATGATCGGCCTGCGTATGGTGGCCGACTATCTCTTGGACAGGAAAGCCTTTCGCCAGGCGAATCGATTGAGGGAATTGTTATGGCGCCTTCTGCGCAGGCAGTATTCCAAGTCCGTCGATCTGTCCCAAATAATTCTCAAGCCCTAAGGTTCGGATACGCGAATGGACAGGACCCTGCTGGGCAAGGCCGAAATCCTCATTGTCGGCGCTGGTTTTTACGGTGCAACGCTTGCCGAGCGCATCGCCACGCAACTCGGGCGACGCGTGCTGGTAATCGACCGGCGCCGGCACATCGGCGGCAATGCCTACACCGAACAAGATCCTGTCACCGGTGTGGAGATCCATCGCTACGGGCCGCATCTGTTCCATACATCCAACGAGGAGGTCTGGAATTACCTGCGTGCCTTCACCGGTTTTACCGCCTATCGCCATCGTGCATTCTCGACATATCGCGACAAGGTCTATCCGCTGCCGATCAACCTTGCCACGATGTCCCAGTTCTTCGGCAGGCGGCTAAGTCCGGACGAGGCACGCGACATGATTGCCGAGCAGGCGACGGAAGTTGGCGACCGTCCGCCGGCCAATCTTGAGGAGAAGGCGATCTCCCTGGTCGGCCGCCCTCTCTACGAGGCCTTGATCAAGGGTTACACCGCCAAGCAATGGCAGACGGATCCGCGCGAACTGCCGGCGCAGATCATCGCGCGCCTGCCGGTTCGCTACACATTCGAGGACGGCTATTTCAACGACCGGTTCCAGGGCCAGCCTGTGGACGGCTACACGGCGATCTTCGAAAAGATGCTGGCGCAGGAGCTTATCGAAACACGGCTTGGCATCGACTTCTTCGACATCAAGTCCTTGCTGCCGAAGGACCTGCCGGTCGTCTACACCGGGCCGATCGACCGCTACTTCGACTATAGCGAAGGCGAACTCGGCTGGCGAACCATTGATATCGATCTGGAGGTCATGGACACGCCGGACCATCAGGGCACGGCGATCATGAACTACGCGGACGAGGCCGTGCCTTATACCCGCGTGGTCGAATTCCGGCATTTCAACCCGGAGCGCCAGCACGGGAGCGCCAAGACGCTCATCGGCCGCGAGTATTCCCGTTTCGCAGGCCGCGCCGACGAGCCTTATTATCCGATCGACACGCGCAAGGATCAGGCGGTCTATCGCCGCTATCTCGACCGGGCGGGTGCGGAGAAAAACCTGCACCTCGGGGGACGGTTGGGAACCTACCGCTATCTCGATATGCATCAGGCGATCGGCGCCGCCCTTAAGGTCTTCGAAACCCTGCTCGAGCCCTATTTCGCCGGTCGGCTCGATTCCGTTTCGCGGTGGACATGACGGGCCGGGTTCTGAAGCCGCAAACTCTCCGGTTTTCAGGTCGTCGCCGCCGATTTGCCACAGGCAGCAATCCGCTGCCTGAACATTCGAAAGTACGCCGATCCCCTGATGCGGATCGCTGCGGTGTTTGCCTATAGCGCCCTTTGCGGGCAAGGCATGCCGGCGGCATCGCCGCAACGTGACGCCGTGGGGATCGGCCTGGCGCTCGTTTCTTCCGACTGGCGCACCAGTTCTGCGAAGACAAGCGCGAAACTTCCCAACATGAGAAAGACGATGATCAGGCGTGCTACCGGCAATATGTCGGCCTCGTCTGGCTGGCGCATATCCCCTGGCATCGAGAACCGCGGGTTCATGCACGCATATCTGAACTGCCGCAGCGTCCTTTGCGTCCCGAAGTGACAAGGTCGTGCTGCGGGCGCCCCACGCCACCCATGCCGGCTAACATGATCGATCCGGCTTTACGAGACCTTAAGCCCGGCCTTAACCATCACATTCGCTCGCGCCGTGACATCAACCGCGACCGGCTGGTGCGCCGGTCCTGCCGCACCCTCGCCTCATGGGCTGACAGAGGCTCTCTTTGCAGACGTGCCTGCCCCATGCTACCCCGGCGCTGGCGCCAGAACCTGCCGGCGCCAATCGGTCGCGATCGGGGAGCCATGAGCACAGCCACCAACAGCATCGCCTTCGTCTCGTCCGACACAGCAGACGCCAAGGCGGCGCTGGATAGCCTGTCGGCGCGCTATGGCCAATGTTCGGTCGCCGAGGCGACCGTCGTGGTGGCGCTGGGCGGCGACGGCTTTCTGCTGCAAACATTGCGCGACACGATGGGTACGGGAAAAAAGGTCTACGGCATGAACCGTGGCACCATCGGCTTCCTGATGAACGAATACCGGTCCGGGGGGCTCACCGAGCGCATCGCGGCGGCGGTCGCCGAAACGATCCGCCCGCTGGAGATGCTGGCAACCACCTCGGATGGCGAACACGTCACGGCACTGGCGATCAACGAAGTGGCGCTGTGGCGCCAATCCTACCAGACGGCCAAGATCCGCATCAGCATCGATGACCAAATACGGCTCGAGGAACTGAACTGCGACGGCGTCATGATCGCGACGCCGGCCGGATCGACCGCGTATAATCTTTCCGCGCACGGCCCGATCCTGCCTCTCGACGCGCCGCTTTTGGCGCTCACGCCGGTCAGCCCGTTTCGTCCGCGACGCTGGCGCGGCGCATTGCTTTCCAACAAGGCGACCGTGCGCTTCGACATTCTGGAGTCGGAAAAGCGGCCGGTGAACGCGGCCGCCGACCACACGGAGGTCAAGGCGGTGACCTCGGTCACGGTGCGGGAATCGCCAACGGCCACCGCGACTTTGCTGTTCGATCCCAACCACTCCTGGAACGAACGCATCCTGGCCGAACAGTTCCGTTACTGAGCCGGCACAGTGACAGGAGGCCGGATTAAGCATCGCGATTAAGGTTACAACTTCACAATCGCGCCAATCCTACCCGTTTCTGTTGACAAATCGCGGGCTTGCGCCTAATCGCAATACCAATCTTGCAGGCGCGTGGCGCTTGCCGCGACGAATGACGTTGCGCTTCCCCGAACCAGCCAAAGACAGCAACACTTGTCCTCAGACACGACGATCGCTCAAGAAGCGTTGACCTTTTCAGACCTCGGCCTGTCGCCGAAGGTGCTTTCCGCAGTCACCGATGCCGGCTATCTCCAGCCGACGCCGATCCAGGCTGGTGCGATCCCGCACGCCTTGCTCGGCAAGGACGTGCTGGGCATTGCCCAGACCGGCACTGGCAAGACCGCATCCTTCGTGCTGCCGATGCTGACCCGGCTGGAAAAGGGCCGTGCCCGCGCCCGCATGCCGCGCACGCTGATCCTGGAGCCGACGCGTGAGCTTGCCGCGCAGGTCGAAGAAAACTTCGTCAAATACGGCAAGAACCACAAGCTCAACATCGCGCTGCTGATCGGCGGGGTGTCGTTCGACGAACAGGACAAAAAGCTGGAGCGCGGCGCCGATGTGCTGATCGCTACGCCTGGCCGTCTTCTCGACCATCGCGAGCGCGGCAAGCTGCTGCTCAACGGCGTCGAGATCCTCGTCATCGACGAGGCGGACCGTATGCTCGACATGGGTTTCATTCCCGATATCGAGCGTATCTGCGAGATGATCCCGTTCACCCGGCAGACGCTGTTCTTTTCGGCGACCATGCCGCCAGAGATCACCAAGCTGACGGAAAAATTCCTGCATGCGCCGGTGCGCGTCGAGGTCTCCAAGGCCGCTTCGGCGGCCACCAACATCATCCAGCGGTTGGTCAAATCGGGCTCGAAGCCTTGGGACAAGCGTGAAACGCTGCGCAACCTGATCAAGGCCGAGGATGCGGAGCTGAAGAACGCGATCATCTTCTGCAACCGCAAGATCGAGGTTTCGGAGCTGTTCCGCTCGCTGCTGAAATATGATTTCGATGCCGGTGCGCTGCATGGCGACATGGACCAGCGCGCGCGCATGCAGATGCTGGCCAATTTCCGTGACGGCAAGCTGCGCTATCTCGTCGCCTCGGATGTCGCCGCGCGCGGCCTCGACATTCCCGATGTCAGCCATGTCTTCAACTACGACGTGCCGATCCATGCCGAGGACTATGTCCACCGCATCGGTCGCACCGGCCGCGCCGGACGCTCCGGCAAGTCCTTCACCATCGCGACCAAGTCCGACACCAAGTATATCGACGCCATCGAACGGCTGATCGGGACCAAGATCGAGTGGCATGACGGCGACCTGTCGACGGTGGTTGCCAGCGAAGGCGAGGACGATGCTCCGCGCCGCGGCAAAGGCGCGCCACGCCGCGCCGGCCGCAAGGACGAGGACCGCAACGACAGGGGCGGGCGCAAGAAGAGCGGCGAGCGTCGCGGCAGACACAGCGAGGAAGATGCCTCGGCCGTGGGTGCTCAGCCGCAGGAGCAGCCCGATGTGGCCGAGACGGCCGATATTGTCGAACGGCGCGCCCGCAAGGATGCAATCCGCTCGGAAAACACCGAGCGCAAATCGTCCGACCGCAATGAGCCGCGCGCCCCTGAGCGCGGCGACACCAGGCCGCAGCGCAGCAACAGCCGCCCTGCCCGCCACCATCAGGAAGACAACGACGCCACGGTCGGCTTCGGCGATGACATGCCGGCCTTCATGCGCATCGTCGCCAAGGTCTGATTCCAGCGAGCAAGCCGCCTAGGGGCGGCTTGCCTTCTTTTTTGCCCTGCAGCCGACAGCAATTCGAGGAAAAGCCGCGTAGCGCTCTTCCGTCGCGAATTGCGTGGAAACAAGCAGGTGGGGCGATTCAGGCGAACGCTGATCCGCTCCAGTTCACATCGGTCCGGACATCATCTTGGTCGGTTTTTCCAGCATCGGAAACTCGGCCTTGTTGCATTTCACCTTCGGGTTCGTCGGACTGAACATGCCGTTCGGATTGTCATCGAGCCAGGCGTGAAGATCGTAGTGGACGAACTCCTTCGGGATGAGCGGATAATGTCCCTCCATCGGGCCCATGAAGGTTTGACCGAACAGCTTCGGCGGCGCCTTGATGTCCGGGGTTAGCGGCACCAGCCATTCCACGCCGACCAACTTCAGGCCTTTCTTGGTCGGCTCGTAGATCAGGACGTTGGGCTTCATCGGGTCGAGTTTCTGGCCGACGCTTGGAACGTTGACGAAGTGGATGCCCATGGCGCCTTTCGGATAGTCCATGGAGCCGGGTATCTTTTCTCCGCTGTAGTAGACGCAGCCGACCGTCGACAAATAGAGATCGCGGACGGCGGCGGTGTAGTCCTGATATTTGGC
The DNA here is from genome assembly GCF_006440715.1 of Mesorhizobium sp. B2-7-3. Taxonomy (NCBI): domain Bacteria; kingdom Pseudomonadati; phylum Pseudomonadota; class Alphaproteobacteria; order Hyphomicrobiales; family Phyllobacteriaceae; genus Mesorhizobium; species Mesorhizobium sp. B2-7-3. Next base: position 158,256 of record NZ_VFTY01000012.1, read on the forward strand.
GAGCGATTTTTTCAACGCGTCGATGTCGGCCTTGTTGGCGTCCTCGGCATGAGCCGTGGCGAGGCCCAACCATGCACCTACAACACCTGTCAAAGCGAGGACGCCGCAGCGCCCAAGGCTGGCTGTTCTTGTCATGCATTCCTCCCAGATTTCATGATCTGGCCGTGCAAGACCGAGGCGGCGGCAAAGTCGTTGATTGCGCGGCCGATTAAACCGCCCCATCCCCTTTGGAACGCGGCAATGCTAATCCTTTCCACGGCTGCGGAAAAGAACTTATTAGATATTGCTAATTTTATTTGACTGCTGTCACGAAACTGGCACCGCCAGTATACGCCTGGATGAAAACGGCCCCCATTGGGGGCCGTTTAGCGTGACAAACACGGCCCTGCTCAGGTGAGCGGCGAAAGCTGAATCTCGACGCGTCGGTTCTGGGCCCGGCCCTCGGCCGTGGCGTTGGAGGCGACGGGCCTCGTCTTGCCAAATCCGGTGACGGCGAAGCGGCGCTGGTCGACGCCCTGGCCGGACAGATAATTGGCGACCGCCAGGGCACGGCGCTGCGACAGGTCGAAATTGTGCTGGTCGCCACCGGTCGAATCGGTGTGGCCGAAAACGTCGACCGTGGTCTGCTTGAACTTCTTCAGCACCAGCGCCACCGAATTCAGCACCTGGTAGAAGCCGGGCTTCACCGCATCCTGGTCGGTGTTGAAGGTGATGTCGGACGGCATGTTGAGGATGATCTGGTCGCCGCTGCGGGTGACGCTGACGCCGGTGCCCTCGAGCTGCCGGCGCAGTTCCGCCTCGTTCTGGTCCATAGTGGCGCCAATGGCGCCGCCGGCCAGCGCGCCGATGCCGGCGCCGATCAGCGCATTGCGACGATCATTGCCGCCGGCAAGCAGACCAAGGCTGGCACCGGCCAGAGCGCCAAGGCCCGCGCCCGCCGCCGTGTTCGAAATCTTCTGGTCGCCCGTATACGGATCGGTGGTGGTGCACGCGGTCACGAGCAGAGCCGTCGCCATAACGACGAGCACGGTCTTCTTCATAGGATGGTCCCTCTCCAAGTCACGCCTTACGATGGCGCCAAATCAGCCCTTGCCGCGACTTGTAGCATGAAATGCGGCGAAAAACGGAACGGGAAAAGCGCCTGCCGATTATCCAGTTGGCCGCCCGGTGTGGCTACCAGAGATTCTTGCCGTCAATGACCACCACTTCGACTTTATCGAGATCGAAATCATCGAACAGCCGCGCGTTCACGCTGATCTTCGGATTGTCGAAATCCGGCTCGCCGGTCGACCAGTCCGGCGTTTCGGTGAAGGTGCCGCAGCCGCAGGTTGCGCAAAAACCATGCTTTACGGTTTTTGAGCCCCACTGATAAAAGGAAACATTCTTCAGCGGCGTGACGAGCTTGAACTGCGATGGGGTATAGTAGGCCCAAAGCGAGCCGCGTTTCGAGCAGAACGAACAGGTGCATTGCGTCACCGTCTGCGGCGCTTCCGACACCTCGAACATCGTCGCCTTGCAGTGGCAGCTTCCCTTGATGGCCATGAATATCACCTCTCCATTGTCCGCCGCCCAGGCGGCAAGGCACCATAAAGAAGCGATCCTGACAACTGGCCGTCAGCAGCCTTTGCGCCAATGCACTTCAACTGTCGGCGCGTCTCAAAATGAGCGCGGCGGCACGAACAGGCATATCGTCTTGCCGGCATCGAGACCGGCCTGATGCGCGCACCAGTGAAATTCGCCGTCAGGGCTGTCCTTGACGCGCTTGTCCGTCATCGGAACGACTTCGCCGGTACCGGCAATCACGTAGCCTTCGGGCTTTTCCAGGACTTCGCCGGTGTGCGTGGCACGACAGTCATAGTTGGCGCAGCAGGCGAACGGATAGCTCCAACCCTGCGGCTTTGCTGCCGTGGGCTTGGCATCATGAGCAAAGGCCGCAGGCGCGAACATCGCGACGGCAAACAGAGAAAACATAAGTCGGCCGACCGGTTGAACGGCTCGGGCCGATCTGGGCGTGGCAGCAGACATGGGACGTTCCTTTCGAGCGTCAAGCATTTCGCCTGCCCGTTCCCGGAACGTGTCTTCCCAGTGGCCGGATCATCAGTCGCAGATATGCCGCGTCCGGCCATAAATGCTTTTTGTCTCCCAGCATTTGGATGCTGGGCTGATTCCTTGGTCGGCGCAAGAAGCCGCTGCGCCCAGATATGGGCGCACGCCATAACACACTGCTACCGCTGACGAGATTCAAGCCAGGTAAGTTCCCGGCAGGCGGGCATGCAAACAACGGGATTGGCCCGGAGTGGTTCCAGCCGCTCAAATCCAATCACATGCTCTTGATTGCCGGTGACAGTGCCGACGATCGTCCGCAAAGGAAAATCAGCCACCCTGCAGCCGAAGAAGGTATAAGCAGCCGGCCGAACGGCGAACATGCGCCGCGCTCGCTTTGGGAGGAAGAAAAGCCCCTTCCCGCACCAGAGCGATATGCCGAGTCGGGACCCAATCACCACGAACTTGTCGCGCCGCACCGGCGAACACTTGAGACCAACACCGGGCGCCGCACGACAATACGTCCGCTTTTCGACCGGCTTGCGATCATTGCCCGCGCAAGCAGCCTAATCCAGATCCGCCACCGCTTCGCCCGCGCCGCCCTCGATGCGTTGCGATAGCGAAGCTTCCATGAAGTCGTCGAGGTCGCCGTCGAGCACGCTCGAGGGGCTGGTGCTTTCGACACCGGTGCGCAGATCCTTGACCAGCTGATAGGGCTGCAGCACGTAGGAGCGTATCTGGTGACCCCAGCCGATGTCGCTCTTCGATGCCTCAGTGGCATTGGCCACCGCTTCGCGCTTCTTCAGCTCTTCCTCGTAGAGGCGCGAGCGCAGCATTTCCCAGGCCTTGGCCTTGTTCTTGTGCTGCGAGCGTTCTGCCTGACAGGCGACCGCGATGCCGGTGGCGATATGGGTGATGCGCACAGCCGAATCGGTGGTGTTGACGTGCTGGCCGCCCGAACCCGATGAACGATAGGTGTCGATGCGCACGTCGGATTCAGAGACGTCGATCTCTATCCTGTCGTCGACGACAGGATAGACCCAGACGCTGGAGAAGGACGTATGACGGCGCGCATTGCTGTCATAGGGTGAGATGCGCACCAGGCGGTGGACGCCGGATTCGGTCTTCATCCAGCCATAGGCATTGTGGCCCTTGATCAGCAAGGTCGCGGACTTGATGCCCGCCTCTTCGCCGTCATGCACTTCCAGCACCTCGACCTTGAAGCTGCGGCGCTCGGCCCAGCGCGTGTACATGCGCAACAGCATCGAGGCCCAATCCTGGCTCTCGGTGCCGCCGGCGCCGGCATGGATTTCGAGATAGGTGTCGTTGGCGTCCGCTTCGCCCGAGAGCAGCGTTTCCACCTGTCGGGCCTTGGCCTGGCCTTGCATCGAACGGATCGCGGCTTCGGCTTCGGCGACGACGCCTTCGTCGCCCTCTTCCTCGCCGAGCTCGATGAGACCGATATTGTCTTCCAGCGCCTGGGTCAGGCCCTTGACCGCCGCGATACCTTCCTCGAGGCCCTGGCGTTCGCGCATCAGCTTCTGCGCTTCCAGCGGTTCGTTCCAGAGACTGGCGTCCTCGGCCCGCACGTTCAGGTATTCAAGCCGCTTTATGGCCTGATCCCAGTCAAAGATGCCTCCTCAGCAGGGTTATCGCCTGCCTGATCTCGTCGACGATATTCTGCGTTTCCGCGCGCATGGCCTGATGTTTTGTCCTGTTGCTGAAATGACGCTTCGGTCGGCGCGATACATAGGGATGGTGCCGCCATGTGTAAAGCGAAATGGGCCAGCCGGAGGCAGGCCCAACTGGACGCGTGAATTCGTCAATAAAGGCCGCCGCCGCCGTCCTGGATGGCCTGGTTGGCCTGCGGCGACAGCGCGCCGCCCGAGGCGTTGGAGCCATCGGCACCCATGCCGATCACCCAGTAGCTGTCGGCGGGGCCGGTCCCCGGCTTGAAAGCCTCGATGATGGTGCCCGCATCGCCCGAGGAGGAGCGCATGCCGGTCTTGCGGTTGATGGCGATCAGGTTCATGCCGTCAGGCACCTTGAAGTCGACATTGGGCGTGCCGTCCAGCGCCACACGCATGAAGTCCTTGAAGATCGGGGCGGCAAGACCGCCGCCGGTGGCGCCGTGGCCGAGGCCGCGCGGCGTGTCGTAGCCCATGTAGAGACCAACCACGAGGTTCGGCGTATAACCGATGAACCATGCGTCCTTCTCATCGTTGGTGGTGCCGGTCTTGCCGGCGATGTGGCGGCCAAGTTCCCCGATTGTGGCGCCGGTGCCGCGCTGGACGACGCCTTCCATCATCGAGGTGATCTGGTAGGCGGTCATCGGATCGAGCACCTGCTCGGAATTGTCGACCAGTTCCGGCTCCGGCTGGTTTTTCCATTCAGGAGCGTTGCAGCCTTCGCAGCCACGCTCGTCCTGCTTGAACACGGTCTTGCCGTAGCGGTCCTGGATGCGGTCTATCAGCGACGGTTTGATCGACTTGCCGCCATTGGCCATGATCGAATAGGCCGAAACCATGCGCATGACGGTCGTCTCGCCCGAACCCAGCGCCATCGGCAGATATGGCGCCAGATGATCATAGACGCCGAAGCGCTCGGCATATTCGACGACCAGCTTCATGCCCATGTCGTTGGCAAGCCGCACCGTCATCAGGTTGCGCGACTTCTCGATGCCGGAGCGGAGCGTTGCCGGCCCGGCGACGGTGCCGTCATAGTTCTTCGGCGTCCAGGTGGTGTTGCCGCTCTGGATGGTGATCGGTCCGTCCATGATCACCGATGCCGGAGTATAGCCATTGTCGAGTGCGGCCGAATAGACGATGGGCTTGAATGACGAACCCGGCTGGCGCATCGCCTGGGTGGCGCGGTTGAATTCGGACTGCGAATAGGAGAAGCCGCCGACCATGGCCAGCACGCGGCCGGTGTGCGGATCCATCGCGATCAGTCCGCCTTCCACCTCGGGAACCTGGCGCAAGCTGTAGGTATTGTCGGAGCCGTCGTTCTTCTGGACGAAGATGACATCGCCCGGCTTCAGCACGTCGGCCGGCGACTTGGCCTTGACTGTCTTGCCGTCGACCACATGGCGCATGGCAAAGCCCATGTCTTCCTTGCTGACGGTGCCTTCGACGCGTTCCTTCACGATATCGCCCGACGCCTGGCGTGCGGGCTGCAGGCCGATCGACAGCCCGGACGCCGAACTGTCGAGCACGACGGCCAGCGACCACTCGGGAACGTCTTCCAGTCCCTTGACGGCGCCCAGCGGCACACCCCAGTCGCCGGAGACGTCGATCGTCTTCAACGGCCCGCGATAGCCACGCAAAGTATCGTATTTCATCAATCCATTCTGCATCGCCTTGCGGGCGATGAGCTGGACCTTCGGGTCAAGGGTGGTGCGAATCGACAGCCCGCCCTCATAGAGCGCGTTCTCGCCATAGCGGGCGATGATCTGCCGACGAACCTCTTCCGTGAAATACTCGCCGGCGAAAAGGTAGGAGCCGCTGCGGCGCGGAGCAACGCCAAGCGGCTCGGCCTTCGCCTTTGCGCCCTCTTCAGGCGTCACGTAACCGTTCTCGACCATCTGGCCGATGACCCAGTTTCGCCGTTCAATTGCGCGGTCGGCGTGCTTGAAGGGATTGTAGTTGGCCGGACCTTTCGGGAGCGATGCCAGATAGGCGGCCTCGGCCACGGTCAGCTCGTTCACCGATTTATCGAAGTAGGTCAGTGCCGCACCGGCAACGCCATAGGCGTTGAAGCCAAAGAAAATCTCGTTGAGATAGAGCTCGAGGATTCGATCCTTGGAATAGGCCTGTTCGATGCGGAACGAGAGGATGGCCTCCTTGACCTTGCGTTCCAGGGAACGCTCGTTGGTGAGCAGGAAGTTCTTGGCAACCTGCTGGGTGATCGTCGAGCCGCCCTGCATGGGGCCACCCGAAACGTAAGTGATAACCGCTCTGCCCAATCCCGTTATATCGACACCGGGGTGGCTGTAGAAGTTCTTGTCCTCAGCCGACAGGAAGGCAGCCTTGACGCGATCCGGGATAGCCTGGATCGGCAAATACAGGCGCCGTTCCCGCGCGTACTCGGCCATCAGCGCGCCATCCGAGGCATGGATGCGGGTGGTCACCGGAGGCTCGTACTTTGCCAGCACTTCGTAGTCAGGCAGATCCTTCGCTACATGGCCGATGTAGAGGGCAACGCCCGCCGCGGCCAGGAGGGCCAGCGTCGTGCCTATGCCGAAGAAATAGCCAATGAGACGAATCATACCCGCTCCAGTCCTTGGTTCGGGAATTTCCTAAACGAAGCCGCCTTTCACGCAAGCTTTCGAGCCGGTCCCAACCCGTAATCGAAAACCCATGTCGCCACCATGTGGACAAAATACGGCAAGGCCTGATTTCGCAGCCGCAAGCCCGAAATAAAAGCGCAGGGTGTTGTCATCGCGCAACGCCGCCTCTGGTTGCAGGCGCCGCCGGGCATTGTCAACCTCCGGTTCCAGCCCCGGCACGCGCGGAAGCGAACAATGCCACGGCATTGGTGATGCTTTGCGCTGCCTTGCCGCGCCACTCGGCGTCAAGCAGTTGCGCCTCGTCCTTGGCATTGGAGAGATAGCCGAGCTCGACCAGCACGGACGGCACGTCGGGGGCCTTCAGCACCTTGAACCCGGCCGAACGCTGCGGATTGTTGATAAGACCGACGCTGGTCGACAGCTGACCGACCAATGTGTGGGCAAAACTCATCGAGAAGGTGTGCGTCTCGCGCCGGATCAGGTCGATCAGGATGTCGGTCACTTCCTTGCTGTCGTTCTTGATGACCATGCCGGCGAACTGGTCGGACAGGTTTTCACGGTCGGCCAGCGCCTGCGCTTCCGGATCGGAGGCCTTGTCGGAGACGGTATAGACGGTGGCGCCGCGGATGCCCTTGACGCTGATCGTGTCGGCATGAATCGAAATCAGCAGATCGGCTTCATGCTGGCGGGCAATGCGGACGCGGTCGTCGAGGCGCAGATATTCGTCGGTATCCCGGGTCATGAAGACATCGTATCTGCCGGCGGCCGCGAGTTTGTCGCGCAGCTCCGTGGCAAAGGCCAGCGTGACGTTCTTCTCGATGGTGCCGTTCAAACCTTCGGCACCGCCGTCTACGCCGCCGTGGCCGGGGTCGATCACGATGGTGAATCGGTGGCCCGGATTGGAGACAGGCCCGGTTCCGACCCGGCCGCCCTTGTCGGTCGAAACCGTGGAACCGGTGGTCAGCGCCTGATTGGCAAGAGCGGCGTCGAACTCACGTTCGGAGGCCGCCGACATGTCGACGGCGAGGCGGTAGCCGGTTCCGTCCTCGTTCTTGAGCACATCGAGCTTGTCGACGGCGAACGGCCCCTTGCCGGTGAGGATCAGACGCGAGACGCCCTCGCCGAGCTCACCGAGCCGCACGCCCTTGACCAGGCCACGCGGCTTCAGATCCTTGGCATCGATGGCAAATCGGGTGTTCGCAAGATCGATGACAAGGCGATTGGGTCCGCGCAGCAGGAACCATTTGATGTCAGGCTCGCGATCGAAATCCATGACGATGCGCATCTTGGTGGCATCGCCGGCCATTTTGTAGCCCTTGGCCATGAGCGGAGCGTCGGCCGCATTGGCAACCATGGAAAGGGCTACAGGGGAAAAGACTTGGGAAATCGCCACCAGCAGCAGGAGACAGAAGGCACGGAGAACCTGGCCGCCAACACGACATCCCTTGTCTGTGAAGTCCGCCAGTCCCATCTTTCTTCCAGTCGCTCCCGGTTTGGCGCCAGGCGCCGGTTCGTTTCGTCAACATGCCGGTTAGGCCGCGAGCTCGATTAACGATTGGTATCCAGAGAAGGTTAACCAAGCCTTTTCACGCAAGGACGGGGCCAGGCTTACGCTACGGAACTGCTTTTTGCCGGCATCGGAAATCGGGGTTGCCTTCCAACCCGCCAAATCATAAAAGCGATGGTGGATCACTGCAATCCTGGAACCGCCCTCCTCCGCAGCTTCCTGCTACAGGGTCAGATGAAAGGCGGCTCCTTTCGCTTCACGCGAAAAGGCTTCAGGTGATTGCGACGAATTTCGCAGGTGTGCTCCCGTGGCGGGGGAATCGCCTGCGTGAGGAAAACGGCCCGGGTTTGTTCCCGCGCCGGCTCTGTATGAGCAAACAAGCTGGTCCGGTTTCCGGGCTTTGGTTCAAAAGGTTCTGCTGGTGACGATGGCTTCAAGCGCAATCATGGAAAGGTCCGCATCAAACCGCGCCAATATGGCTGCGGGCGGCACCGCCATGACACGCAGGCAGCGTCCGGCGGACATTCAGACATCCGGCACCCACACACCAGAAACGCAGCAGCGGGCTTTGCCTTGCAAGCTGCGGCTGACGGCTGCCGGGAGGAAACGAAATAATGCCCAACAAAATGCTGATAGACGCCTCCCACCCGGAGGAAACACGCGTAGTCGTCGTACGCGGTAACCGTATCGAAGAATTCGACTTTGAATCCCAGGACAAGAAGCAGCTCAAAGGAAATATCTATCTCGCCCGTGTAACGCGCGTCGAACCCTCCCTTCAGGCAGCCTTTGTCGAATATGGCGGCAACCGTCACGGTTTTCTCGCCTTCAGTGAAATACACCCCGATTACTACCAGATTCCGGTCGCCGACCGTCAGGCACTGCTGCGCGCGGAAGCGCAGGAGGCCGAGGACGAAGAGAACGAGGACGGCGAAGGCGACGATCGCCAGAGCCGGGATCGTGGACGGCGCGGTCGCCGGCGCGGCGGCAAGCCCCGCGACCGTGGTGAAAACAGGCGCGATGCCGGCACGGCCGAATCCGGCGAGGCAAGCGAAGCCGCCGGCGAGGCAGACGAAAACAACGACAATGGCCCGGATGACAATGCCCCGGACGTTATCGCCGAGAACATGGCCGACGTTTCCGGGACCACGGAACACGCATCCGACGCCTCGGAATACGCCGACGCACCCGAACAGGACGAGGTTTCTTCCGAACAGGATAAAGGCGAGACCAACGACGGCCCTCCCAAGTCGATCGCCGCCTCCGTCGAAGGCGATGTGATTTCCGAGCCCATCCCGCATGCCGAACAGGGCAGCGAAGCCACCTCCACCGACAATGATCGCGGCATGCTGGAGGAAGTATCCTCTTCCCATCCGGACGATCATGAGATCGAATCGGTCGGCGCCGAGGACGCGCTCGAGGAAGTGCGCAATCGCCGCAAGCCGGTGCGCCGCCAGTACAAGATCCAGGAAGTGATCAAGCGCCGGCAGATCCTGCTGGTGCAGGTCGTCAAGGAAGAGCGCGGCAACAAGGGCGCGGCGCTCACCACCTATCTGTCGCTCGCCGGCCGCTATTCCGTTCTGATGCCGAACACTGCGCGCGGCGGCGGTATTTCGCGCAAGATCACCAGCGCGGTCGACCGCAAGCGCCTCAAGGAGGTCGTCGCCGATCTCGAAGTGCCGCAAGGCATGGGGGTCATCCTGCGCACCGCCGGCGAGAGCCGCACCAAGGCTGAGATCAAGCGCGACTACGAATATCTGATGCGGCTGTGGGAGAACGTGCGCAATCTCACGCTCCAGTCCACGGCCCCTGCTCTCGTCTATGAGGAAGGAAGCCTGATCAAGCGCTCGGTGCGCGACCTCTACAACAAGGACATCGACGAGATTCTCGTCTCCGGCGAAGAGGGCTATCGCGAGGCCAAGGATTTCATGCGCATGCTGATGCCGAGCCACGCCAAGGTGGTTCAGCCGTTCCGCGACACGACGCCGATCTTCGTGCGCAACGGCATCGAAGCGCAGCTCGACCGCATGCTGCAGCCGCAAGTGACGCTGAAGAGCGGCGGCTACATCATCATCAACCAGACCGAAGCGCTGGTCGCTATAGACGTCAATTCGGGCCGTTCCACCAAGGAGCACTCGATCGAGGACACCGCGCTCCACACCAATCTGGAAGCAGCCGAGGAGGTCGCCCGCCAGCTCAGGCTGCGCGACCTTGCCGGCCTGATCGTCATCGACTTCATCGACATGGAGGAGAACCGCAACAACCGCTCCGTCGAGAAGCGGCTGAAGGATCACCTCAAGAACGATCGTGCTCGCATCCAGGTCGGCCGTATCTCGCATTTCGGCCTGATGGAGATGTCGCGTCAGCGCATCCGCGCCAGCGTGCTGGAATCGACCATGAAGCCGTGCCCGCATTGCGGCGGCACCGGCCATGTCAGGTCCGATTCGTCGGTGGCGCTGATGGTGGTACGGGCAATCGAGGAGTTCCTGCTCAAGGATTCGCGAAGCCACATCACGGTGCGCACGCCGGCCGCGACCGCGCTCTACGTGCTGAACCACAAGCGCGGCACGCTGGTGGAACTGGAAAGCCGCTTCGGCCTGACGATCACCATCGAGGCAGACGATGCGGTCGGTGCCCAGCACTACGCGATCTTCCGCGGCGCGCTGGCCGAAAAGCCGGAAGGTTTCGTCGAGGTGCGCAGCCTGCCGGCCTATGTCGAGCCGGAAGAGCCCGAGGACGAGATCATCGTCGCCGAGGAGGAAGACGAGGCGCCGGCCCAGGCCGAACAGCCGCGCCACGCCCAACAGCCGCAGCATCAGCAGCCCAAATCCGGCGAGGACGGCGAAGGCCGCGATCGCAAACGCCGCAAGCGCCGCAGGCGGCGTGGCGGCAAGGACCGCGACCGCGAGCATGGCGCCCCGACCGACGGCGCTTCCCTCGCCACGTCCGATGACGGTTTCTCCGCGCCGGAAGGCGCTGCGGACCATGGCGATGCCGAGGTGGACGACGAGGCTGCGGTCGCCGCAACCGGGACCGTCGAAACGGCGGAAGCGCCCGACGATGGCCAGGGCAAGAAGCGTCGGCGCGGCAAGCGCGGCGGCAAGCGCAACCGTCGCGAAGACGGTGAAGGCGAGACCGAGGCGGAAGCCGGCGAAACGACCGAGCCCGCCGAAGCGGACGCTTCGCTAAGCGAGCCTGTGTCGATCGAGCCGGTGGCTGCCACCGCCGTCGAACAACCCGCGGCTACCGTGAGCGACGAGGTGCCAAGCACCGAGAAACCCAAGAAACCGCGTCGCGCAGCCAAGCCGAAGAAGGCGGCCGCCGAAGCCGTCGCCGATGAGCCGACCGCGGACCTGGCCGTGCAGGCACCCGCCGAAACGCCAGCCACGGCATCGGACGAGGCAGCGGCCGCCGAGGAGACGCCGAAGGCTCGGCCATCCCGCCGCAAGGCGGCAGCCGCTGATACGCCTGTCGTACCGGTGGTTTCCTCGACCGTCGCCGATGAGCCTGAAGTCAAGACCGAAGAAAAGCCGAAGCGTGCCGGCTGGTGGCAGCGGAAAGGCTTTTTCTAAGCTTTTCAAATCGTTGAATTGAATCTTCGACAAAAAAATCCCGCGCCGATCGAAATGAACGGCGCGGGATTTTTCTTATCGGCAGGTCACGTTTCTAAGGCGCGAAGATCGACCAGTTCATCATCCTGGCGAGTTTTTCCAGCGCGATCGAACCCAGCTTGGAATTGCCGTTGGCGTTGAGGCCGGGCGACCAGACGGCGAGCGAGGCGACACCCGGCACGATGCCCAGTATGCCGCCGCCAACGCCGCTCTTGCCGGGGATGCCGACGCGGAAAGCGAAATCGCCAGAGCCATCATAGTGGCCGCAGGTCAGCATCATGGCGCCGATGCGCCGCGCCCGCTCCGCCGACACCACGGAATGCCCGGTCGCCGGGTTCTTGCCGCCATTGGCGAGGAAGCGGCCGGCCATTGCCAATTGCCGGCAGCTCATGGCGATGGCGCAATGGTGGAAATAGACGCCCAGCGCCAGTTCCGGCGCATGATGGAGATTGCCGAAGGATTTCATGTAATTGGCGAGCGCGAAGTTGCGGTAGCCAGTGGCACGTTCGGAGGCCGCGACCTCGCGATCGATGATGATCGTCTCGTCGTCGGCGAGGAACTGGATGAAGCGCAGTATCTCGCCGATCGCCTCGCGCGGCTGGTGACCGGCAAGCAGGATGTCGGAAATGACGATAGCGCCGGCATTGATGAACGGATTGCGCGGAATGCCATTCTCATGCTCCAGCTGGACAATCGAGTTGAACGGGTTACCGGAGGGCTCGCGCCCCACTCGCTTCCACAGCGCATCGCCGACATTGCCGAGCGCCAGCGTCAGCGTGAACACCTTCGAGATGCTCTGGATCGAAAACGCCTGGTCGGCATCGCCGGCCACGAGCGTGCGGCCATCATTGGTAACGGCCGCGATGCCGAATTTCTTCGGGTCGACCTTGCCCAGTTGGGGAATATAGGTCGCGACATCGCCGCGATCGATGCGTTCCGCCATTTCCGCCGCGACTTCCGCCAATGCTTGATCAAGTTTGGGGGCCTGTTCGAGTTCCGGCATGACGCTACCTCAACCAGCGTTCGATGCGCGCCATCGCCTCGACCATGTCGTCGTGGCTGCCGGCGTAGGAAAACCGCATCGTGCGATGCCCCGCCCGGGTGTCGAAGTCGCGGCCGGGTGTCGCTGCAACATGCGCCTCGGCAAGCATCCTGCGGGCGAAGACCATGCTGTCGTTGCTGTGCCGGGTGACATCGCAAAAGGCATAGAAGGCGCCATCCATGGGCGCCGCCAGGGGAAAATCCAGCTCCGGCAAACGCTTCATCAAGAGCTCGCGATTCCAGGCATAGCGTCCCTTCACCGCCTCCAGTTCCTCGGTTGCGGCAAAAGCCTCGATCGCGGCGATCTGCGACAGCTCCGGCGGCGAGATGTAGAGGCTTTGGGCGATGCGCTCGACCGGCCGCACGAGTTCTTCCGGCAAAACCATCCAGCCGATGCGCCAGCCGGTCATGCAGTAGTATTTCGAGAAGGAGTTGATCACCGTCACGCTGTCGCTGAAGGCGAGTGCCGTGGTGTCGGGGGCGCCATAGGCCAGCCGATGGTAGATCTCATCGGAAATGACGGCGATGCCGAGCGATTCCGCCGTGGTGACCAGCGTCGCCAGCTCGTCGGCTGAGATGACGGCGCCCGTCGGATTGGCCGGACTTGCGAACAGCACGCCCTGCAGCGGCGCCTCGCGATGCGCGGCTTCCAGATGGCCAGCGTGCAGATAAGCCGCGTCGCCGAGCTCGATTTCGACCACATCGATGCCAAGAGCGGCCATGATGTTGCGATAGGCGGGGTAGCCGGGCGCGGCGATGGCGACCCGGTCGCCCGGGTCGAACATCGCCAGGAAGGCGAGATTGAAGGCCGCCGACGATCCGGTGGTTACCGCGATCCGGCCGGGGTCGACATCGAGGCCATAATGATCCGCGTAGTGCCCGGCGATCGCCTTGCGCAGCGAGGCCAGACCCAAGGTGTCGGTATAGCCTATGCGTCCATTCTCCAGCGCCTTGGCGGCGGCGGCACGGACCCGAGCCGGCGCAGGATCGGATGGCTGGCCGACCGCCATGGAGATCACCGGCACGCCCTGAGCCCTCAGCCGGTTCGCTTCGGCCAGCACATCCATGGCGTGGAACGGCTCGACATTGCCGCGATGGGAGAGCGAAACGACCATTTTTACCCCTGTCCCGAGGATTGAGCGCGCCAGGTCCTGACGCATGCGCCGCACAAATGCCCGATTGATGTGAGGATCACAAGTTGAGGAAGTTTTTCAGGCGCCGACTTTTCATCTTTCGCCCGCTCGTCTACCAGTGGACACATTATGTTGAGCCGACCCAGATCGACGATTGCCCGGGCAGCGCGTGTCTTCGCAACGGTTTCGCTTGCCGCCGCGGTTGCGGTTGCGGGTTCGCAGACCGCCTTCGCCCAAGGCGTGCCAGTGGTCCGCGACGCCGAGATCGAAGCCCTGGTGCGCGATTATGCGCGGCCGATCTTCAGGGCCGCCGGGCTGGCGAATGATGGCATCGACATCGTGCTGGTCAATGATTCCAGCTTCAACGCCTTCGTCACCGGGCGCCGGCTGTTCATCAACACCGGCGCGTTGATGACGGCTGAGACGCCGAACGAAATCATCGGCGTCATCGCACACGAAGCCGGGCATATCGCCGGCGGCCACCAGCAGAAACTGCGCGACCAGCTCGAACGCGCCAAGACCATGGCCATCATCGCCACCTTGCTCGGTGCCGGCGCGATCGTTGCCGGTGCGACCACGAACAGCCGCGGCCTTGCCGGCGCCGGCATGGGCGTGGCGGCCGGCGGCGGCGAGATGGCGCAGCGCAGCATCCTCGCGTATCAGCGCACCGAGGAAATCACGGCCGACCGCTCGGCCATCACCTATCTCAATGCCACCGGCCAGTCCGGCATGGGCATGCTGAAGACCTTCCACCGCTTCCAGACCGCGCTATCGCTGTCGGGCGCGCAGGTCGATCCCTACCGGATCAGCCACCCGATGCCGCAGGACCGCATCGCCAACCTCGAGGTGCTGGTCAAACAGAGCCCCAATGTCGACAAGATCGACGCGCCGGCACTGCAGCAGCGCCACGACATGATGCGGGTGAAGATTGCCGTCTACATGGAAGGCCAGGCCGCCGCGACGCGGCTGATGCAAAAGATGCGGGGCAGCATGGCGGCGCTGTATGGCGATGCCCAGTCGGCCTATCTCTACGGCAACATCGCCGCGGCGCTCACCAAGACCAACGCCCTGATCAAGGCGCAGCCCAAGAATGCCTACTTCCAGGAGCTGCTCGGCGATATTCTGATGAAAGCCAACAAGCCCGCGGATGCTGCCGACGCTTATTCCAAAGCGGTCAGCCTCGACCCGGCACGGTCCGGCCTGCTGCCTGTCTCGCTTGGCCAGGCGCTGATGGCGGTCGGCACGCCAGACTCGCTCAAGAAAGCTGTCGTGCAGATCAACAATGGCCTGGGCCGCGACAAGGAAAACTCCACCGGATATCGTTATCTGGCGCAGGCTTACGGGGAGCTGGGAGACATACCGGGCGCGGAGCTTGCCACCGCCGAAGGCCATTTCTATTCCGGCAACTACAAGGATGCCAAGATCTTCGCGATGCGGGCGCAACAGCAGATGAAGCGCGGCGAGCCGCGCTGGATACGCGCCCAGGACATCATAAACTACAAATCGTCAGGCAAGAGCCAGTAATCTCATGAACCTTCCGGCCGCGTGCTGCGACACAGCTAGACCGGAAAACAGGCAGAAGGAACGACAACGATGAAAAAGGCACTGCTGCTGGGCACCACGGGGGTTGCGGTCGCCCTTGCCATGCTGGCTTTCGGTTTTGTGGCCGGCAGTCCGCAGGTTGCGAAGGCCGGAACGGCACAGGCTGTCCAGACGGCACAGGCTGTCCAGACGGCTCAGCCTGTCCAGACGGCGGCCGATACCAAAATCGACCGCACCGAGGTCGAGGGAATCATCCGCGACTATCTCCTGAAGAATCCGGAAGTGCTGCTGGAAGTGCAGGACGCGCTCGAGGCCAAGCAGAAGGAGGAACAGCGGCTCGCGGCACTGGGCGTCATCAAGAACGCCAAGGACCAGATCTTCAATTCCACCTTCGACGGCGTCGTCGGCAACCCGAACGGCAAGGTCACGATCGTCGAATTCTACGACTATAATTGCGGCTTCTGCAAACGCGCCATCGAGGACATGCGGGCGCTTACCAAGTCCGATCCGGACCTGCGTTTCGTGCTCAAGGAATTCCCGATCCTCGGCCCGGATTCGCAGAAGGCGAGCGTCGTCTCGATGGCGTTTCACCTGATGATGCCGGAGAAATACGGCGAGTTCCACAATGCGCTGCTCGGCGGCCAGGGGCGCGCCACCGAGGCAACCGCGATCAAGATCGCGCTTTCGCTCGGCGCCGACGAGGCGACATTGCACGAGAAGATGAAGGACCCATCGATCACCGAGGCCTTCACCAAAACTTACGATCTTGCCAACAAACTGCAGATCACCGGAACCCCGTCCTACGTCGTCGGCAACGAGGTCGTGTTCGGGGCGCTCGGGCAGGAAGTGCTTGCCGAAAAGATCGAGGCGGCGAAAGCCGCGCTTTGAGCGGCAAGCGGTTTTCTTCACGGGCGCATTTCGGCCTGTTGTGGACAGTGAAAGAACGCACTTGCGCTCTTTCCGCGGGCGACTATGCCCGGTATAGAGGCCCAGCGCGCCGGCTTGATGCCGGCGCCGGAAAAGGTCGGTTTTTTTGAAAACGGTTTTTGTCCTGAACGGTCCCAATCTCAACGCACTCGGCAAGCGCGAGCCGGGCATCTATGGCGGCAAGACGCTTGCCGCCATCGCTGACGACTGCAAGCAGGCAGGTGCGTCGCTTGGGATCGAGATCGATTTCCGTCAGTCGAACCATGAGGGCGATCTCGTCGACTGGATCCAGGAGGCCGGCGACAAAGCCGCCGGCATCGTCATCAACCCAGGCGCCTATAGCCATACCTCGATCGCAATCCACGACGCCATCCGTTCGATCGCGCCATTGCCGGTTGCCGAAGTTCACCTTTCCAACATTCACGCGCGGGAACCGTTCCGCCACGTCTCCATGGTCGCGCCGGTCGCTGTCGGCATGATCTGTGGCTTTGGGCCGCTCGGCTACACGCTGGCGCTGCAAGCGCTCGCCGCACGCCTATGACCGGCCAACAAACAGAAGGCTCGAAAATGTCGATAAAGAAGACCGGTGTTGACCAGCAACTGATCCGCGATCTGGCGGGCATACTGAACGACACCAACCTGACAGAGATCGAGGTGGAACTCGGCGACCTGAAGGTACGGGTGTCGCGGCAGGCGCCCGCCGTTCACGCGATTGCGGCCCCGCAGCCCACCTATGCACCAACGGCAACCCAGCCCGCGGCCGCCCCGGCGGCGGTCGACGTGTCGAAAAACGCGGTGACCTCGCCCATGGTCGGCACCGCCTATCTGGCGCCGTCGCCGGACGCAAAGCCGTTCATCGAGGTCGGCCAGAAGATCAAGGAAGGCCAGACGCTGCTGATCATCGAGGCGATGAAGACGATGAACCAGATCCCCTCGCCGCGCGCGGGCACGGTGACGGCGATCCTGTTCGAGGACGCGACGCCGGTGGAATACGGCATGCCGCTCGTCGTGATCGAGTAGAGCGGACCTGATGTTCCAGAAGATCCTCATCGCCAATCGCGGCGAAATCGCGCTCCGGGTGCTGCGCGCCTGCAAGGAGCTTGGCATCCAGACGGTGGTGGTGCATTCGACCGCCGACGCTGACGCCATGCATGTCAGGCTCGCCGACGAAAGCGTGTGCATCGGTCCGCCGCCGTCGCGCGACAGCTATCTCAACATCCACCAGATCGTCGCGGCCTGTGAGATCACCGGCGCCGACGCCGTGCATCCGGGCTATGGCTTCCTGTCGGAGAACGCCAAGTTCGCCGACATTTTGGCGGCGCACAACATCACCTTCATCGGCCCGTCCGGCGACCACATCCGCATCATGGGCGACAAGATCGAGGCCAAGCGCACGGCAAAACGCCTCGGCATTCCGGTTGTGCCCGGTTCGGACGGTGCGGTGACCGAGGAAAAAGAAGCCAGGCGCATCGCCGCCGAGATTGGCTATCCCGTCATCATCAAGGCGTCGGCCGGCGGCGGCGGACGCGGCATGAAAGTAGCGCATACGGAGGCAGACCTCGAAATCGCACTGCAGACGGCACGCTCGGAAGCGGGCGCGGCCTTCGGCGACGACGCGGTCTACATCGAGAAATACCTGGAGAAACCGCGCCACATCGAGGTGCAGGTGTTTGGCGACGGCTTCGGCGGCGGCGTGCATTTCGGCGAGCGCGACTGCTCGCTGCAGCGGCGCCACCAGAAAGTCTGGGAAGAGGCCAATTCGCCGGCGCTCAACGCCGAGGAGCGGTCCCGCATCGGCGGTATCTGCGCCAAGGCGATCGCCGATCTCGGCTATTCGGGCGCCGGCACCATCGAGTTCCTGTACGAGAACGGCGAGTTCTATTTCATCGAGATGAACACGCGCCTGCAGGTCGAGCATCCGGTGACGGAAGCGATCACCGGCATCGATCTGGTCCACGAGCAGGTCCGCGTCGCGTCCGGCGGCGGCCTTTCGGTCAAGCAGGAAGACATCAAGTTCAACGGCCACGCCATCGAATGCCGTATCAACGCCGAGGATCCCCGCACTTTCACCCCCTCGCCCGGCACGATCACGCATTTTCACACGCCGGGCGGCCTCGGCATCCGCGTCGATTCCGGCGTCTATTCGGGCTACAAGATCCCACCCTACTATGACAGCCTGATCGGCAAGCTGATCGTGCATGGCCGCAACCGCGTCGAATGCATGATGCGGCTGCGGCGGGCACTCGACGAATTCGTCGTCGACGGGATCAAGACGACGTTGCCACTGTTTCGCGATCTCGTCGGCAATGCCGACATCGCCAATGGCGACTACGACATCCACTGGCTGGAAAAATATCTGGCCAAGGGCGAATAGCCTCAACTTGCCGCTATAATGACGCGATGACCCGTCCCTACGCGCCAGGCTATCGCATCCCAACCGACCTTCTGCTCAAGGCATACGCCTCGGGCGTCTTCCCCATGGCCGAAAGTGCTGGTGACCCAGAAGTCTTCTGGGTGCGGCCGGAGACGCGCGGCATCATCCCGCTCGATGATTTTCACACCCCCAAAAGCCTGAAGAAGACGATCCGCAGGCACCTGTTCGAAATCCGTTTCGATTTCGATTTCGAGGCGACGATCGATGGCTGCGCCGAAAAGCGTGAGGAGCGCCGCTCTACCTGGATCAATGCGCCGATCCGCGAAGCCTATGTGCAACTGCACCGCATGGGTCATTGCCACTCGGTCGAGGCCTGGCGCGAGGGGCGTATGGTCGGCGGCCTCTATGGCGTCTCGCTCGGGCGGGTGTTCTTCGGCGAAAGCATGTTTTCCAAAGAGACGGACGCGTCGAAGACCTGCCTAGTGCATCTCGTCGAGCGCCTGAAGGCACGCGGCTTCGCGCTGCTCGATACGCAGTTCACGACAGAGCACCTCAAGCGTTTCGGCGCGGTCGACGTGCCGCGCGGCAAATACGAAAAGATGCTGGCAGACGCGCTAAAAGGCGAAGCGGTCTTTTTTCCGTAGGATCAGGCCCTACTTGGGCGACGCCTCGATCGGCGTCTGCGCATGGAACATCATCTTCCAGCCATTGACGCGATGGACGTAGCCGGTGCTGACCAGCGCCGCATAGGGCTCGCCATTTTCGCGCGTCGCATGCGCTTCATAGGTCAGCATGACGATATCGCTGCCGGGTTCGATTATTCCCTTGAGTTCGATGTCGAGGTCGCGCCAGCGGTTGGGTTTGGCTGCGGTCTTGGCCAGATCGGCATTGTCCATGGCCTGTGCCATCTGTGAAAACGCCACAAGGCATTCGGTGTCGACATTGGCAGCATAGTAGGCAGTGTCGCCCGTCCAGAACCCCTTTTCGAGCTCCAGCAACTCGGCCTTGTTGGCCATGATCCGCTTGCTGTCCGACATTGGCGTATCCTCAACGCGCGTGGTGGTGGTCCAACGCGCGCCAGCCATGGCGGTTCCAAGAGATCAGTTGGTGTCCGTCGTAGCCGGTTCCACGGCGTCGTCGGGCTGTGCCGCGTCGGGAGCGACCGGGGGCTTTGGCTTGGTCGCGGCTGGCTTCGACGCGTCGGCTTTCGCCCCATCGGCCTTGGTCGAGCCACTCTTGCCAGCATCGGGCGCCGGCACATCCGACTTCTGCTTGCATTCCTTCAGCCAGACGTCATAGACGGCATGTTCGACGGCGTTGAGCCCCGGACTTTCCGCAAACATCCAACCGGTGAAGATACGGCGGATCTTGCGGTCGAGCGTGATCTCGTCGACCTCGACGAAAGAATCGGTTTTCGGCTGTTCGTTCTGCGGCCGGGAATAGCAGACGCGCGGCGTTACCTGCAGGGCGCCGAACTGCACCGTCTCGTCGATATAGACATCGAAGGTGATGATGCGGCCGGTGATCTTGTCGATGCCGGCGAACTCGGCGACCGGGTTGGTGATGCGATCCGATCCCGCGGGCGCCGCCGGCGCCGGGGCGGCGGGCGCGGGTGAAGCCGCAAAGGCGATGGTGCTGACGGCGAGGCTGGCTGCTAACGTCAGGCCGCCCGTCGATATCGGGTTGAAAAAGCTCATGCAGGGGTACCGGTGGTTCGCGCCCAGGTGATTCCGTCGATCGCCAAGGCTAGTCGCCGTTTTCTGATCAGCAAGCAGCTAAACACCAATTGTGGCGATAAAGGACCGGCCTGCACCTTACCTTTGCAACTCGCGCCGTTACGAGCCCGGCGTCCAGGCGTCGTAGTCGCCGGTGACCTGCGGGCGGTGTTGATTGGTCAGCACCGAGCCCTTCGGACGATAGGCCGATGGCGTGCCGGTCAGATTGGGTAAATGCGGCTTTTGCCAGTCGCGCGGCCGGTAGTCATCGCTGGGGGGAGCGATATCGACACGATGGTGAATCCAGCCGTGCCAGCCCGGCGGAATGGCCGAAGCTTCCGAATAGTTGCGGTAGATGACCCAGCGACGCGTGCGGCCTTCCGAATCGATACCGCCTTCGTAATAGACATTGCCGGCCTCGTCCTGGCCGACCCTCTTGCCGTAGCGCCATGTGTGCAGGCGCGTTCCCAGCGTCTGGCTGTTCCACCAGGTGAAAAACTGCGTCAGGAAAGTCTTCATCTCAGAACCCTCGCGCTGGCGGCGCCCGTTTCCTGCTTATGGCGTCAGGCCTTCGGGAAGGCAAGGGTTTTGCCACGAGGAGCGCGCAAATGGCGCGCCAGGGACCCGACACCAGCCTGTGACCCCCCGGGGGTGACCGGATGCGCGCTTGCCAAGCCTTGCCGCTCTTTCTAAAGCTCTGCGCGCCCATGCGAAAATCCTGTCCCGCTGGGGCCGAAGGAGGCGACGATTGGCCACGCAATTGCCGACCACCGATATTCGCGTCGGCGCCGACCTGATTCGCCGCCGCAAGGGCGGCACACCGATCGTCTGCCTCACCGCCTACACCTATCCGATCGCCCGCCTGCTCGATCCCCATGTCGACCTGCTCCTGGTCGGCGACAGCGTCGCCATGGTCGTGCATGGCCACGAGACGACGCTGGGCGCCTCGCTGGAGATGATGATCGCGCACGGCCAAGCCGTGATGAGGGGCTCGGCCCGGGCCTGCGTGGTCGTCGACATGCCGGCCGGCAGCTATGAGGGGTCCGCCGTGCAAGCCCTGGCCTCGGCACGGCGCATCGTCGGCGAGACCGGCTGCCAGGCGGTGAAGCTCGAAGGCGGCGTCGACATGGCTCGTCAGATTGCCGCGATCGTGGCCGCCGATATCCCGGTCATGGGCCATATCGGCCTGCAGCCTCAATCGGTGAAAAAGGATGGCGGCTACAAGATCAAGGGCCGCACGGACGAGACTGTAGCCGCCCTGATCGCCGACGCGCTGGCGGTCGAGAAGGCCGGCGCGTTCTCGGTGGTCATCGAAGGCACGATCGAGACGGTCGCCGCCGACATCACCCGCCGCATAGCCATTCCAACCATCGGCATCGGCGCCAGCGGCGATTGCGACGGCCAGATCCTGGTCGTCGACGACATGGTCGGGCTGACGGTCGACCGCGTGCCGAAATTCGTCAAGCAATACGCCGACCTGCGCAGCGTGATCACGCATGCCGCGGAGCGCTACGCATCGGAGGTGCGGGATCGCGTTTTCCCCGGGCCCGCCCACGTCTTTTCAAAAACCAACGGCGGGGATGACGCGTGAGCCGGCCCCACGTCGTCGACAGCGTTGCCGCGCTTCGCGCGCGAATCCGCGACTGGCGGCGCGACGGACAACGCATCGCCATGGTGCCGACCATGGGCGCCTTGCATGACGGGCATCTTTCGCTGGTCAAGATCGCCCTCGAAAGGGCTGATCGTTGCGTGGTGTCGATCTTCGTCAACCCGACGCAGTTCGCACCGACCGAGGATCTCGACAAGTACCCGCGCCAGTTGGCCCGCGACCTCGACATGCTGGCCGCAGTCAAAACCGACCTTGCCTTCACGCCCGGTGTCAGCGAGATGTATCGCGCAGGCTTTGCCACGAAGATCTCGGTAGGCGGCCCGTCAGCCGGGCTCGAAACGGACTTTCGCCCTACCTTTTTCGACGGCGTCGCCACGGTGGTGGCCAAGCTTCTCCTGCAGGCCGCACCCGACTTCGCCATCTTTGGCGAAAAGGATTACCAGCAGCTTTGCGTCGTCAGGCAGCTTTGCCGCGACCTCGACCTGCCCGTCGAGATCATCGGCGCGCCGACCATACGCGACGCGCATGGCCTCGCCATGTCGTCACGCAACGCCTATCTCGATGAAGCCGAACTCCAGATCGCTCGCCAATTCAACGTCATTCTGCGCAAGGCAGCTGCTGCGCTGGCGGCGGGCGCAGGACAGGAGGAAACGATCGCCGAAGCAAGCCGCGTCTTGGTCGCGACCGGCTTCCAGAAGGTGGATTATGTCGAAGCCCGCGAAAGCCTGACACTCACGCCATGGCGGCGCGACCGCGCGGGCCGCGTTCTCGCCGCCGGCTGGCTGGGAAAAACCAGGCTGATCGACAATGTGGAAGTTCCCGCCGCCTGATCGGCGTTAGCATTCTCAATCAAGGTCGAAGGCCCGCCGCTGCCGATGCCAGGGCACGGGGAGGCGATCCGCTGACAAGTCACCGCCGCGTTCGCGCTGGCCAGGCTTTCATCCGTCTGGCTTCTGGCTCCAGCCTACTCCTCGGTCTGCATATGCAGGTACATCGACTGTATGCCGACCCTGCCCGGCCCAGTGAACCGATTGACGATGAAATTCAAGTTGGCACCGAAGAAGCCGCTCGACAGCCGGTCGATCTTGGTCTCCATCCTGACAGAGGCATCCTTGAACAGCCAGCCGCCGGGCTCGATGTCTATGATCTCACCCGGAGCGAGCGTCTTTTCAAAAACGTTGCCATAGCCGTGCAGCCAGACGATGCCGTCACCGGTATCGCCGCGAAACCGGTCGATGAAGAAGCCGCTCTGGCCAAACAGCATCGTCGCCAGGCCGCGTACGCGTTCGAACGTGTAGTCGACATTGCCGGTGGCGGCCAGAAACTGGTGCTCGCGGACCTGTATCTCCTCGCCTCGCCGCAGGTGAATCGGTACGATGTGACCCGGCCCATCACGGCTGAAGGCGATGATGCCCGCCCCCGACGCCTCGGTGACGAAGATTTGCATGCCGGCCATCATGCGCTTCAGCGCGCCCTTCAGCGATTTCAGGCCGATGGTGATTGTGGAATTCTTCCACAGCAGGATGTGGTGCTCGAAATAGACAGGCATCCGCGTCACGTCGACGGAAAGCACGGGCACCAGTTCACCCGCTATGTGATAGGTGACGCCACCAAAGGTTTCGTCCGACACCTCGGTCGGCATCAGTTCCGGCAGACTTGGCATGGTTCCCCCCAAAGCCATCCCGCGTGTGTCGGTTTATTCCGGCTTCACACGGGTCGGCCTAGGCAGCTTTGGTGCCGGACACCAGGGCCGTCAAACGAAAACAGATCCCGCGACGCGCGCTCGCGCGAAGGTGATCACGCCGCCACGGTGCTCAGGCGGCAAGTACCCGTTCATAGATCAGCGCCGGGATGGCAGAGCTGGCGGAGCCGCAATTCTCGGTGCGGCCGGCCTGGACGAAGCCGTTGGCCTGATAAAAGGCAACGGCGCGGGTGTTCTTCTCTTCGACTTCGAGCCGAATGCGGTGAGCTTCCGGAAAACTCTCGATGATCTCGTCGAGGAGCATGCCGCCGATACCGCGGCCCTGCAGCGAGGGAAGCACATAGAGCTGCCTGAGCATGACCACGCCGCCGCCATCGACGGCTTCGGCAAACGCCATGCCGCCAATGCGCTTGCCGTCATCGGCAACGAGGAACTCGCTGCTCGGCTTTACCAGCCTGGCTTTCAACGAGGCGATGGAGTGCCATTCATTGGTGATTTCGGTGACCCGTTCCGCGCCATAGATGGCGTCATACGTCGCATGCCAGGTCTCGACCAGCAACGCCCGGACGGCTGCGAGGTCGCGATCCCCGGCGGTGCGAACGAACATGCTTTTACTCGATGCCCAGCTTGGCCTTGACGAGGTCGTTGACGGCCTGCGGATTGGCCTTGCCGCCAGTCGCCTTCATCACCTGGCCGACGAACCAGCCGGCCATGCTGGGCTTGGCGCGGGCCTGCTCGACCTTGTCGGGATTGGCCGCGATCACCTCGTCGACCGCCTTCTCGATGGCCCCGGTGTCGGTGACCTGCTTCATGCCACGGCTTTCGACCAACTGGCGCGGATCGCCGCCCTCGTTCCAGACGATCTCGAACAGGTCCTTGGCGATCTTGCCGGAGATGGTGCCTTCCTTGATCAGATCGATGACGGCGCCGAGCTGGTCGGGCGAAACCGGAGCGGATTCAATGTCCTTGCCGGCCTTGTTGAGAGCACCCAGCAGATCGTTGATGACCCAGTTGGCGGCGAGCTTGCCGTCGCGACCGGCCGCCACCTTCTCGAAATAATCGGCGATCGGCTTTTCCGACACCAGGATCGCGGCGTCGTAGGTCGAGAGGCCGAGCGAGGAGATCAGCCGCAGCTTCTTGTCATCGGGCAGTTCCGGCAATTCCTTGGCCAGCCTATCGACATAGGCCTGGTCGAATTCCAGCGGCAGAAGGTCGGGATCGGGGAAGTAGCGATAGTCGTGCGCCTCTTCCTTGGAGCGCATCGAGCGCGTCTCGCCCTTGACGGCGTCGAACAGCCGCGTTTCCTGGTCGATCTTGCCGCCATCCTCGATGATGGCGATCTGCCGGCGCGCCTCGTAGTCGATGGCCTGGCCGATGAAGCGGATCGAGTTCATGTTCTTGATTTCGCAGCGCGTGCCGAATTCGCCACCTGGCCGGCGTACCGAGACATTGACGTCGGCGCGCAACGAGCCTTCGTCCATGTTGCCGTCGCAGGTGCCGAGATAGCGCATGATGGTCCGCAGCTTGGTCACATAGGCCTTGGCCTCATCGCCGGAGCGCATGTCGGGTTTCGACACGATCTCCATCAGCGCCACGCCGGAGCGGTTGAGGTCGACATAGGACATGGTCGGATGCTGGTCGTGGATCGACTTGCCGGCATCCTGCTCCAGGTGCAGGCGCTCGATGCCAACCTCGATGTCCTCGAACTCGCCCTGGCGGTCGGGGCCGACCGAGACGATCACCGTGCCCTCGCCAACGATCGGCTGCTTGAACTGCGAGATCTGGTAGCCCTGCGGCAGGTCCGGATAGAAATAATTCTTCCGGTCGAAGACCGACTTGTGGTTGATCTGCGCCTTCAACCCCAGGCCGGTGCGGATCGCCTGCTTGACGCATTCCTCGTTGATGACGGGCAGCATGCCTGGCATCGCCGCATCGACAAGGCTGACATTGGCATTGGGCGCGGCACCGAAAGCGGTCGAAGCGCCGGAGAACAGCTTTGCTTCCGAGATGACCTGTGCGTGCACCTCGAGGCCGATGATGATCTCCCAGTCGCCGGTGGCGCCGGATATCAGGCGTTTTGCGTCAGGGGTGCGAGTGTCGATGATGCTCATTGTGGCCTACGGACTGAAGTGCATTAATGCAACTTCGCTAGTGCAAACCGCCAAAAGAGACAAGCGCAAAGCCGTGGGCGCAAAGCCGTGGGCTGGCCTCTTCGACCGCTTTCGCCTATATGCCGTTCGTCTCAATGGAGAGTGGATGTCCACTTACGCGCAGTCCCGGTGAGGCCCTGACCTCGTAGCGAGGCAGGGCAGAAAACCTGAAACCCCGTGCCGCGAAGCTTCGCGGCGGCGGTATTTTTCGTTTTCCGGGAACTCTTCACATGGATATTTCTCGCATTGAACAGCGCATCCTGCACCTGCTCGCGCAGGGTGGACGCATTGAAATCGAAAAGAACGACAAGAAACGGATCGCCTCGGTCAAATGCCTGACCCGCGACGGCTGGCATTACCCCGGCGTCGATCCCGACCTGTTTCGAAAATTGAAACGCAAGAAGGCGGTTTCGTCGTCCGGCGGCGGGCCCTACCGCATCACGAGGCTCGGGCTCGAACTCGTTCGCTCCGAACTCGACAACAGGTAGCCTTGGTGCCGCCGGCCGGCACCCGGCCGGCGGTTGCCGACCGCTTAGGCGGTGGCGATGTAGGCCCGGATTTCCTCGGCCTCGCGCTCGACGTCCTCGATGCGGCGCTTGACCACGTCGCCGATGGATACGATGCCATCGAGCAGGCCGTCCTTTTCCACCGGGAGATGGCGGAAGCGGCCCCTGGTCATGATCTCCATCACCTCGTTGACGGTGTGGTTTTCGTTGCAGATCTTCACCTTCGGCGTCATCGCCGAGCGCACAGCTATATCGAGCGCGGCACCGCCTTCCCTGGCTACCACGCGCACGATGTCGCGCTCCGAAAGGATGCCGACGATCTTGCGATCGCCATTGGTGATGACCAGCGCGCCGATCCTGTGCTCGGCAAGGATGCGGATGGCTTCGCTCAGTTTTTCGTTCGGCCCGAGCGTCAACACGTCATGGCCTTTTTGCTCGAGAATGGCCTTAACCGTCATGGCGTCCTCCTCTACTTTGCCAACCGGTTCCTGCCCTGACCGGCTTTCACATAAGAGTGAACATCGTGCGCCGTGATCGGTTGCATTTCAAGCCCGGTCGGAGGTCTCCCATTCGGGCGCTTGCCATATCCAGTCGAACCAGCGCAGGCCGAAGAAGCCCGCGACAAAGCCGCCGATATGGGCCTCCCAGGCGACCTGGCCATCCACGCCGGGCGCGAAGCCAAGAAGGCCGGTGGCCAGATTGATGATCATCCACATGGCCAGGAAGATGACGACGCCGCGCGAGCGCAGCACGACCCCGACCGGCAGCACCGGGCCGGCAAAAGCAGCCTTGCCGGCCGAGCGGTCGGTGCGGAAGCCAAAGCGCGCCGCAGCCCCCATCATGCCCGATATGGCGCCCGATGCGCCGACCAGCGGCGCTTCTCCATACGGATGCATCGCCCAGAAGAGTGCCACCGAAGCCAATCCCGTGGCAGCAAAGAACAACGCGAACCGAAGCGCGCCGAGCCGATTGGCCAGCGGCGAGCCGAAGGCGGCAAGCCAGACCATGTTGATGGCGATATGGGCAAAGCCGCCATGCATGAAGGCATAGGTGAAAGGCCGCGTGAAGAGAAACCAGTCGAACCCGTACCGGCCGGTATAGAGGACGGGAATGAAAGCTCCGTCATAGAGCAGCGTCATCTGCTGGGCGTCGTTCAGCGCATATTGCTGCAGCAGGTAGACGACCGCGCAGATGCCGATCACCGCCAGCACGATCGGCGGCAGATTGAACACCGGCTCACGCACCGGTGGCGGCATGGTCTCGGCCGGTTCGGGCTCGGACGGATTTTGCTGTTCGCTCATCTGCAATCGCACTCGATGCTGGTTCGACGGGGCTGGTTCGACTGGGCTGGTTCGACTGGGCTGGTTCGGTCTGGCGAGCATCTAGATCACCGCCGATGGAACCGCAAACGGCGAATCGTCCCGCTC
This sequence comes from Mesorhizobium sp. B2-7-3, assembly GCF_006440715.1. NCBI lineage: Bacteria > Pseudomonadati > Pseudomonadota > Alphaproteobacteria > Hyphomicrobiales > Phyllobacteriaceae > Mesorhizobium > Mesorhizobium sp. B2-7-3. The sequence goes on from NZ_VFTY01000012.1 coordinate 185,828, forward strand.
CGAATCAATGGGGCGAATCAAAAAAGAAGCCGTCCAAGGTTTCCCCTGAACGGCCGGTCGAGCCCCTGCTCCCCTAAAACTCTTGACTGAAGTGCTGCCGATCGTCGCGAAACGACCGCTTCTGGAGTGGTTTTGGTGTGCCACGCGGCGGCCCAGGGCGCAACGTAAACCAGTTGTTAACCTTAACGGCCCCGACCCGTGAACAAGTGTTAACGACGCTGGCACGCTTCCTGCTCCCCAACGCATGTAGGTCATCGGAGGGCGCCCTTCTGTTCACCGATGGGACATCAGACGACAGAATGCGCGGAGCTTTGTAGTATGAACCAAAACGGATCGATCACGCTGTTCCACTATTGGAACCGCCTGCGTGACGGACGCCCCGCTCCGAAGCGATCGGAAGTCGAGCCGGCCGATATCAAGTCGCTGCTGGCCGACACGTTCATCCTCGAAAAGGACACGCGTGGGCAGCCTGTATTTCGCCTGGCCGGCACCAGGCTCTGCGCCTCCTACGGCCGCGAACTCAAGGGATTCTCCTTCCCGTCGCTGTGGCGGGAGAAGGATCAGAGGCTGGTTTCGCGGCTCATTCACGGGGTTTTCGAGCAGAAATCGGTCGTGCTGATCATTTTCGAGGGCTTCAGCCGCAACGGCCGCTCCAACAAGTTCGAATTGCTCGCCTTGCCGCTCGACGGCGGCATCGAAAATCCACGCTGCCTCGGCGTGATCAGCGCCGTGGAGAAGCCGTTCTGGCTGGGCGCGGATCCGATCACCGACGCCTTGATCGATTCCATCCGCGTCATCGACCCGGAGAAGGAACTGCTGAACAGCCGTCCGGCGATCAACGTTCCCTCGCTCGTTCCCGACGAGATCGAGGCGCCCGAAACGATCTCCGCGCTCGGTCGTGCCCGCCGCATCCGCCATCTCGTCGTTTTCGATGGCGGGCGGGACGAATAGTTGACGATCGCATGGTCTTGCAGGCTCGTTTTTCCCCTTTGTTAACCCGATTTGTTGTAGTTCTCTGCTGAAGTTCCTCGCATCCACGCGCGGGAATGCCAAACGGGGTGTAGGCAGTCATGAGGTCAGCGGCGGTCGACTACGCGCCGTCCCAAGCTGAAAGGCGTAACTTTCAGCGCGTCCGGGTCAAAATCTACGGACGTTTCATGCTGGAGGACCGCACCGAGCACCCATGCCAGGTGGTGGACATGTCGCCCGGCAACGTGGCGCTTCGCACCGACCGCATTGGCATGCCCGGCGAGAAAGTCATCGCCTATATCGACCATATCGGCCGCATCGAGGGTGTGCTGACACGCACGCTGCCGGATGGCTTCGCAATGACGGTGATCGCGTCCGACCGCAAGAAGGACAAACTCGCCGCGCAGTTGACATGGCTTGCCAACAAGCACGAACTCGACCTGCCGGAAGACCGCCGCCACGAGCGCGTCTCGCCCCGCAACCCGACGAGCGTGCTGCAGCTCACTGACGGCCGCCAGTATCAGTGCCGGATCATCGATCTGTCTCTGTCGGGCGCCGCGATCGAGATCGACGTGAAACCGGCGATCGGCGTCCAGGTCATGCTCGGCACGATGCGGGGTCAGATCGTCCGGCATTTCGAAGATGGCGTCGCCATCGAATTCGCCGTCATCCAGCGCCCCGAGACGCTCGATTCCGAATTCAACACGCCGCGCGCCTGATCGGCCGCAAAGCATGCCCGTCAAGCCGGCCCTCGCGGCCGGCTTTTTCGATTTCGGGGTACGGCGATCGATAGATCTTGGACGGCAGGTCGACATAGTCGGAAATGGTCCGGGCGAGGCCGAATTTGCCGAAACCCCAGCGCAGCAATCCAACCAATTCAATACTAAAATGATTCAAATTTTATGTTTATTCTCTAGGCGTTTTACTTAAAATCTACTTCGGGCCTTTGCGTCGAATAAATCCAGATGTGGCACTGTCTCCTTCGAACGGGGAGACTGAACAATGAAAAAAACGAGGGGCAAGCTGTTGCTGATGGCAATGGCGATGCAGCTTTCCGCCTGGGGATCAGCATATGCCGCGGGACCGGCCTATATGCATACCGGCGGACGCACGACGCAGCCTGTTGGCCACTATGAATTCTGCCAACGCATCCCCAGCGAATGCAACGAGAAGACCGCCAAGGGGGCGCCTGTCGACCTGAGCCGCAAGCTCTGGGCGACGATCGTCAGCATCAACAATTCGGTCAACACCCGCATCAAGCCGCGCACCGACATGGAAAACTACGGTGCCGAGGAATACTGGGCCTACCCGGACAATGGCTATGGCGATTGCGAGGACTACGCGCTGGAAAAGCGCCGCGAGTTGATGGATGCGGGCGTGCCGGCCGGTGACCTCTTGATGACGGTTGCGCGCCAGCCGAATGGCGACGGCCACGCGGTGCTGACCGTGCGCACCAGCCTCGGCGAGTTCATCCTCGACAATCTTGAGACCAAGGTGCTGTCCTGGACGGATACCGACTACACCTATCTCAAGCGTCAATCGACGGAGAATTCCGGCGTTTGGGTGACGATCAACGACGGCCGTTCCGATGCGGTCGCCAGCGTCCGCTGAGGACGCCAATGAGATCAGGCGCGTTGCACGACGCGCCTAACGAGAAACCCGGTCGAGTCCCCACCC
>NZ_VFTY01000013.1:0-175279 GCF_006440715.1 Mesorhizobium sp. B2-7-3
CCCTCCCCGTCCCCAACGACCGGGTCAAAGGAGCCGGCCCCGTCCCCGGGCCGGCTCCGCCATTTCTGGAGTTAATTCCTGAGATCGCAGCCAAGCAACGAAGTCGCTATTGGTGCGATGTGGGCTTCACCACAAGTTTCTCGACGAGCCGCCTAAGTTCGGAAGGCGTCGTATGACCGCCGACGACCTCGTGATAGCTGATGCCCGCCTGGCGCAGGGCTTCCTTTTTCACCGCGTCACGCGCAGCTGCCGAACCCTGATGGTGGGCATGGCCCTGGTATTCGAGCGCGTGCCGAGGTAGGCAGTTCTCATCCACGAGCAGCAGATCGACGCGTTTCGAGTTGATGCAACTGTAGGCGTCCGCATCTGTACTGCGCAGAATTTCGCCCAACGAAACTTGGGCCATCACCTGCCACCCCGGATTGCAGCCGACAACCATGCGATCGAGCTCCTTGAAGACGCGCACTTCACTCCTGTTGAGCAGCGGCTGAGCCGTGAAATGGGCACCCATAACAATCCGCAACTGGTCTGCGGGATCAGTGAGTTTTGGTGGCGGGGGAACGGGCCTCGGGGTGCCCCACAGGCCGCTGAGGATGTCATCCTCACTGCGCTCTCGCGCCCAGCGGTTCTTTCTCAGCCATGCTCGCCGTCGCTTCTTCGATAGGAACCGCTCCAAGGCCATACCAGCAAGGACTCCGGCGAGGAGAGCAATGACTAGCAGAATAGGTTTCTCAGTTAGCTCGACAAACTCCGACGGCATGAAACCAAGCTACCTCCGGGACTTAGCATTCCATTGACTGCCATGTTCACATCGCGAAAATCGGCGATTTGTAACGTCGATTTGCAACCGACTATCTGCTCAGCATCGCACTTTGTGACCAAGAAAACATTAGTGCACCATGATATACAGCACCACAGGCAGGAGATCGAGGCAGCTATCCGTTGGCAACTCCGCCTTTTGGAATCACTGCCGATGTTGGGAATCCCGGAACATCGATGCGAACGCCATCGTCTGTTCAAGGCGATAGACGATGCCTTCAAGGCTGGCGACTTCGAGGCCCTCGGCACCGCCCTGGGCCGTTCGCCCCGCTGGTTTGACGAGCGCATGCCGTTTGAGCTCGGCCTTGGTTATCCGCTCGAATACGCGATCTACTGGAGCCCGCTTGCCTTCGTCGCGGCGCTGCTAGACGCCGGATCGAGCCCGAACTACGACGATCATGCCGGATTTCCATCGATCATCGCGGCGCTGTCCACCGAACGCGCGGACAAGCTCGACATCATCCGCATCCTCATCGATCACGGCGCCAGTGCAGACATGCGAGGTGTCAACGACTGGACGCCGCTCCATTACGCCGTGGCCATGCGAGACGCCGAGGCGATCCGCCTGCTTCTTGCCGCCGGCGCGGATCCCTCTTTGAGGACTCGCATCGACGACTACACGACAGCGCTGGAAGAAGCAGACATTGCAGGGTTCGAGGTGGGCGCGTCGCTGCTGCGGACAACCCTTGCGGAGCGCGCAACCGGCAACCGGGATTGATAGGCGCCGATGGCCGACGGCATGCCCTGCCGAGACCTCAGACCTTCTTCAGCCCCGCCTTGAAGCGCCTGGCGTTGGCGACGTAGTGCGCGGCCGAGGCCCGCAGCCGCTCGACCGCCGCGTCGTCCAGCACCCGGATCGCCTTGGCTGGCGATCCGACGATCAGCGAATTGTCCGGAAATTCCTTGCCTTCGGTGACCAGAGCACCGGCGCCGACGAGTGAATTCTTGCCGATCCTGGCGCCGTTGAGCACGATGGCGCCCATGCCGATCAGGCTGTTGTCACCAATCGTGCAGCCATGCAGCATGGCGCGATGGCCGATCGTACAACCCTCTCCGACGGTCAGCGGAAAGCCGGGATCGGTGTGCATGACGGTATGTTCCTGCACATTGGTATCGGCGCCGATGACGATGGGCTCGTTGTCACCCCTGATGACGGCGCCGAACCAGAAGCCGGCATTGCGGCCGATCCTGATGTCGCCGATCAGCGTCGCATCGGGCGCGATCCAGTTCGAGTCCGCGTCGGCGAAGCTCGGCTCCGTTCCATCGATCGCATAAAGCGGCATTGTCGGTCTCCGATTCGCCTCAGGCTGGAAACCCTAGGAGACCGACGGCCCAGGAAGCAATGGCAAGCACGACGATGCCCAGCGCCAGCGACCAGGCAATAGCGGTGCAGCCGCACGACAGGAGCGCCACTGTCGAGATGCGGTTCGCGCGCCTGGCGTCAAGGGCATCGTTGACCAGCATGAACGGCCCGGCGCCCGCAGTCACAGCCAGCGAGCGCAGCACATGGGCGGGCGACACATAGGGTTCGGTGAAGGCGACCTTGCGACCCGATACCAGCTCCATTGTCGAGCCCGCCAGACCGCAAACCGTCAAGCCGACGACAAAAGCGAACAGCAAGAGTTCCATCTGGGCCACATTAACCCTCCATTTACCACGAAATCGCACAGTCGTTTCAGGAAGTCTGCAAGGGCCGTGCCGTGCGAAGTGTGCCGTCAAGGGACACTTGGACCGCGGACACCCGGATGGCCGTTTGGCGGTGGAACGAGGACGGAGATGAAGCAGGCAGCGATCGCCGACGGCCCGAAACTGACCGTGGTCGATTCCATGCTGATGAAGCGGGTATTCTACGCGTTCGCGGCTCTGGCCTTGCTGTCGATAGCCATCAGCCTTGGCGGCAAATGGTTCGGCCGTTCCATTGCCATGGCCGGCTACACCGACGACGCGACCGTGCGCGAAGTGGTGATCGGCAACAACGTCATCACCGTGCCGGCCAATTTCATCCGGTTCGAGCAGGCCCGGCGCGACGGCGTCGCCACGCGCCTCGACCTTTATATGCGCTATCCCCAGATGGACGGCTACAGCGAGGCGTCGCGCGATGATTTCAATCACGCCGGAGCCAACAGGAACGTCATTTTCCTGTCCTTCGAGCAGCAGATGATGTCGCGCGACATGAGCGGCCGGTTCGGGCCGATCTACAGCGCGCTCATCGTCCAGCCCGGCATTCCAGGGCCCGGCGGCACGACGGTCTACGGGTTCAATGAGAAATCAGGATACCTGAACGAGGTGCTGGTCGTCGGCAAGCGCGCGGGCACCGACCCTTTCGTGGCCCGCTGCCTCAGCGGGCCGAGCGCCGGCGAATCGCTGGCCCCTTGCGAGCGGGACATCCATGTCGGGGACGATCTCAGCCTTACCTATCGCTTCCCAAGGGAATTCCTTGACGATTGGCAGACGCTAGACGCGGCAATCACGGCCAAGGCGGGGCGAATCCTAAAGACCGGACGTTGACAGGCAGAAGAGGCCGGCCGCGCTCGATGCGGCCTGCCGTGGCATTGCGGGCTCAGGCTAGGTCGATGTCCAGGATCGCCATCGAGAAATTGTAGTCGCCGTCGTCCTCGTCCTTGAAGACGATGCCGAGGAATTCGTCACCGACATAGACCTCGGCCGAATCTTCCTTGCGCGGCCGTGCCTTGACCTCAAGCTTGGGGTTCTGGAAGACGCGCTTGAAATAGGCGTCCAGCTTTCTGATTTCGTCCGGCTTCAACAGTCTTCTCCGATCATCGGCTTGCTCGTTTGAACGGCGCTTCTGGCACGTCGACAATGGCGATGTAAAGGCAAGCCGGCCTTATTGCACCGGAAGCGGCAGCGCTGCCGGGCAATCATCCGGGGCAACTGCCGGCAAATCAGATATCGAAACTGATGACATGGTCCATCTTCTGCGACGGCAGAAGCTGGTCCATCTGGCGCGAAGGCTGGTCGCAGCCGGTCTCGCCAACCACGCGGGCCGGCACGCCGGCTACCGTCTTGTTGTGCGGCACAGGCGACAGCACCACCGATCCGGCGGCAATCTTTGAGCAATGGCCGATCTCGATGTTACCGAGAATCTTGGCGCCGGCGCCAATCAGCACGCCGTGGCGGATCTTGGGATGGCGGTCGCCGCCGGCCTTGCCGGTGCCGCCCAGCGTCACGCCATGCAGGATCGACACGTCGTCCTCGATAACCGCCGTCTCGCCGACGACGAGGCCGGTGGCGTGATCGATGAAGATGCCCTTGCCGATGCGCGCGGCCGGATTGATGTCGGTCTGGAAGACCGCGGACGAACGGCTCTGCAGGTAAAGCGCGAAATCCTTGCGGCCGTGGTTCCACAGCCAATGCGCCAGCCGGTGGGTCTGGATGGCATGAAAGCCCTTGAAATAGAGCACCGGCATGATGAACCGGTCGCAAGCCGGGTCGCGGTCATAGTAAGCCTGTATGTCGACGCGCACCGTGGTCGGCCAGTCCTTGTCGTCGGCGAGCATCGACTTGAAGGTCTGGCGGATGAGATCGGAGCCGATATCCTGATGGGCAAGCCGCTCCGCGATCCTATGGATGACAGCCTCTTCCAGACTCTCCTGGTTGAGGATCGTGGAATAGAGGAACGCGGCCAGCAAGGGATCGCGGTTGACCGCTTCCATCGCTTCGTCGCGGATCGAACGCCAGATCGGGTCGACCGGCTGCAATGCGCTTTGGCGGGAAATGCTGATGCTGTTCATCGACGTCTCGTCCTGCGTCCTGCTAGTCTGCCTGCCATCTGGCCGCACATATAAGCCAGTTCATAGCATGATTGAACTCAATTTTCCTTAGTGCTGTGTCAAATGGATTTGGTTCGCGGGAATTCAAGCAGCCATGGAAAACGAACCCTTGATCGACGATGCCCTTAAAACCGAGCTTTCGGTCCTCTACAAGGCCGGCGATCGCCACTATCACAACCTCGCCCATATCGAAGCGATGCTGGGTCTGGCCGGCGACTATCGAACGCTTCTGGACGACCCCGAGGCCGTCGAAGCGGCGATCTGGTTCCACGACGCCGTCTACGACAGCAGGGCCAAGGACAATGAGGCGCAAAGTGCCGCCCTTGCCGAGCAAAAGCTCGCCGGCCGCATCGATGCCGGGCGGCTGAGCCACGTCAGCGCAATGATCCTCGCCACCGCCACGCACCAGGTGCCGGTGTTCGACGACGTTGCGGCGACGCGCGACGCCAGCTTGTTCCTCGACATGGATCTTTCGATCCTGGGTGCCACGCCGGATGCATTCGACGCCTATGAACGCGCGGTTCGCCACGAATATGGCTGGGTGGAAGAGCCTATGTGGCGTGCCGGCCGCGGTGCGGTGCTGAAAAGCTTCCTTGCCCGCCCGCATATTTTTCACACGCAGGAGTTCCGGCAGCGCTTCGAGCCGCAGGCAAGGCGGAACATGGCGCGGTCGCTGCAGGCCTTGACCTGATTTAGATCATTTTCGCGACCCGAGACGCTCGTCCCCAAACGCCGGAGCCTCAGAGCGGATTTTCGGCATAAAACTCCAGCACGCGCTGCTTGAAGGTCTTGTCCCCGACGGCCAGCATATGGTCCCTGCCCTCGATGTGGAAGGCCCTGGCGTTCGGCATCAGCGCCGCAAGCTCGTCCGGCGATCCGCCAATGTCGTCGGTGGTACCGACGGCGATCAGCGTGGGCTGGGCGATGCGGGCAATATCCTGCTCATCAAGCAGTTCCCGTGAGGTCACGATGCAGGCGGCAAGCGCCCGGCGGTCGCTGCGGGTCTGGTCGGCGAAGGCGCGAAAAGAGCGACCGCGCGGATGGGTGGTCGCGGCCGGATCCTCGGCCAGAAGGGCGGCCGCGATCGGATCCCAATCGCCTACTCCATCGATCATGCCGATGCCGAGGCCACCAAAAACCAGCGTCGCCACCTTGTCCGGGTCGGACAGTGCCAGGAAGGCCGCGATACGCGCGCCCATCGAATAACCCATGACATGGGCGCGCTCGATGCCGAGATGATCGAGCAGGGCTGCCGCGTCCGAAGCCATTTTCGCCGGGGTATAGTCGGCCTCCTCATAGCTCTTGGATGACGAGCCGTGGCCGCGATTGTCGAAGGCAATGGCGCGGTAGCCGGCATCGTTGAGCGTCTTGAACCAGCCGGGCGACACCCAGTTGACATAATGGCTCGATGCAAAGCCGTGGATCATGAGCACCGGATCGCCCTCGCCCGATGCCGGCTGGCGGTCGAGGAAGGCTAGATCGAACCCGTCATGAGAGAAAAACTGCATCGGCTACACCATCATCGGCACTCAGCCGCCGCCACTTGGCGCATCGCCCTTGTCCGCCGGCGGCGAGCTCGGACCGGAGACCGTGCCGATCGCCGGATGGCTCAACAGATTGCCATATTCGATGCCGTTCCTGGCGGCCGTGCCGGCCTTGAGTTCAAGTACGAAACGCACGGGTACGCCAGGTGAAATGACGGCCTCGGACTGCGGTACGCCCTGTTTGACAGCCCGGATCTTGCCGTCCTGACCAATAAAGATCAGGTCAAGCGGCATCGGCGTGTTCTTCATCCAGAAGCCGACCTGTTGCTGGATCGGAAAAACGAACAGCATGCCATGGTCGTCCGCCATCTCCTGGCGGTACATCAGTCCGGCCTCCCGCTCCGCGTCGGTGTCAGCGACTTCAACGGAAAACGAGCGATCTCCGTTTTTCGTCGCCACAACCAGCGGCGCGGGATCGACGGGAAGGACCATGGCCCGGCCATCGGCCGCGCTGGGTACCTGGAAATAGAAGAATGCGGCGGCGGCGACCATGACGGCAGCCACAGCGCACATCACGCCCGCCGTCAGCCCGTTCCTGTGTGTCATATGAAATCCTCGGCCGGATCGCCCTAGTGCGAGACCGGCAAGGTGCCCATATCGGGGTGAATTTCGGCGGCCATAAGGCCTTTGTCACCGCGGCCGAAACGGACAAGCACGACCTGCCCTGGCCGAAGCTCGGTGATGCCGTAGCGGCGCAAGGTCTCCATATGGACGAAAATGTCCTCGGTGCCCTCGCCGCGCGTCAGAAAACCAAACCCCTTGGTGCGGTTGAACCATTTGACCAAAGCGCGTTCGAGCCCGCTCTCCGGAGTCACCGAGACGTGGGTGCGCTGTTCCTGCATTTCCGCGGGATGGACGGCGGTGGTGACATCCATGGAAAGCACACGGAACGCCTGCAGCCCGCGCTCACCCTGCTTGACAAGGCAGACCACGCGCGCGCCTTCCAGGGCAGTCTGGAAGCCGTCCCGTCGAAGGCAAGTCACATGGAGGAGGATATCGCCCGAAACACCGTCATCGGGAAGGATAAAGCCATAGCCCTTGGCCACATCGAACCATTTGATGGCGCCGGCAATCTCGGCCAGGTCGGCATCGCCGCCTTCATCGTGAGACAAAGCGTCGCCAAGGGTATTGGCCCGCCCCGTCAAAGAGGCCTTTTCCCCCATAAGAATGCCCCCTTTATTCAAGAACACCGCAACTGATTCTTGACACCAGATTAACACCGCGGCTTCCGGTGTGTGCAAGACCTGACGTGCCTTTTTTCACGGTTCATTGCGGGAATACCGGATTTGTTCTTTGCCGGCACCGCTTGCCGCCTCACGATTGCCCTTTGACCGGGCCGACCCTATGTTGCGCCGCAACCCAACAGATCGAGGAAAACACATGCGCTATCTGCACACCATGGTCCGCGTCGCCGATGTCGATGCCTCACTCGATTTCTACTGCAACAAGCTCGGCCTGAAGGAAGTTCGCCGCTATGAAAACGAGCAGGGCCGCTTCACGCTGATCTTCCTGGCCGCTTCGGAAGACGAGCAGAGCGGCATCAACGAGAAGGCGCCGCTGGTCGAACTCACCTACAATTGGGATCCGGAAGACTACAAGGGCGGGCGCAATTTCGGTCACCTCGCCTATGAGGTCGACGACATCTACGCCACTTGCCAGCATCTGATGGACAATGGCGTCACCATCAACCGGCCGCCGCGCGACGGCAACATGGCTTTCATCAAGTCGCCTGACGGCATCTCCATCGAGCTTCTGCAAAAAGGCCCAGCGAAGGCCAAGGCCGAGCCGTGGGCATCGATGGCGAATACCGGAAGCTGGTAATCGATCACCTTTTCGAGTGGCCGGCGGCCACTCGATGGTGTTTGGCGAGGTTGTGCCTATCTATGCAGCCATGGCGCCTGCCCGGAAGAGCGGCGCCTCGTCATGAGATTGAGCTTCGGAGAACCTTCATGCCGACAAGCCATGCCAATGTCGCCACGGCCCATGCAAGCCGCTATCTGCAACAGCTGTGCAAGCATTGGGCGCACAAGTTTCCCGTCGAGTTCGACCCCAACCACGGCATCATCGACCTTTCACTCGGCCGTACGGTCATGGACGCCGACGGGGCAGCGCTGCACATCACGGTATCGACCGACGAGCCCGCTTCGATCGAGCGCCTCGAAAGCGTCGTTGCCGACCACATCAAGCGCTTTGCGTTCCGCGAAGAACTGGCCTTCGACTGGAAACGCGCCGAGGCGGCATAGTTCGTTCATGCGTGTCGCCGCCGCGCATTTCCGGCGAGACGCATGGATCAATCGCTGCCGGACTTGCCCGCCATCTCCAGCAGCGCCAGCACCGAACGCCAATTTCGTGCCGTGCCCGGCACTTTCAACGTGCGCGGAATGAGGTTGGCGAACACCGATTTGCCGAGCCCGTCCGGCGCGCTGAGGTAGAGCACGTCGCCCTTGACCTCGAAACGCTCGGGACCAGTGCACTTTTCCGCCAACCGCGCCACCTCGTCGGCGGTCGGCTCACGCTCCAGCGCATAGGCGTGGAGCTTTGTGTGGTCGGCGGCCGCTTCCGGATATGGATTTTCGCGCACCAGCCTTTCGAACCATTTGAAATCGCGCACCATGATGCGCGAATGGAAACCCCATTTTGTCTCGAAGGCCGCCTCGATCCGTTTGGTCAGCGCGGCCGCATCACCGTTGTCGGCCCGGAACACGACATTGCCGCTCTGCACATAGGTGGCGACATCGGAAAAGCCGAGATCCTCGAAGAAGGCCCGCAACTCCGCCATCTTGACGATGCGGTTGCCGCCGACATTGATGCCGGAAAACAGGGCGATGAAGATCTTTCCGCTCATATGATGAACCCGGCCAATGTCTCGTTTTCGGTGATGTCCTGATACTGGACGCCCTCGGCCTCGAAATTTGCCTCAAGGAGATCGAAATTGCGCCGATCCTTGGTTTCGATGCCGATCAGCACCGAGCCGAAATTGCGCGCCGACTTCTTCAGATATTCGAAGCGGGCGATGTCGTCGTCGGGACCCAGCATGTCGAGGAAGTCGCGCAGCGCGCCCGGCCGCTGCGGAAAACGGATGATGAAGTATTTCTTCAGGCCCTCGAAGCGCAGCGCCCTTTCCTTGACGTCCGGCAGCCGCTCGAAATCGAAATTGCCCCCAGACACCACGGCGACGATGGTCTTGCCCCTGATCTCCTTCCTGGAAAAATCCTTCAGCGCGTCGATCGCCAGCGCGCCGGCGGGCTCCAGGACCACGCCTTCGATGTTGAGCATCTCGATCATGGTCGCGCAGAGCCGGTTTTCCGGGATGAGCCGCACGCTGTCGGCGGCAAACTCCTTGAGATAGCGCAAAGGTTCGCGGCCGATCTCGGCGACCGCCGCGCCGTCGACGAAGTTGTCGACCTTGGCGAGCTTCAGCCGTTTTCCCGCGGCGAGGCTCTCGCGCAGGCTCGGCGCGCCGGCCGGCTCGCAGAAGACGAAACGCGCCTCGCGGCCCTGATCGGCGAAATAGTGCGTCACCCCGGCGGCGAGCCCGCCGCCACCCACCGGCAGCATGACGATGTCGGGCATGCGCCCGCCCGGCATCTGGTCCGCGATCTCGTAGGCGACCGTCGCCTGACCCTCGATGATATCCTTGTGATCGAAGGGCGGCACCATGTGGGCACCGGATCTTTCGGTGAATTCGAAGGCGGCGCGGTAGCAGTCGTCGAAGAAATCGCCGACCAGCCTGATCTCGACGAAATCGCCGCCAAACAGCCTGGTCTTGTCGATCTTCTGCTGCGGCGTCGTCACCGGCATGAACACCACGCCCTTCTTGCCGAAATGGCGGCAGACGAAGGCGAAGCCCTGCGCGTGGTTGCCGGCGGACGCACAGACAAACAGCTCGGCCTGGTTGCCTTCGCCAAGCGCCTTGCGGAAGAAGTTGAAGGCGCCACGGATCTTGTAGGAGCGCACGGGGCTCAAATCCTCGCGCTTCAGCAGCACCCGGGCGCCGGTCTTTTTCGACAGATAGTCATTTTCCTGCAGCGGCGTTTCCGGGAAGATCTGGCGGATCGCGGAGGCGGCGGTGGCGACGCGCGAGGAAAAGCTGGTCATGGCAAGATCATCCCGGGATCGCCCGCGGGCGAGTTAGAGGACAACCCTATTACACATCCGGCCCGGCAAGACCATTGCCCCGTGGAGCCCGAGCCCGCAACGGCGCCTTCCCGAAATTCTAGCAAGCACTTGGGGACGTTTGTTCATGCCTCTTCGTCGCGCTGAGCCGCGCATTGGTGGACGCGGAAGTTCGACATCCGGCCAGTTGCAGGTGCCTGACTTGTGCGACGTTGCGGCCTTGCCACCCGCTTTGGCTTTCGCGCAACACTGCGCCCGCGGTCGCGAGGCGCCGACCGCATTTTGGCTGGACACGACTTACTTCCGCCGCACTTCGCCTGCTGGGGAGATATCGCGGAGGGTGGATTGGCCCTTTTTGGGCTCGAGTGGATTTTTGACGTGCATTTGAAGACGATTTGCATTCTTGCGCTTGCGCTGCTGGTGGCGGGCTGCGGCGGCCGCAAAACCGAGGAACTGCTCGGCAGCGCGGTCATGTCCGCGCCGGTAACGGAAATCGCGGGCAACCACTCGATCTTCATTGCCACGACCCGTAAGGCCTCCGACGATCCAAACAAGGTTTTCGACGGCGAACGCTCGGCGACGCTGAACTACGCCCGCGTCAACGTCACCGTTCCCGGTCTCCACCAGACCGGGCAGATCGAGCGGCGCTCGCGCGGCAAATCGAACGATCCGGCCAAGTATTTCATGGCTTCCGAAGTCGTCGGCTACGACACGCAGCCGAAATTCGCCAGCGCGCTCAGCGCCGACATAGCGGCACGCGGCGGCCGCGTCATGGTCTTCGTCCACGGCTACAACACCGGCTTCGACGACGCCGTCTACCGCTTGACCCAGATCGTCCACGATTCCGGTTATCCGGGAACGCCGGTGCTTTTCTCGTGGGCCTCGGGAGCCAAGACCACCGACTATGTCTATGACAAGGAAAGTGCCAGTGCCGCCCGCGACCAGCTCGAAGTGACGTTGCGCATGCTGGCGCAGAGCGGCGCGCGGCGCATCGACATCGTCGCCCATTCGATGGGAACCTGGGTGACGATGGAGACACTGCGTCAACTCGCCATCACCGGTGACCGCGACCTCGGCGGCAAGCTCGGCGATGTGGTGCTCGCCTCTCCCGACATAGACGTCGATGTGTTCAAGAGCCAGATGCGCCGCTATGGCAAGCCGGACAAGCCGTTCATCCTGCTGTTGTCTGATGACGATCGCGCGCTGAGATTGTCCGGCCTGATCGCCGGCTCGCGCCCACGCGTCGGCGACTACAAGGATGCCGCGGACCTTGCCTCCTATGGCGTGACGGTCGTCGATCTCTCCAAGGTCAAGGGCAGCGACAGCTTCAACCACACGAAATTCGCCGACAATCCGGCACTGGTGAAGATGATCGGCCAGCGGCTGCGCGAGGACGATGGTTTCGCCAGCGACCGGGACGTGACCGACCGCATCAGCCTGCTTGGACAGTAGATGCGGCGCAGCGGATTTCGCCGTGCCCGTTCAGAATCGCCGAACGATTGGCTCACTTTGAACTGGACCGCGCCCGCCTCTGGCCTTATCGGAGTATCGAGCGACGTCATGCGTTTGACGTCCCCCTATGCGGGAGCCGACGCGTGGCCTTGCGCTTGAAGAGTTTCAGTGTCGTCGCGTTCGCACTGCTGGTCGCTGGCTGCGCCGGAAATACGCATGATTTGCTCAACAAGACGACGGTCACCGTACCGGCATCCGATATTGCGGCCACCCATGAGATATTTGTCGCCACCACCCGCCAGAAAGCGGTGAAGGACCCGCGACAGGTCTTCGACGGCGACCGTTCCCTGACCACCAGTTTCGCGCGGGTCGATGTCACGGTTCCGAAGAGCCATCAGGTCGGCAACATCGAGCGCGCCAAGGGTTCCGCCAACAGCAATCCGGCCAAGGATTTTGCGGCCACGGACGTCACCTTCTACGAAGGCGCGCCGCAATTCGCCAAGGCGGTCGGCGCCGACATCGCCATGCGCGGCGACCGGGCGCTGGTTTTCGTGCATGGCTTCAACAATGGTTTCGACGACGGCATCTACCGGCTGACGCAGATCGCCCACGACACGAAATATCCGGGCACGCCGGTGCTGTTCTCATGGGCGTCGAGCGCCAAGACGACGGGCTACATCTACGACAAGGACAGTTCCACCACCGCTCGTGACGATCTCGAGGCAACGCTCAGGATGCTCGCCAAGACGCGCGTCAAGAGCATCGACATCATCGCCCATTCGATGGGAACCTGGCTGACGATGGAGGCGCTGCGCCAACTTGCCATCACCGGCGACCGCGATCTCGGCGGCAAACTGGGTTATGTCATCCTTGCCTCACCGGACATCGATGTCGACGTGTTCAAGAAGCAGATGATCCGTTATGGCAAACCCAACAAGCCGTTCGCCGTGCTGCTTTCGGGCGACGACCGGGCGCTCAAATTGTCCTCGTTCATCTCCGGCGACAAACCGCGCGTCGGCGACTATGGCGATGCCGCCGATCTCGCCTCCTATGGCGTGTCGGTGGTCGATCTGACCAAAACGAAAGGCGGTGACGGCGGCCTCAACCACGCGAAATTCGCCGACAACCCGTTCCTGGTGCAGTTGCTGGGCGACCGGCTGCGCACGCCGGCCGGGCTCGCCGCGGACGAGAACCCGGCACAGCTCGCCAATATCGGTCAGGGCCTGGGAAAGGTCGTCGGCTCCGCCGCAGAAGTCATCATCACGACGCCGTTCAAGGTGCTGACCATCGCCACCGGCGGGTGAGCAGCCACGAGCGGACGGCTGGTCTCAGACGAACAGATCGACCTTCTGGAACGTCGTCACGTCGATCAGGCCGACGTCGGAAATCCTGAGCTCGGGAATGACCACCAGCGCCAGCAGCGAGTGCTGCATGTAGGCATTGTTCAGGGAACAACCCATCTTGCGCATCGCCTCGGTCAGTTTCTCGGCCTTGGCGGCGACGATCTCGGCCCGCTCGTCCGACATCAGTCCGGCGATCGGCATTTCGACCAGCGCCAGTTCCTTGCCCCTGGAGAACAGCACGACCCCGCCGCCGACTTCGCCCAGTCGGTTCACGGCCAGCGCCATGTCCTGCTTGTTGGTGCCAACGCAGATGATGTGATGGGCGTCATGGGCGACGCTGGAGGCCATGGCGCAGTCGGCCATGTAACCGAAACCGGAGACGAAGGCATTGGTGACGCCACCCGTGCCCCTGTGCCGTTCGACCAACGCGATCTGACAGACGTCGTTGCGGCGGTCCATCGCGACCAGCCCGTCCTCGACCGGCAGATCGGCCTCCAGGGCCCGCGTCGGTGCCTGGTTCTCGATGACGCCGATCACCCGCACCCGCACCTCGTTGGCGCCCTTGGGTGCCGCGATATCGAAATCGCCGGCCTTCAGTTTCTTGCCCAACTTGACGGTGTTCTTCGCCGTCTTCGGATAATCATAGGCCGGGATATCGATGTCCAGCTTGCCGCCCTTGGCCAGCCTGACGCCGCGCGCATAGACCTCGTCGATGCTCATTGCGGTGAGATCGGAGACGACCAGCAGGTCGGCCAACCGCCCCGGCGCGATCGAACCGATCTCGCGTTCCAGTTTGAAATGCTGAGCGGTGTTGAGCGTTGCCATCTGGATCGCGGTCACCGGTTTCAGCCCCTGCTGGATGGCGTGGCGCACCACCCGATCCATGTGGCCATCCTGGACAAGAGTGCCGGAGTGGCTGTCGTCGGTGCAGAGGATGAAATTGCGCGGATCAATGCCGCTCTCCGTCACCGCCTTGATCTGGGAAGCAACGTCATACCAGGCCGAGCCCAGCCGCAGCATCGCCTTCATGCCCTGGCGCACGCGGGCGATAGCGTCCTCGGCACGCGTGCCTTCGTGATCGTCCTCGGGTCCGCCGGCGACATAGCCGTGGAACGGCAAGCCAAGGTCGCGCGAGGCATAGTGACCGCCAACCGTCTTGCCTGCACGAACCGTCGCGGCGATCTCGCCCGACATGACAGGATCGTTGGCGGCGACGCCGGGGAAATTCATCACTTCGCCGAGCCCGATGATGTTTTCCCAGGTCATTGCTTCCGCGACATCGGCGACCGTCAGCTCGGCGCCGGCATGCTCCAGCCCCGGTGCCGACGGCACGCAGGACGGCATCTGCACATGCACGTTGATGGGCATCGCCACCGCCTCGTCATGCATCAGCCGCACGCCCGGCAGGCCCAGCACATTGGCGATCTCATGCGGATCGATGAACATCGAGGTGGTGCCGTGCGGGATGACGGCGCGGCAGAATTCGGTGACCGTCACCATGCCGCTCTCGACATGCATGTGGGCATCACAAAGGCCGGGCACGAGGTAGCGGCCGCCGGCGTCGGCCACCTTGGTGCCCTGCCCGATCGTGTGGCTGGCATTCGGCCCGCAATAGGCGAAGCGGCCGCCCGATATGGCGATGTCGGTGCCGGCGATGATCTCGCCCGAATGGACGTTCACCCAGCGCCCGTTGCGGATGACCAGATCGGCGGGTTTGCGGCCCATCGCGACATCGACCAGATCGGTCGCCATTTCGGTCCACGGTTTGGGTTTCGTCGCGCGGGCGGGCGGCTTCCTGATCATCAAAGACTCCTGTTTGTCCGACTGTGCCAAGCCGACGGCGTTTTGGCCAGCGAGGAAGAATGGATTTGCTTGGAGATTGCCGGATTACTCCGGTTTCACGTCAACTTCGACCTTGGCGTCGCCGGCTGAAATCCGCTCGGCGATACGCTCGACCTCGCCGCCCTTGAACGTGCCGCTGACCATGATTTCGCCGCCGCGTATCGGCTCCACGACGCGCGGCGACATCACCACCGCGCCGTCGATGCCGAGATCGACAATCTTGCCGACATTTGCCCCCGTAAACCTGGCAAAGGCTTTGCCGCTGTCGGGAGTGAGCTTCAGGCTGAGCATGGCCGCCCCGAAACAGAATCGGGAACGGCCACGGCCTTGGCAGTGATAAGCGTCAGTGGTTCGGCCACCGCGGCCTGACCGACCAGCACCACCGCCGCGACGGCCGCGACCAAGCGGAACAAGATGCGCATGAAGGATCCTCTCACGATGGCGGTGTTTCGCACGAGGCGCGCGCCACCGCAATCGCGGCAGCACGCTACCCGCCAACTCCTCGAGACCCGCGAGGACGCTAACCGCGTTTGCAGAAATCCGATTCCGTTTTGCCGAAAATCAGGTTAGGCTCCGACCTGGGGTCTATGACTCTTCTCGGGGAGTTCGATGCATCGCCTGATGGTTGCAAGTGCCGGTCTTCTTGCCCTATCCTTGCCGGCATTTGCTGCCGACGCGACAGTCGATGTGCCGATGACCGCGCCTGGCTTCGACTGGACCGGCTACTATGCGGGCCTGCAGGCAGGATATGGCTGGGGCCGCTCCGAGATCACCACGACGGAAGGCGCGCCGTTTTCCATCACGCCGGACGTCGGCGGTGGGTTCGTCGGCGGCCATGTCGCCGGCCTCTGGCAGTTTGATCAGGCAGTGCTGGGCGCCGAGGCGAACCTCAACTATTCCTCGGTCGACGGCACGGCGCAATCGGGCCTGGGAGATACATTCGGCGCCGACATCAAGTGGTTCGGGTCGGTCAACGCCAAGGCCGGCTTCGCAATGGACCGCCTGCTGGTCTATGGCATCGGCGGCATTGCCTTTGCCGGCATCGAGACGTCGCAGACCTCGGGGCCAGGGTTCGACAACACGGGCACAAATGTCGGCTGGACCGTGGGCGCAGGCGTCGACTACGCGCTGACCGACAAGTTCGTCGTCGGCGCGCAATATCGCTACTACGACTTCGGCTCAGAGAACCACGAGGCCGTTTACGGCCTAGGTTTACAACGGCGGCGGCTACTTGCTGGAAAGGAGGCGGCCGGCGCCCCCAAGTGGGCGGGGGGATGGGTTGGCCTGAGAGGCGCCGGCCTAGGCGGATCAGATCCGCCACGCAGATATTTACCGATGCCCGCGGCGCGGATAATTCCGCGATCGCGCCAGTATCGTTATGCCACCTCCTCTGGGTGCGCGTTCGGCCACCGCAGAACACGACTTGACGGGCTGTGTCTGGCATCTGAAAAGGACGTGCCTGCGGACGTGGCGGAATTGGTAGACGCAAGGGACTTAAAATCCCTCGATCTCTGATCGTACGGGTTCGATTCCCGTCGTCCGCACCAAAAAAGTTTTCAAATTTGGATTTTCTCTGTTGAACCGCCGCAGCGTCGTTTAGTCGGCGTGCCACTGCTGCGGATCACTGCTGTAACTCGGACAGCGCCCTCTGCATCGGGGCCATTGAAATCTGGATCGGGCCGGAAAAAGCCACGTCCATGTCGAAGATCAGGTAGATCGCCCCGGCAACCAAAGCCGCCGATGCCGCGTAGGTCGAAACGGTGATCGTATTGCGTGGCGCCCTGAAGCCGAAGCTGGCGAAGATCAGCACCAGCCAGGTAACCAGGAGCGTGATCAGAGGCACCGGGATCGTGCCCTCCGACTGCTCGATCAGCACCCAGCGCAACTCCAGCACCTTCTGCAAATGCTGGCGGGCGTCCTGCACAATGAAGCCATGCGCATCGTCGGTCGGCGCCAGCGCACTCAGCCGGGTGTCGATTTCGGCCAGCAACTGCTCAGAGAGCCGGTTGGCGGCGACCAGCGTCTCGCTGGTGGGCGAAGAATCACCCGCCACACGCTGCACATAGACGACCAGCGGCTGGCGTACCGTGTCGGTTTGCGGGCCATATTGGCGCAAGGTCCTGTCGAGAAGGATCAATTCGGTCGCATAGGCGTGCACGTTGCGGTCGATCGATTCGAAGGTGTTCCTGGCCGAGTTGATCATCAGGCCGAGCATCAGCGAGGTCATGACCCCGAACAGGTTCGCGGCGTGCCGAACCACGGTGTTCGTGTCGTCGTCACGATGTTTGGCCGGCAATTTTGGCCATATCGCCGTGCTGGCGAGCGCGGCCATCGTCAGGCATAGGAAGATTACCATTGCGATGAAAGCTTCGCGCATGCCGCTCATTCCGATTGGCAATGGCAAGGCGTCAGTTAATGACCGCCATCACTATTCCGGCGCGTCCTTGCGCCCTGCCGAACGCCTGCCGCGCCCCTTGTAGCCGAGATAGGTGGCCGTCACCGCCCCCGGGGAAGGCAAGCCAAACTAGACGCTGACGCATCGAGGCCCCCAGAGCCTTCGATCTCGATGACGGGTGTGTCATTCGATGTAAGTCACCGCACCCGTTTGCAAATCATAGATTGCCGCGACTATCTTCAGCTTCCCCGCCTTGATGAGGCCGGCTAGCACCTTGCTCGAGGCGGCTAGGCGCCTCGCGGTCCTCCGTGCGCTTTCCTTGGCGGTGTTGTCGACGAAATCGCCCGCTTCGCTCCGCACTGCTATCGCCGCGGGCAGGATCGGTTCGATCATCGGACCGATCGCGCCAGGATAGGTCGCGTTCTTGGTCACTACGTCGCACGCCGCCTTGACGGCGCCGCAGTTTGTGTGCGCGAGAACGACGATCAAGGGTGAGCCGAGCACCGCTGCCCCGTATTCGACCGTCCCGAGCGTGGCGGTGTCGACGAGGTTGCCAGCATTCCGGGCGACGAACAGTTCTCCAACGCCGTGACCGCCGAAAATCAGTTCAGGCGGAACGCGACTGTCGGCGCAACTGATGATCGTGGCCCAGGGCGCCTGGTGTGCGGCAACAGCATTCCGCTGCGCGGCAAGGTCTATCGAGCAGAGTTCCGGGTGACTGACGTAGCGTTCGTTGCCGGATTTCAGTGCGGCGAGCGCGTCATCGAGGCTCAGCGCGGTCACCGCACCTTGGGCCGCGCGCGCCGACCATGTGGCCCCACCAACGCCGAATGCAACGAACCCCGCGCCGACTTTGAGGAAGTCCCTCCGGTCGACCGCTTTGCCATCACAGGTGCTGCACATTCTCAATTCCCCGCCCTAGTCCCAAGGCATAATATGCGCTTGCTCTAATATATAGCAAGCGATTGGCGACAACGTCAGGATTGATGAGATGGCGGCGGGATGCGAGACGACGAAAGCCACCGGCAACGCAGTGCTGGGTGCCCTCGTGTCAACCGACTTACCGCCTTTAGGTGACCTTCAGCGAGAAATTGCCGTGGATCTGGATGCCCAGTCGCTCGCCCTTTCTCCAGCGCACTTCCGCTCGATAAGTCGCACCGTCCAACGGCACGCGCAGCCGGAAGGTACTTGGCACTTCAACCCCCACAGCGACACGCAACTCGGCGCCATGCTCATGCTGGTTTCTGACGGCGCAGCCTATTTCGCCATCCTGCGTGATTATGAACGCCTCCTTCAAAACCACCTCGCGTAAGTGCGTTCGACGCTCTACTGGAGGTTCAGAAGGTTTATCGGTCATGGCAAGCCGCCTCCGACGAGCGAAATGCTACCAGACCAAGGTCTGCAGCTCAGGACGCAAAGGTCTGACGTTTTCGCTTAATTCGTGTATCTGACCCTTTGTACGCTCGGCACATTAGTAAATCGTGAAATATATACTCTATGGTCGTCGCCAAAATTGTCACCTGACGCTGAGACACAGACGGCGAAAATGGCATGGGGAAGCCAGGTATGTTCATCGACTTCTACGAAATGCTGGAAATCAGTCCGAATGCCAATTCGGAGACGATAGAACGCATTTTTCGGCATTTTGCCATGCGCTACCACCCCGACAACCAAGTCACCGGCAACGAGTCACGCTTCAGCGATATTCTTGAGGCTCACAACACGCTCAAGGATCCGGTCAAGCGTGCGCAGTACGACATTCAGTACAAGGCGCATTTGAACCACCGGGCCGAGCTGACCGATGAGGCGAGCAACACAAAGGGCTTCGATCGAGATTCCGTCATTCAAGCCAAAGTGCTGTCACTGCTGTATGTAAAACGCCGGCAGGACGTCAATCATCCCGGGATAGGCGATGAAGAACTCGAACGAATGTCAGGCTGTCCGCAAGAGCACCTCGAGTTTCACCTCTGGTATCTGAAAGCAAAGGGCTGGATAGCCAGGACGGAAAACGGCACGTTCGCCATAACCGTCGAAGGCGTCGATCGCGTTAACTCCGAACATCATCGTGACGCGGCCACCACCCGACTGTTGGGTCACGCGGGCTGAATTGAGATCGCTCGGTCTCTGATCAAGCCGTCACCGGATTCAGCTTCAGGTGCTGGATCAGGATGATGGTCTTGGCATCGACAATGCGGCCATCGGCGATGCCGGCCAGCGCTTCGTCGAGCGGCATTTCCAGGACCTCGATGTCCTCGCCCTCCTCCGGAGCGCCGCCGCCGGCCGAGATGCGGTCGGCGGGCGAGTAGCGCGCGACGAAGAACCAGAGCCGCTCGGTGACGCTGCCCGGGCTCATATAAGGCGAAAACAGCCGCTCGATGTCCTTCAACCGGTAACCCAGTTCTTCCTCGGCTTCCTTGCGGATGGCGGTTTCCGGATCGTTTTCGTCCAGCAAGCCGGCGCAGGCCTCGATCAGCGGCTCGCGGTGGCCGGTGACATAGGCGGGATAACGGAACTGGCGCACCAGAAGCACAGTCGAACGCTGGGGGTCATAGGGCAGGATCACCGCGCCGTCGCCGCGATCATAGGTCTGGCGGACCTGCGTCTCCCATTGACCGTCACGCCGGCGATAGTCGAGCACGGTCTTTTTCAGGACCGCCCAGTCGTCGGAGAGAACCTCTTCCGAGCGGATACGAACGCGGTCTTCCATATGACACCTCGATGCTGGCTGGCGGACGCAGGCGTAGCCGCGAAGCGGAACAGGCGCAATCCGGCGATTGGTCCAGCGCGCGCTTCACCGTCTCGTGTGTGGTATGGACGGGTGCCGTCGCCTAGATAGCGCATTCCCCTTCCCGGAGTTTTTCCATGACGACATCGCTTTTCCAGCCGATCACCCTCGATGGGCTCACCTTCCCCAACCGCATCGCCGTGGCGCCGATGTGCCAGTATTCCGCCGAGGACGGCTCGGCCAGCGACTGGCATCTTTACCACTGGATGAACCTTGCCATGTCCGGTGCCGGCATGGTCACGGTGGAGATGACCGACGTCGAGCGGCGCGGGCGCATCAGCCATGGCTGTCTCGGCCTCTATTCCGAAGACAATGAAGCCGCCGCGCGGCGCGCGCTGGATGCGGCCAAGCGCGTGGCCGCACCCGGCACTAAGTTCGGCACGCAGCTGGCGCATGCCGGCCGCAAGGCCTCGAACCGCAAGCCCTGGGAAGGCGGCGGCCCATTGCAGCCAAACGAGGATCCCTGGCAGACCGTCTCGGCTTCGGCCATCGCCTACGACGCCGGCTGGAACGTGCCGCGCGCCCTGGACGACGAGGAAATCCTGCAGCTCGTCGAGCGGTTCGCGGACGCCGCAAGGCGGGCCGACCGTGCCGGCTTCGACTTCATCGAACTGCATGCGGCGCATGGCTACCTCATCTTCCAGTTCCTGTCGCCGCTGTCCAACCAGCGCACGGATCGCTGGGGTGGCTCGCTGGAAAACCGGATGCGTCTCGTCGTCGAGATCGCCAGGGCGGTGAAGAAAGCCGCGCCGAAACTGATGCTCGGCGCACGGCTGTCGGTGAAGGATTGGGTCGATGGCGGCTTTGACGTCGCGGACGCGGTCGAGGTGGCGAAAGCGCTGAAGGCCGAAGGCGTCGCCTATCTCTGCTGCTCGAGCGGCGGCAATTCGCCATTGCAGAAATTACCCACCGGCCCCGGCTATCAGGTGCATCTGGCCGAAGCCGTGCGCAAGGGCGCGGGCATCCCGACCCGGGCGGTCGGCCTGATCGACGACCCGAAACAGGCCGAGGCTGTTATCGCCGACGGTCGCGCCGACATGGTGGCGCTGGCGCGAGCCTTCCTCGCCGATCCGCGCTGGGGATGGCGTGCGGCCGCCACGTTCAGCGAAAAGATTCATCCGGCGCCGCAGCTCGCCCGCTCGGTGACGACGATGGAACATTGGATGAAGGCCGCCGGCTGATCGCCCTTTCTCCCGACGCCGACGCGCTTGCGCAACGGCGTCGCGACCTTTAGGCGCAGGCCAAAGGCCACTTTTGCAACCAAATTGGCTGCTTTGCGTTGCGGCCATGATGATGGACAACAAACCTTTTGAAACGCCGGTCGTGGTCGAGCTTGGCCATGTCGGCAAATATCGCCATATCCGCTCGACCCAGGAGGCGGCCGAGTGCTTGATGACGGTGTGGCCGCTCAATCGCGGGCCTCGTCATCGTGATGCCCTCGACACTTGCCTCAAAGTGCTGGAAGGTTATCGTTCGACAGCGGAAGCGCGCCGGGCACTGATCGAGGCGGCCAGGGAATCGGAAGTGCTGGTGCCCGACGACAAGCTGCCCGACGACCGGCTGCATTGAGCAGGCGGACCTTTTAACTGGAGGTTTTGATGGCGAAGCTGACTTACAAGATCGTCGAGCATGACGGTGGCTGGGCCTACAAGGTCGGTGCGACCTTCTCGGAGACATTTCCGACCCATCAGGATGCATTGCGTGCCGCCGAGATCGCTTCGGCCGAACAGCAGGTGGCGGGTTCCACCGATGGTATCCAGTATGAGGACGCCGAGGGCAAATGGCACGAGGAACTGGCCGACGGCCGCGATCGGCCTCAGACTGAAATCTCGGATTGATCCAGCCCTGCGCCAGCCGCGGACGCCAGGAGAGACGGCGTCCCGCGGCAGGCAATACGCGGCTGCCTATTTACTTGCCGCAATACTGATCGTTGACGTTGCCCTGAGCGTTCGCATCGGGGCCTGGCGTGCTTGAGGCACAAGGCCCGGCCGGGCCGGGGTTGCCAAGCGTACTCAATCCGGAGCCGTCGGCGTTGATGCTGCCAGTGGTGCTCTGGTCGATGGCCGAGGTATCCTCATTGCCGAACAGCCACCAATTGTGATGGTTGGAATAGGTAGCGTCCGACGATTGGGCCATCGCCGATGTGGCGAGACCGATCGTCAGGACGGATGCTGCGAAAAGTTTCCTGTACATTGATTTTACTCCGTATCTTGATCTTGGCCGCCTTGGGATGCGACACGGGGTAAACCTGACCGTCAGCCGAATGGTTCCCTGAAATTCTCGTGAAGTGGCGGTGATGTCGGGTGACAAAAGCGCGTGCCGCCATGCGCTCGAAGGCTGTGACCTGTTCGGGCGCGACGGATTGCGGCACCACCTCGGCCCTGGTCGCCCTCCGCGACCGAGGACAATCCGGAAGGGCTTGTTCCCATCCTGGTCAAGCCGCGCTTGGTACTGCAATGCAGGTGTGGTGGACGTGTCGGATCGTTCGCCTTTGGACGGCATTGCCGCCGCCCATCCGCCGCGCTATTTCAGGCGACCCGTCCTGCCGGAGCGTTCCATGCCTGAAATCGTCACTGCCGCCATGCTCGTCATCGGCGATGAGATTCTGTCCGGCCGCACCAAGGACAAGAACATCGGCCATCTCGCCGATATCATGACGGCGATCGGCATCGACCTGAAGGAGGTGCGCATTGTTCCCGACGAGGAAGACGAGATCGTCGCGGCGGTGAATGCCGTGCGCGCACGCTATACCTATGTCTTCACCACTGGCGGCATCGGCCCGACGCATGACGACATCACAGCCGATTCGATCGCCAAGGCGTTCGGCGTGCCTTGCGAATACGATGCCAAGGCCTATGCCCTGCTGGAGGCGAGCTATGCCGCGCGCGGCATCGAATACACCGAGGCACGCAAGCGCATGGCGCGGATGCCGCGCGGCGCCGACCATATCGACAACCCGGTCTCCGTGGCGCCCGGATTCCGCATTGGCAACGTCCATGTCATGGCCGGCGTGCCCTCGATCTTCCAGGCCATGCTCGACAATGTCGTGCCGACCTTGAGAGCCGGCACCAAAATGCTGTCGGCCACGGTGCACTGTCCGTTCGGCGAGGGCCTTGTCGGCGGGCCATTGGGCGAGATCCAGAAAGCCCATCCGGGTACGATCATCGGCTCCTACCCCAAGTATGGCGACGGCAAGTTCTGGACCGAACTGGTCGTTCGTGCCCGCAGCGCGGAGGCGCTTGAAGCCGCGCGCGCCGACGTCGAGGCGATGGTGGCAGGTTTCGCGGGTAAGGCGAGCTGATCCGCTGTAAACCGGAACCAAGAACGACGCTACGACGTTTCCCTGGCGCGAGGCTCGTCGCTCGCACGATCGAGGGGTCATCATGCGTTTCAAGACCATCGTCGCCATTCTGCAGAACGAGCAGGACGCCGAGCGGGTGCTCGACTGCGCCATTCCGCTTGCCAGCCGCTTCGAGAGCCATCTGATCGGCATCCATGCCGAGGCGCTCCCGGTGCCCTACACGTCGGCGACGGGCTTTCCCGATACGGAATTCCTGCAGGTTTCCGCCGACATGAACCGGGAGCGGGCCGACAAACTCCAGGCTGTCTTCCTGAAGCGGATCGAGGATTCCGGCCTTTCCTTCGAATGGCGCAGCCTGGAGAGCTTCTCCGGCGACAGCGCACTGACCGGGATTTCAAGCGTGCGCGCCTCCGATCTCATCATCGCCGCCCAACGCGAGACCGGCGGCGATCCGAGCGCCGACGTCGATACGCTTGTCTACGACGCCGGCCGGCCGGTGCTGGTGGTGCCGAGTGCGGGTCCGCTGGTCACCACCTTCAAACGCGTGCTGCTTGCCTGGAACGGCAGCAAGGAGGCCGCGCGCGCCGCCTTCGATGCCTTGCCTTTCATCATCGAGGCCGAGAAAACCGACATACTGGTCATCGATCCGCCCGATACGCTCGACGAGCGCCCGGAGGCCGCGGGCGCCGAAATCGCGTCGGCCCTGTCGCGCCACGGCGCCACCGTTAGCGTCTCGGTGCAGAAATCGGGCGGCACCTCGGTCGACGACATAATCCAGAACAGGATCACCGAGACCGGCGCCGATCTGCTGGTGCTTGGCGCCTACAGCCACTCCTGGCTGCGCCAGCTGCTCTTCGGCGGGGTAACACGCACGGTGCTGCGCTCGGCACAGGTCGCGGCCTTCCTGTCGCGATAAGTCCACAGCGATTGCTGCCGGCCACCCTTGCCAAGTCCGGGGGTTTCCAGTTAATTCCGCGCGCATTCCCCTGTTTCTTGCACGCGGCCGCCGCGTGCCGTGGAGTGCGCGAGACATGTCCCTTCCCGAAAAAGCCTTCCCGGTCTCCTGGGACCAGTTCCATCGCGACGCGCGCGCACTTGCCTGGCGGCTTGCCGGCACCAGCAAAGGTCAGTGGAAGGCTATCGTGTGCATCACGCGTGGTGGCCTGGTCCCGGCGGCGATCATTTCGCGCGAACTCGGCATCCGCGTGATCGAGACGGTCTGTGTCGCCTCCTATCACGACTACACCAGCCAAGGGCAGTTGCAGGTGCTGAAGGAGATCACGCCGGCCTTGCTGGCCGACGATGGCGCCGGCGTGCTGATCGTCGACGACCTAACCGACACCGGCAAGACCGCCGGCATCGTGCGGGCAATGATGCCGAAGGCCCATTTCGCGACAGTCTACGCCAAGCCGAAAGGCCGGCCGCTGGTCGATACGTTCGTCACCGAGGTCAGCCAGGATACCTGGATCTATTTCCCTTGGGACATGGGTTTCACCTATCAGAAGCCGATCGCCGACGATCACGCCGGCTGATTCGCGGCAAGCTGCTTTTTTCCAATCAAGCCAGCGCCGACGGCAATATTTGCTTGCGCGAAGGCATCCGCCGCCAAGATATCCTGTGAAATCGACCCTTGTTGGCGGAAATCAGCCAGCGTGACCGAAGTTTTTACTTTTATTGGTCACAATTAGCCGTAAGATTCATGAGACGGCAAACGATTCTGGAGGCTGGGGCTAGCTTCTCCGATGTTGACACGGCCAACGACGCACAACCACCTTGCTGAAAGGGTCAGGCGACTCTTTGGCACGGCGCCGTGCCGTCTGCAGGTTGCCGCCCTGCCCTGGCGCGATGTCGGGAACGGCGTCGAGGTCATGTTGATCACCAGCCGTGATACTGGCCGCTGGGTGCTTCCAAAAGGCTGGCCGGAAGCCAGGGAGCCGCTCTGCGAAGCGGCCGCCCGCGAGGCCGCCGAGGAAGCCGGTTTGCGCGGAAACATCTCTCATCTCGAAGCCGGCCGCTATTTCTATGCCAAGGTGCTGGCTTCGGGCGAAGAAGTGCCTTGCGAGGTTCTGGTGTTCCCACTGCACGTCGACAAGATCGCGGACCGCTGGAAGGAAAAGCACTCCCGCACCCGCAAATGGGTCAGCTCCAGCGAAGCGGTGCGCATGGTCAATGAACCCGACCTTTGCCAGATCATCGCCTATTTCTGTGCCGACCCACGCAGGTTCTCCTGATCGACGCCTTTCGCGGCAGACGCACAACCTTGTGCCGCAAGGGTTTGCTAATTTTTGGTGGTTAGGATCGATCGTTCCTGGCGTTTGATCGATGGCGAATCCCGCAGACCCACTTCAGCACGACCCCGGCGAGCCGCAGCGCGAGCATCGTCCGCGCGTGCTCAAAGGTGGAACAGTCATCACGGGGATCCAGAATTCCGAAATCGCCTGTACGGTGCGCAACCAGCATGCGGGCGGCGCCGAACTGAAGTTACCGGCCGAAGCCAGGGTTCCCGATCATTTCCTTCTCTACATACCGCTCGACGGCGTCGCCTATCGCTGCGAGGTCCGCTGGCGCCGCAGCGACCGGATCGGCGTACAGTTCAACGGGACCGAACCCAAGCCGAAGCTACACTACGGCTGAGGCCCGGCTCACCGGCACGGCTGGCTTTTTGCGGCATCCCAGCAAATGTTTCGCAGCGCCCGTGCCGCTGGCCAACGATCGCACCGGCTTACCGCCGGGCAGATGGCCGACGGGTCGATTCTATCCCCGTTATCCACATGTGTGACACACAAGATGTTGGGGTCACAAAAGCTACGCAAACGAATCCTTGACGGCTCGAAACGAGTCGCCTTTTATAGGCCATGCGCTCCTGTTGAGAGCGCGACCGGAAAGTTCTGAGCCCGG
The DNA here is from genome assembly GCF_006440715.1 of Mesorhizobium sp. B2-7-3. NCBI lineage: Bacteria > Pseudomonadati > Pseudomonadota > Alphaproteobacteria > Hyphomicrobiales > Phyllobacteriaceae > Mesorhizobium > Mesorhizobium sp. B2-7-3. The sequence goes on from NZ_VFTY01000013.1 coordinate 26,287, forward strand.
TCTTTTTCCCGGATTATGTGCGTTTTGCCCGCATTTCCGCCTGTTTACGAGGCCGGCGGAAGCGTTGGGATCGTGGGTTGGGTGGGCGACGAAAGGGAGAATTGTCGGACTGGAATAAATTGTCTGTTAATACTATATTTAGTGTTTGCAGCTAAGTTCGACGCTAGATAGTGTGAATTTCCCTCGAGTGAGGGAATCGAAAAATTCAGTTTTGAGGGGCCCGCGGGCCGGTTGGCAGCCTCGGCAGATGCCTGGCAAGGCGTATTGTCGTGTGCGTGGCCGAGCCTGCGAAGAGGAGATGCCGCATTGTTCGCAATGCCGGCAAACGGCGGACTGCGCGTTTCGTCTTTTGGGGCAGAAATCCCCTGATGAAAGCGCTATATGTAGACAAAAGGGACCGGACCAATGCGCATCGAGCGTCGTTTCACCAAGCCAGGACATGCAGGCCAAGAAGGGGCCGCTTATGCGGAGATCGAATTCCGCAAGGCGCTTTCCGAGATCAAGAATCCCGATGGCTCGGTGGTGTTCCGCTTGGACAACATCGATGTGCCTGCGCAGTTTTCCCAGGTCGCCGCCGACATCCTGGCTCAGAAATATTTCCGCAAGGCCGGCGTTCCCGCGCGCCTGAAGAAGGTCGAGGAGAACGACGTCCCCTCCTTCCTGTGGCGTTCCGTCGCCGACGAAGCCGAACTCGCCAAGCTTCCCGAGGCCGAGCGCTACGGCTCCGAGATCGACGCCCGCCAGGTCTTCGACCGGCTGGCCGGCACCTGGACCTATTGGGGCTGGAAGGGCGGCTACTTCAAGGCGTCGGAGGAAGACGCGCGCGCCTTCCGCGACGAGCTTGCCTATATGCTGGCGACCCAGCGCGTCGCGCCGAACTCGCCGCAATGGTTCAACACCGGCCTGCACTGGGCCTATGGCATAGATGGTCCTAGCCAGGGTCACTTCTATGTCGACCCGTTCACCGGCAAGCTGACCAAGTCGAAATCCTCCTACGAGCATCCGCAGCCGCATGCCTGCTTCATCCAGGGCGTGCAGGACGACCTCGTCAACGAGGGCGGCATCATGGATCTGTGGGTGCGCGAGGCGCGCCTGTTCAAATATGGCTCCGGCACCGGCTCGAACTTCTCGCTGCTGCGCGGCGAAGGCGAAAAGCTGTCCGGCGGCGGCCGCTCGTCCGGCCTGATGAGCTTCCTCAAAATCGGCGACCGCGCCGCCGGCGCCATCAAGTCGGGCGGTACGACGCGCCGTGCGGCGAAAATGGTCATCGTCGACGCCGACCACCCCGATATCGAGGAATTCATCGACTGGAAGGTCAATGAAGAGCAGAAGGTCGCCTCGCTGGTAACCGGCTCCAAGATCGTCAAGAAGCATCTCGAAGCGATCATGAAGGCCTGCGTGAACTGCGAAGGCCATGACAACGACTGCTTCGATCCGGCCATCAACACGGCGCTGAAGCGCGAAATCAAGTTGGCCAAGAAATCGGCTGTGCCGGAAAACTACATCTACCGCGTCATCCAGTTCGCCAAGCAGGGCTACACCTCGATGGCGTTCAAGACCTACGACACCGACTGGGATTCTGACGCCTACCTCACCGTTTCGGGCCAGAACTCCAACAATTCGGTGTCGCTGAAGGACAATTTCCTGCGCGCCGTTGAAGAGGACGCAGACTGGCACCTGACCGCCCGCAAGGACGGCAAGGTCTTGAAGACGCTGAAGGCGCGGGATCTCTGGGAAAAGATCGGCTACGCCGCCTGGGCGTCGGCTGATCCCGGCCTGCATTTCAACACCACGATGAACGACTGGCACACCTGCGCTTCGGCCGGTGCGATCCGGGCCTCCAACCCGTGCTCGGAATACATGTTCCTCGACGACACGGCCTGCAATCTCGCCTCGATCAACCTGCTGCCCTACCGCAACACCGACGGCACCATCGATATCGCAGCCTACGAGCACACCGTGCGGCTGTGGACCATGGTGCTGGAAATTTCGGTCATGATGGCGCAGTTCCCGTCGAAGGAGATCGCCAAGCTCTCCTACGACTACCGCACGCTGGGCCTCGGCTATGCCAATATTGGCGGCCTGCTGATGACGTCGGGCATTCCCTACGATTCCGACGAGGGCCGCGCCATCTGTGCCGCGCTGACCGCCATCATGACCGGCGTCGCCTACTCCACCTCGGCCGAGATGGCCTCCGAGCTCGGCGCCTTCCCGGACTATGACCGCAACGCCCAGAACATGCTGCGCGTAATGCGCAATCATCGCCGCGCCGCCTATGGCGACAAGGACGGCTACGAGAAGCTGGCCGTCAATCCTGTGCCTCTCGTCGCATCGGACCTGAAGCAGCAGGATCTGGCCATCCACGCCAAGGCCGCCTGGGACCGCGCCATCGAACTCGGCGAGGAGCATGGCTACCGCAACGCACAGGCAACCGTGATCGCGCCGACCGGCACGATCGGTCTGGTCATGGATTGCGACACCACCGGTATCGAGCCCGATTTCGCCCTGGTGAAGTTCAAGAAGCTCGCCGGCGGCGGCTATTTCAAGATCATCAACCGCGCCGTGCCGGAAGCGCTTCGCACGCTGGGCTATTCCGAGAGCCAGATCGCCGAGATCGAGGCCTATGCCGTCGGCCACGGCAATCTCAACCAGGCGCCGGCCGTCAACCCCGGCTCGCTCAAGGCCAAGGGCTTCACCGACGACAAGATCGCGGCGCTCAACGCGGCGCTGAAGTCGGCCTTCGACATCAAGTTCGTCTTCAACCAGTGGACGCTCGGCGCCGACTGGGTGAAGGAGACCTTCGGTTTCACCGACGAGCAGCTCAACGACTTCTCGTTCGAAATGCTGCCGGCACTGGGTTTCTCCAGGAAGGACATCGAGGCCGCCAACATCCATGTCTGCGGTGCGATGACGCTGGAGGGCGCGCCCTTCCTCAAGGCCGAACACCTCCCCGTGTTCGACTGCGCCAGCCCCTGCGGCAAGATCGGTAAGCGCTCGCTGTCGATCAACAGCCACATCCAGATGATGGCGGCGGCACAGCCCTTCATTTCCGGCGCCATCTCCAAGACCATCAACATGCCGAACGACGCGACGGTGGAGGATGCCAAGAGCGCCTACATGCTGTCGTGGAAGCTGGCGCTGAAGGCAAATGCGCTCTACCGCGACGGCTCGAAGCTGTCGCAGCCGCTCAATGCGTCGCTGCTCGCCGATGGCGACGAGGACGAGGACGAGGCGATCGAACAGCTGATCCAGGCACCGGCTGCGGCGCGCGCGGCGCAGATCACCGAGCGCATCGTCGAACGCATCATCGAACGCGTGTCGCGCGAGCAGGAAAAGCTGCCCGGCCGCCGCAAGGGTTATACGCAGAAGGCCAAGATCGGCGGCAACACCATCTTCCTTCGCACCGGCGAATATGACGATGGGCGTCTCGGCGAGATCTTCATCGACATGAACAAGGAGGGCGCCACCCTGCGTGGCCTTCTCAACAACTTCGCCATCGCGATCTCGCTTGGCCTGCAATATGGCGTGCCGCTCGACGAATATGTACACGCCTTCACCTTCACCAAGTTCGAGCCGGCCGGCATGGTCATCGGCAACGATGCCATCAAGAGCGCGACGTCGATCCTCGACTACGTGTTCCGTGAGCTGGCCATTTCGTATCTCGGCCGCAACGATCTCGCCCATGTCGACCAGTCGGATTTCTCCAATACCGCACTCGGCCGTGGCATCAGCGAAGGCAAGACCGACGCCGTCTCCAAGGGTCTGACCCGCGGTTCGCCGGTGAAGCTGGTCTCGAGGGCAGGCGAGCCGAAGGGCTTTGCCGGCTCCGGCACCCCTGCCCGCTCGGCGCCGACAGCCTTCTCCGGCTCCAACGTGCTGGCATTGAAGCCCGCAACCGACGAGGCGGTCGCCTACAAGCGCGACTATGAGGAGCGGGCCAAGGAATTGGCGGAAGACATCGCCTTCGAGGAAGCGGCCTCCGATGCCTCGACCGATACCACCGCGGCGCTGTTCACCGATACGGCGGCCCATGAAGCGGCCGAAGCGAAGAAACTCGCCGCCGACCGCCGCGCCAAGTCGCTGCTGCAGGGCTACACCGGCAATTCCTGCTCCGAGTGCCAGAACTTCACGATGGTGCGGAACGGGACGTGTGAAAAGTGCGACACTTGCGGTGCTACGAGCGGGTGCAGCTGAGGGCTGAAGGCGTATCGAGGGCTGCCGCGATGAGTCGAATTGCCAAATTTTGCAGAGATTGCCGAGCTGAAGCAGGGCTCAGGCTTTATGAGGCAGCATACAAGCTTCAAATGTCGCCATCCGAACTCTGCAGTGTGGAAAACGGGGAGAGTGTTGCTACAATTCCCCAGATCGAGGCCATGGCACAGTTTTTCGGTGGCAACCTCGACTTCCTCATGCATTGGTATGAGCAGGATGAGCGGGACAGACGCAAACGAGTCGAGCCGCCTGCTTCGGGCTCGGTATCGAACCCATTGGCGGTCGATTTGACGAATGTCGTCTTTCTCATGCGATACAAGGATCGCAGATGGCTGACGAATTCTACGTCGGAAGAGCCCTAAGTGCCTCAGCTTTGGCCCGCATCGCAGATGCGGTGCGGGCCAAATTTGGAGTAGCAGATAAAATATGGGTCGACGTAATAGATATCGTTGAACTTGAGCTGCCTAAAATCATAAAAGATTATAGCTTTGTTGTAAAATCAGACAAAGAGATGACCACACCGGCTTACACGGATTATAATCCTGTAAGTATAGTCGTGTCAGAAAGCGTGTATATCGCAGCGTGCGAAGGCGATGACCGCTCCCGCATGACGATAGCGCACGAGCTTGGCCACGTTTTACTTCATTCAGATTTCTTCAATTCTAAGTTCAATATGCACAGATCCGAACATTCCGAAAAGCGAATTGCCCAAGCCACAGGAATGCACAGCTCGGAATATCAAGCAAAAAGATTTGCTGCGTATATTTTAGCTCCGCAGTCTATATCAAAAAAATACTCTGACCCAAAGAAACTAGCCTCCGACGCTGGAATTTCCATAGCTGCAGCAAGGATAGCCATAAAAGACGCCAACAAATATTATATATAGTTTCTTTGAAATTAATCGGGCTCCCAGCGCCTACCGCTACGGCAACACCCGCAGCGTCTGCTCATCAAACAACGGCTCATCCTGGCCCACGCGGACGAACAGCAGCTTGTGTCCCTCACCTGCCGGCACCTCGAAATACTGGATGCTATCCGGCATTTCGCCCCAGTCGCCGCAGGGCGGTTCGGGGACCTCGTCAGGGTCGGCCTGCGCCTTCAGCTCTTTCGCATAGGCGGCGTCGGGACTGAATGTGTAGCGTTTGACGCCGGCGGGCACGGTGCCCTCCGTGTAAGGCGCGAGCACGCAGCGGGCGTTGACGGCCTTGTCGGTCTTTTCCAGGAACAGGCGCCGCATGGCAGCCTCCGCGGTTTCGCCAGGCTGGATGTCGAACATCTCGACAAGCGGATCTGGCGCACCGCCATCGCTGTATTTGATGGCGAGCGCATTGCCGACAAACTCGAAATGGATCTGGCGAAAGCCGAAATCGCAGCGCTGCGCCCAAGCGGCCAGACCGATCGCCTTGTCGGCCAGTTTTTCCCAGACGCATTTGTCGATCGGCGGCCGCGATGGTACCGGCTCCTCCGCACGCGCCCCGGCAGATATCGTCACGGACGCGAACAGGGCGCAGGTCCAGACGATCGATCTCATGGTGCTATTCATTGCTGCATCCTGTCAAAGTGAAGGCATCCCAGGCCGAGCCATCCGGATTAGCATTGGCGAAATCGGGCCATTCGCTGAACGTCGCACCGAAATCCGGCAGCAACAGCCCTTTCGGCGCCGGTGTCGCATCGCGAGAGTTCAACTGCTCGGCGCCGCCTCCGGTCAGGGCATAAACCTGCCCGTCCCATATCCGGCAAAGCCCGCTGTCGTCTTGCAGACCCGCTTCGCGGTCGTCGTCGGTGCAGGGATGGCGGATCGTACCGAGCGGAAACGAATTCTTGCCGTTGGTCCAGGTAATATCGGCCGGCAGGCTTATGCCGGTATGAGGCACGGCCAGCGAGAACACCTGCGTCGTCAGTGCCGCCGGTTCGTTGCCCAGCGGCCGGAATTGCATGACCGCGCCCGAGCGTGGCTCCTGGTAGGTGGCGTGGCTCAGGAGGCATTCCTTGGCGCCCGCCGCTTGCATGAGCCCGAGCGAACCCAGGGCAACGAAGGCCAGTTTGCGAATGATCATCGAAATCTCGGGCAATGTGTTGTGAAGCAAGGCCGGCTGCGTGCCGGGCCGCACAGTCGCATCATCGGTACAAAACCATAAACGAAATCCGGAACCGCTGCGTTTATCGTCCCTCGATCGAAAACTTGCCCCACACAAACCCGCAATCTGTATGATCGAACGCAGCGGCCCAGGAGACAAAAGATGCAGCGTTTGGCACTGATCATAGCGATCTCCGCAACTGCGATTGTGCCGGCCGTAGCGGCAGCGCCCTATGTCGGGACGTGGTCCAGCGACAGGTTGAACTGCCATGCGACCGCCGACGTCCAGCGCCAGACTGTCTTCACTGTGGATCAGTCGGCCCTGTCGTTTCCCAACCTCGGCTGCGAGCACGCGATCTTTCGCAAAACCGCCATCGGCTGGGTGGTTCGTGCCAGCCAGTGCTACGGCGCGGACCCATCGCTCGACGAGCCATTTTCTCGCACCATCCATATCAAAATCGACGGCGCGACGGTGCGGTTGAGCTGGCGCGGATTCGACAGCGGACCTCTCGTGCGCTGCTCAAGGCGGTGACACTCAGACCAACCCGACCAGCAAGGCCGCGCCGCCGAGAAAGCCTGCCGAGCAGACCCACAGCAGCCATAGCCCACGCACCCGGCATTCGAGCACCGCCGAGGCGGGGTTGGCGGGGTCATAGCGAACGTCGACCTTGCTGCCCTCGACATAGCGCCGCGCCTGACCGCCGACGAGGCCGGGCAGCGAGGCCGTCACGCTGGCGCCGAAAGCGACGCGATCGGCGCTGTAGCGCTGTCCGGCGACACCATAGCTGTAGACGATGCGGGATTTGAACACCGTGCGCCAAGGCCGGTACCCACCGCCCTCAAACCGGTCGCGGGTCTTGATTGCCTGCAGGCCGGACGCATCGATACGGCCGGCAGCGGTCGGCCATGTTGCCGCTTGTCCGGCCATCGATCTTTGGGCAAAGCCCATGCGCAGCACAAAAAGCCCCATGAACAGCAGGAATGCCGCCGCACCGAGGTTCCGCGGCTTGGGCAGATGCGGCCCGATAGCCTCCAGCACGCCACCGACCGAAAACACCAACACCAGCGCACCAACCACGAGCCCCGCCGAAAGCTGGACCATGAACTTGAAGGCGCCGTCCGGCATGGTGCGCTCGATCACGGCCTTGCCCGGGCTGGACGGGTCATAGAACACGGTTACCGCCGCGCCACGCGGAAACCGCGCAAGGGTTTCCGCGACTTCGAAATTTCCGAGGTTCTCCTGCACGCTGTAGTGCGAACTTTGAAATGTCTTGCCGCCCACCTTGTACTCATAGGTGATGGCCGGAAAGTTGCGGATTTCGGTCGAGGTGCTGCTCTCCGAGCCGGTACCCGAGCTTGTCACCTCGCGCGCCTCGACGCGCGACGAGACGATCTTTCCAGGCGTCGGCAACCAGCGGCTGGCCGCCTTGACCTCGAGCCATTTCAGGAAGGTGACGATCGACAGCATGCCAGCGACCGCGCAGGCAAAGCCGACCAACAGAAACTTGAGCTCCAACTCGTCCCCCCGACGACTAGAGTACAGCAGCACGCATATAGACAGCATGGCGAGGGCAATGTCTTGTCTATTCGCAAGATCAGGAAATGACCGCCGGCAAGGTTCAATGCTGTCGCGTGGCCATGGGAGCGGCGACCAGCCGCTATTCGGCATCCTCTATTGCCATGACACGAACATAGCCCTCCAGCTGAAGGGCGCGATCCCGGATGATGTTGGTGGCGTCGGCAGCCTGCATGGGCACGTACATCGTGCCTTGCCTTGTTTCATAGAGAGCGCCCCGTGTCTTCGCCTCGCTGTCGCGGAAGGCCAGCCAGGCGCGTTGTGACAGACGAAGATTTTGCGCTGCCTGGCGCGGTAATTTGCGCAGGAGTGTCGCATAAGCGGCATTCATGCGGCGATCGTAGTCGCTTGATGCCGTCGCCTCGCAGTCGGTTTGGCCTGCTGTAGAGCCATTGGCTGGATCATCCAGGCAGCGGTCGAGCGTATCGGCGGTGGCGTCTTTCAGACCCGCGGCCATCGGGCTCGCGGGCAACAGCAAAGTCATCAGGCAGACCAGTGCCCCACCGAGCCGAAGCCTCACACCGATGTTCTCCATCTTGCCTCCGAGGACGTGTCCGAAGCACGGTGGGAACCGCGCCAGGAACTGGTGGCCAATGCGGCGGGCCATCCGCACGATGACGTGATAAAAGGACGATCGATCCGATCGGACGGAGATCCAGGAGACAACAGCCGGGACGATGCGCATGAGCGAACAAACCGAAGATGACACCGATATACTGAACCAGCTCGCCTATGTCAGGGCCGATCCGACCCAGCACGACACGCTGACCCTTCTCGCCATGATCGATGCCGCGATCGCCGAGATCATGGGCTTGAGGGCGCGGCTGCGGTTGAGCGAGGAAAAGAACGGCGGGAGCAACCAGTTCCAATAGGTGGACAGGACGAGCGCCGACGCGAAAGCATCGGTTCTAATCCGCGTCGGCCATCATGGCCCGACCTCCGCCGCCGGCCCAGGCGCGCCATTGCCGCTCATCGCCATGGAAGACGTTGAGATCGATGCGGCCGGTCACGCCATGCGACAGGCCGGAGCCGGAATACTGCCAGAACAGCCATTTGCGATCGGGATAGACCTTTGACGGATGCCGGGCCACGGCGCGCAGCCAGAACGGGTAATCCGGGAATGCGCCCTGAAGGTTGTCGCGATAGAAATCGGGCGCCGTGTAGATGATCGGCCGCTGGCCGTAGTGGCGCTCCAGCTTGTCCATGAACACCTGCATCTTCTCCAGGACCTTTTCGCGCGACGGGCGCCGCTGGCAGCTGGAGTCGCCGTTCCACTCGACGTCGATCACCGGCGGCAGCGCGCCGTCGACCTTCGGCACGTTGCGGATGAACCAGTCGGCCTGCTCGCCGGCGGTGCGGCACCAGTAGAAGAAATGATAGGCACCGCGCTTCAGGCCCGCCGCGTCGGCATCACGCCAGTTCTTCATAAACAGGGGGTCGAGGTGGTCGCCGCCGTCGGTCGCCTTGATGTAGGCGAAGTTGGCGCCCTGGGCGCGCAGCTTCTCCCAGTTGACGTTGCCTTGCCAGCGCGACACGTCCACCCCGTGCACGGCAAGGTGACGGGGCGACGAGCGGCCGAAATTGATCGGCTTGGCATCGCGGAAGCCATAACGCGTGACCGGGCCGGCCAGCATGGAGGGTGCCGCCCGCGACAACAGCTTCGGCGGCGACACCAGGGCTGCCTCCTCGATCGGCGGCTCGACGCTGTCGGGCAGTTTGGGTGCGGGAAACGCCACCGTCTCTTCCTCGGCAAGGCCATAAGGCCGAGCGGTGGTATCCTCTGCCGCAGCCTCAATCCGCTTGCGCGCCGCGTTTGCCCTGGCCACCGGAACGGACGCGATCGGCGCGCTTGGACGCACCACCGAACTGGTGACTTCATTGGACGGCTTCTGCATGTCGAGCGCATCCATGCCCGATGTCGACGAACAGCCGGCAAGGCAGAGCGATGCGATCACGAAACTCACGACGCCTGGTAACCGCATCTGGACCTGTACTCGAACACAACAGACCGAAGGCGACGGCCGACGGACAACCAGACGAGTTATGAACGAGAAATTACCAATAAAGTTTGAATCAAGTTTTTTACCATAGCTGTGGCCGCGTTCTGACAGTCGTCGGCAGCGGCCCGGCCAAGCCTTGACAGGGCCATGATGTGGCTGTTGAGAACGGGGTGCGGCGCGGCGGCCCTGCCCGCGCCAAGGGCCGCAAGCTGCCGGTCGAGAATTATTACGGCTGGCTCGTCGACGGCAAGCTCGACGAACTCAGGATCTTGCTCGACAGGGCAGCTGAGGAACACTTTCAACACGGAGCTTGCGTGCAGTCGTTCATCGACCAGAGCGTATGTTTCATCGAGAACCATCAGGCCTGGGCGGGTCTCGTGGTCGGATTGCTGGCCTTCGGCGAGTCGCTGGTGCTGGTCGGCATCCTGTTGCCTGGCACCACGGTGCTGATCATCGTCGGCGGGCTGGTGGGCGCCGGTATCGTCCAGCCCCTGCCCGTTCTCCTCGCCGCGATGCTCGGCGCGGCGCTTGGCGACACCATTTCCTATTTTCTCGGCAAATGGCTGGGGCGTGGCGTCGTCCACAAATGGCCGCTCAACCGCTATCGCCGCGAGATCGCCAGGGCGCGCCTGTTCTTCCATCGCTACGGTGTCGCCGCCGTTTTCGTCGGCCGCTTCTTCGGTCCGGTGCGTGCCACCGTGCCGCTGGTCGCCGGCATGATGGGCATGAACAGGCGGCGCTTCCAGGTCGCCAACATCCTGTCGGCGATCATCTGGGCGCCGGTCGTGCTGTCGCCTGGATGGCTGGTGGCGAAAGGAGCCGACAATCTGCCCGAACTCGACTCGACCAGCCTGTTCGGCCTGGCGGTGATCGCGGCCATGGTGGTAGCGATCATCGTCGCCGTGCTGGTCGTCAGACTGCGCGGCAGGCATGATGCACGGATTTAGCGCGTCTCGCGATTGAGGGCGCCGTGCATCAGCCGCGCTTCCTGAAGACGCCGATCATCGGCCCCAGATTCCAGTAGTCGTCGTTGCGGCCGATGGCCGGAGCGAGCAGGCTCGATATCGTGCCGTCGAGAAAGAGCGCGTTGTCGCAGCCGAGCGCGTCGCGAAACAGGCGAGCGAAGGCATGGAACGTCACCGTGCCGTTCGAGATGGCAAAGACGGCAACACCGTCCTTTCGCACTCCGACGCCGTCGCGGCTCTTGCGCGAGGTGCCGTCGGCCTGGAATTTCGGGTGAAGCTGGCCGTCGATCACCAGCATTGGCCCTGATTGTGTCGCATAGTCGGTGGCTGGCCGCTGCCTGACGAAGTCCTTGGTCGCCCGCACCACGGCCTTGCCGCGGCTGATATAGAAAATGCCATTCGGCTGCAGCGAAAAATTGCCGCTTCCCGATCCCGTTTTCACACCGGCCATTTCCTGGCCGCGTTCGACGTAAAGGCCGACCGGCCTGAGATCGGGGTGGTACATGCCGGCATTGATGGCAAACAGCATGGTCCGGCCCGCCATGCGCTGGGCGTTGTCGAGATTGTGCAGCGACTGAAAAGGCTTGCCTGCCGGGTCTTTCCAGAACAGTTCGATCGAATAGAGCTTCGGATCGACCTCGCAGACGAGGAAGCTCGTAGCCTCGAAGGAGACGTCGCGGCACGGCGGCACCGAAGCGAACCACTGGCCGAATGCCGCTGTCGTGGCGACCGCGTACGGCAACGCGGCCTTGAACAAGCTCAGCAGCAAGGGCGCCGAATACAGGACGGTCAAAAAATCCATGCGCGTTCCGGATTGCCATTCCAACGAACTGTCGTGGATAGCACCGCTTGCCGGCACGATGAAGGATTTGCTGAAAGAAGTATGGATTATAACCCGGACTTCGGGCAGCGATTATTTGACCGCGCTGACCAGCTTCTCCTCGCCGGCAAGAATGGAGACCCAGCGCCCGGTATTGTCGCTCGCCTGTCTTTTGAGATAGCGATACGGGGTCTGGTTCCAGAGGCGAACCTTGTCGACGAGATTGTCGAGGATGAAGTCGCCCTTGTCGGTGCGCACCGTCAGCACGGCATGGCCTTCGCCGTCCGGCTTGCGAACCACCGTCATCAGGAGATTGGCTATGGCGATGCCCAGGCTGTTGAGCTCACGCCGCTTTTCCAGCGCGTAATCCTCGCAATCGCCGAAGCCATTGTCCGGATAGGCCCACCATTCCTCCTTGCCGTAATTGTCCATGTCGCTCATCGGCTTGACGCGCGCGTTGACCGAGAGGTTTACGGCGCTGATCTCCCGCAACAGCTTGCCAGTCATCTGTTCCGGCTCGCTGTCGGATGAACGGATCGAGCACTCGGCGGCATGAATCTTGCAAAAATCATAGTGGCCGATCGGCTGGGACGTCGAGCCGCCGATAGCCATGGAAACGGGAGCCGTGTAGGCGGAATTCGCCGCCGAACAGAAAGCAATCAGGGCAATCGCAAGCCCCAGCCCCTTCGCCTTCCGGCGCCAACCCATCGAGGATGCCATCCGGCCCCGCCCATCTGTTTTGTTAACAGAACGTTAAGGGCGGTTGTATCCCGAAGTCAACCAAACCGGCCGATCACATCTTGGAGGGACGCCGCATGCCCCTTCGAGGGTTGCAGCAGCGCAACACCGAGGTTCGGGCTAGGGAGCTAGACGAGCCATCGCATCGCCACACCCAGCAACAGGACGACGCCAAGCAGGCCACGGTAGATGACAAAGGGCCAGGCGGAGAAGCGTTCCAGCACACGCATCAGGCCCCAAATGGCGAAGAAGGCCGAAATCGAGGCGACGAGCAGCCCCAGGCCAAGAACCGACCATCCATGGGCATCGAGATGCACCTTGTGCAGTTCCCACAATTCCTTGAGGCCGGCGAGCGCGATGGCCGGCAGCCCGAGCAGGAACGAGAAGCGTGCCGCCTCGGCCCGCTTGAAGCCGAGCCCCAGTGCCGCCGTCAGCGTCGAACCGGAGCGAGAGACGCCCGGGATCAGCGCGCCGACCTGGGCGACACCGACAAGAAGCGCGTCGGCGAGCGACGCTTCGCCGATGGTGCGCTTGTGGCGGGCGAAAATCTCGGCCAGGGCCAGCAGGATAGCCATGCCTATGCAGGCCCAGCCAATCACGCTCAAGCTGCGCAACGGCGAATTGCAGGTGTTGAGAACACCCGAAAGTACCACGCCGGCGATCACAATCGGGATTGTCGCCAGCACGATCCAGGAAGCCAGTTGGAAATGCCGATCGGCGAAATCGCGCCGTGTGAGAGCGTCGATCGAACCGAACAGGAGATCCCTGACATCGCCCCAGAAATAGCTGACCACGGCGGCAAGGGCGGCAAGCTGCATGGCGGCGGAGAAGGCGGAACCCGGATCCTGCCAGCCAAGCACCGCCGGCACGATGCGCATATGGGCGGTCGAGGAAATCGGCAGCAGTTCGGTTATGCCTTGCACCAGGCCGAGGAATGCGACCTTGGCAAATCCAAGGCCGACAAAGCCCGTGTCGACGCCTTGCGTGCAGATATCAGCCATGTCGGGTTCCATCCGGGAGAGATCGGAGTTGCAAAGGCACCATCGGAGGAGATCGGTGCCCGGCAAGGCATACCGTCATGCGGCGGATAATCAATTTACGGATTTGTAAGCTGGCACCGCCGCGTCGGACGCGCACGGTTCAAACCGGCCCGAAGGGCCGGCGATGCCCCCATGGCTGGAGGTTGGCAAGACGATTATGGGCAGAGCCAAAGTTTCTGGCAGGTCCTGGCAATAACATGGGCGGGCGGCACGACAGGCTCCTCCGTGGAGGGCCGGCGAGCCCGCTCGAGCAGCATGCGCACCTGTTCCGGGCGCACACGGTCACGTTCCATCACGAGCAGGACCATAGGATCGCTCAAAAGCTCGTCCAGGGTGCTGATGCTGTCGTTCATCCGTCGTCTCCTCGAATGCCGGGCCCGCGACGCTTAGATAGGGAGACAAAGATGGCCCGCCAATGACGCTTTGCCGGCTATCACGTGTCTCTTTGGATTAATTTTTGGTCATCCTGGGGCACGTCCTTTCCCTTCACGGGGAAGAAGGAAGCTAGGCCGGCGGAGCGCCTTCAAATTGCGGCAGGCCGTCATCCAGCATCACCCAGGGCTGTTTCGAGACGGTCCAGATGTGCATCTGGGGCCTGAACAGCGACGGGTCGTCAAGCGAACCGGTCGTCACGCCGATGATGCCGGCGGAATCGCGCCGCGAAAACAGGGTCGTGCCGCAGGCCGGACAAAACCCGCGCTTGAGGTCCGGCGAGGTGTTGACCGTGGCCAACGGGCCCTCGACCGTCACATCGTCGATGCGGAAAAGAACACGCGCATTGAACGCCGCGCCGATCGCCTTCTGGCAAAGCCGGCAATGGCAGATGCGCTCGTTGATGGAGGCGGCATCGGTGCGATAGCGCACGGCCCTGCACAGGCATCCGCCCTCGTATTTTGCCATCGCCTGGATCCATTGGTGGAGTGAACAGGCGGCAAAAGTAACGGCGAGGTCGATTGGGTCAATTGAAAAGCTTTGATACAAGGTCATCGATTATCGTGATGCAGCAGGATTGTCATGACACCCGACATCGAAACGATCGGCATCGCGGCCCTGTTCGGGTCGCCCTCGCCCGCGCGCGACCGTGCCGACGCCGGGATCATGGCCGCGGCGGCCGGCATCGGCTTCCTGGCGGTCCGGGATTTTCCCGGCGATGACTGGCTGACGCCCGACAAGCGCGCGCAATTGCTGCGCATCTTCGCGCTTCCTGACGCCGAGAAACAGGAATTGCTGCGCTGGAATTTCGATCACACCAAGAAAAATTTCTACCGCGGCTGGTTTCCGCTGCAGCCGCAAGCCGTTTCCTACAAGGAAGGCATCGACATGGGGCCAGACCTTGCCGATGCGGCGCGAGGCACGGCTTCCGACGATCCTTTGTGCGAGCCGACACCGTTGCCGGACGAGAATGCCCTGCCCGGCTGGCGCGCTGCCGCAGCCGACTACTATCGCGTGATGGGAATGGTCGGCACCATGCTGATGCGGTCGATCGCCCGCGGGCTTGGCCTGCCCGAGATGACCTTCGATGCCTATTTCGACGGTGGCATCTCGACGCTGCGCCTGATCCGCTATCCGCTGCGCGACGCCAGTGCGGGCGTCGATACCAGTGGGCCCGAGTTTTCGGTGACCCACAAAGGCGAGACGCGCACCATCATAGGCCGCGAACATGCCGATTCAGGCTTCGTCACCTTGCTGGCGCAGGACGGCGTCGAGGGCTTGCAGGCGAAGAACCTCGCCGGCGAATGGATCGACGTGCCTCCAGCCGATGGCACGCTGGCGGTCAATTTCGGCCAATTGCTTGAACGCTGGACCGGCGGCCGCGTGCGGGCGACACGGCACCGGGTCATTGCGCCAAAAACGGTGCGGTTCTCGATCCCGTTCTTCTACGAGCCACGCGTCGACGCGGAAATCTCGCCTTTACCGTTGGACGGCGCCGAACCCTTCGCGCCGTTTCTTTACGGCGACTATCTCTGGGAGTCGGCGACGAACTTCGTCGAAATGAGCGGCATCAAGCATCTGAGGCAGCCGCGCCGGGCCAAGGCTTCCTGAACAGCACGCCGGCTGTCTCGCTGGAGACGGCCGGCGGAGAAGGCAGGGGTCATTCGGCTTCGCCGACCACCTCGTCCCAGCTCTTCACCCTGGTCTCGCCGTCGAGGAACGGCAGCGCGGCGGCCGTCAGTTCCGGAGCGAAGAAGACATCGTAGTGGGTGCGGTTGGGCAGGATGGCCAGCCGGTTCTGCGACAGGTTCTCGCGCATCCAGCCGGCATCCCTCAGGCCGCCGCCGAGCATCTGGTAGAACTTGATCTCGTGCTCGGGCTTGTACATGTCGCTGTCGCCATAGGCGAGCATCACGGGCATCTTCAGCTTGGGAACGTCGGCCGAGAAGTCGTAGTTCTGGCGCATGAAATTGCCGAGCGCGTCGAGCAGTTTCGGGAAGTCCTCCGGATGCGGGGCGACGGCGACGTAGGATTGGTACATCGGCGTGTCTTTCATGTACGTCGCGGCGGCGGCACTCACCTGTGCCTGCTGCGGACGCATCTCGTCGTAGAAGCCGTCGGCGGCATAACCGGTCGAAACAAGGACCAGCCGGCGCACGGCCTCGGGATGCTGGACCGCCATGCGGAAGGCAACCCCGCCGCCCAGCGAATAGCCCATGACGTCGACCTTGTCGTAGCCGAGTGTCTTGACGATACCAGCCATGTCGTCGCCGATCGCCTGCAGGCTGAATGGCCGGTCGCCAAGGGCGGTGCGGCCATGCCCCTGCAGGTCGACGCCGATGACGGTGCGGTTTTCGGCAAGCTTGGGCAGGATCGGCGCGAACATGTCGGTGGAGCCGAGGCCGCCATGCAGCAGAAGCAGCGGCTCACCCTTGCCATAGACGGCGTAATAGTAATTCACGCCATTGATCGGCAGCAGGCCGGACTTTTGTGGCTTCGGCAGTGTTTTCGTTTCGGTCGTCATGGCAGGCTTTGTCTCCTCTGCATTGATGGTGCCCGGGCAAGCGAGAAACGCAGCGGCCGAGGCAAAAATGGCAAAAAACAGAACTTTGGACATATCGAACTCCTCCGGTGTGGCTCTGTCAGAGCGTCCTGGCGAGATCTTCGAGCTGATCGGTGCACTGGCCCCAACCGGCGTGAAAGCCCATGGCCTCGTGCTGCTCGCGGTCGGCGACGCTCCAGTGCCGGACGCGCGCGATGTAGCGGGTCTTGCCCTCGCCCTCGTCCTCGAAGGTCAGTACGACTGTCATGAACGGTTTTTCCGATGGCACCCATGACTGGGTATAAGCATCGGTCAAGACGATCTTCTCGCCGGGAACGACCTCGAGGAAGACGCCGGGGTTGGGGAACTCATTGCCGTCGGGCCCTGCCATGACGACCAGGCTGTTGCCACCGGTGCGCACATCCATCTCGGCACGTGGCGTCGTCCACGGCTTTGGCGCGAACCATTGCGTGATCAATTTCGGTTCGGTCCAGCAGCGATAGACCTCCCCGCGCGGTGCATCGATGATGCGGGCGAGAACCAGTTCGCGGTCGTCGGCGGGGGCGATGTCGAGCTTGGTGGCCACGGTGGTCTCCTCGGTTTGATCTGGCTTCCGTCCCAAGGACGAGCCGACGTAAAGCAAACCGACATCGCCCGCGAAAAATTCTGGAAACGCAGGCTGAAAACCGCGAGCGGAGCGCGTGTCAGTGGCGCTTGGCTTGCACCAGGTAGGCGTCGATTACGGTCTCGCCCAGCCATTTGGCGGCTTCGAGCCGGTGCAGGCCTTCGACAAGTATGTGCCGCTTGCCATCGTGGCGGACCTGGATCGGCGTCTTCATGCCGTTCTCGAGTATGTCCTCGGCCAGATGCCGGACGGTCTCGGGGTGCAGCGTCTTCTTCCGCGCCGTGGGCACGTAGATGTCGTCGACCTTGACCTGTTGAACCCTGAGCATGCCCTGTCCCCATGGCGGAACTGCCGCCGTCTTCCTGAGATAGTCGGTTTGGCGAAGGCGGCCAAGGGTGCGGCTAACGAATGCTGGCATGATCGTTTCCATTTGACGCCTAGCGGGCGGATCGCCGAAATGGGCCTCAGATGGGCCAGGACTTCATGATCAATCCGCCGACCGAATTCCCCGATTTCGGGCTAACAGCCGAGCAGCGCCGCCACGCGGTGCGCGGTCACTATTACGAGTGGCCGGGTATGGATGGCGAGCGCGGCGAAATCTGGTGCTACAGCGACCGGTTTTCGTATCGCGCCGGTGAGACAGTGACGCTGCATGTCAGCTCGACCGCTCCGTCCTTCGGCATGACGATCGTTCGAGACGGCGGCACCGAAACGAGAGTATTCGAGAAATCAGGCATTGCGGCGCGTTGGCAGGACAGCCCGGAGCAGTGCTCTGTCGAAGGCTGCGGCTGGGAAGGCTCCTTCGAATTTCGCGTGGAGAGCGACTGGCCCTCCGGCGGCTACCTGATAACGCTGACCGCCGACGGACGCCACGGCAAGCCGATCCAAAGTCACCACATTTTCGTCGTCTCTCCCCAGCCCGGCAAGAAACCTGGCCGTGTGCTGCAGGTGGCGGCGACGGGCACCTGGCTTGCCTACAACACCTGGGGCGGCTCCAACCATTATCAGGGCATCACCGGGCCCGACCGCGACCAGTACTCGCCCATCGTGTCGACGCAGCGCCCCTGGTGCCGCGGCTTCGTCGTGTTGCCCGGGGATGCACCGCGCGTGCCGTTGGAGGTGGCGGTGCCGCCGAAGACCGTGCCGCGTTATCCGCACATGGAATGGGCGCTCGCCACCGGCCATTCGAAGAAATACGCCTCGTCGGGCTGGGCCAGCTACGACAGTCATTTTTTTCGCTTCGCCGAACGATCAGGCTACGGCGTCGACCTCGCCAGTCAGCATGACCTCCACTTCTCGCCCGAGATTCTCGACGGTTATGACTGCGCGGTCTTCGTCGGCCATGACGAATACTGGACTTGGGAGATGCGCGACGCGGTCGACTTCTATGTCGAACGCGGCGGCCATGCGGCGCGTTTTGCCGGCAATTTCATGTGGCAGACGCGGCTGGAAGATGAGGGCCGCCGGCAGGTCTGCTACAAATATCGCGCCCGCACCGAGGACCCGGCCTATCGCGGCGGCGACGTGACCCGCGCCACCAATTCCTGGGAAGCACCGGAAATCGGCCGGCCGGGTACGGCAACCTTCGGGCTCAACGCGACACGGGGCGTCTATGCCGGCTGGGGTGGCTGCGCGCCACGTGGCGTACGCGGCTTTCCGGTCTATCGGCCGGAGCACTGGGCCTTTGCCGGCACCGGCATCTACTATGGTGACCTGCTGGGCGCCGACAGCCATGTCTATGGCTATGAGGTCGACGGGCTCGATTTCGAGATCCGCGGCGGGCTGCCCTACCCCACGCCGGACAGCGGCGCGCCCGACGGCCTGCAAGTGCTGGCCGTCGGCATGGCCAGCCAGGTCGAGGAAAGCGCCGATATTCCGATCGAGGACCAGTTCCTCACCGACGAGGATGGCCGCTTCACCGCCGAGACCTTGTTTGGCGAGGCAAGCGACGCCAATCTCGAAAAGGTCAAACGCGGCAATGGCATGATCGTCAATTTTCCACGCGGCAAGGGCGAGGTGTTCCATGCCGGAAGCTGCGAATGGGTCGCCGGCCTGCTAAGACAAGACCCGATGGTCGAACGGGTCACCCAGAATGTCCTCGACCGCTATATCGGAAAGTCCTGACATGTCGAAAGCCCAGATCGCCGTTCAAGACACTGATGCCCGGCGCCAATCGCACTTGTTCTACCTCTCCAGCCTGCGCCGGCCGCTGATCGACCGCACCGAAGGCATTTACATGTGGACGCAGGACGGTCGCCGTTTCATCGACGGATCGAGCGGCCCAATGGTCGCCAATATCGGCCACTCCAACCGCAATGTGCTCGATGCGATGAAGCGGCAGATGGACCGCGCCACCTTCGCCTACCGGCTGCATTTCGAGAACGAGCCGGCGGAAGAATTGGCGCGCGAACTGGCTGGAAAGTTGCCGGAAGGCATGGACCGCATCTTTTTCGTGTCCGGCGGCTCGGAAGCGACGGAATCCTGCATCAAGCTGGCGCGGCAATGGGCTGTGGCCACCGGCCAGGCCAGCCGCTGGAAGGTGATCACGCGGTTTCCTTCCTACCACGGCGGCACGCTCGGTTCGCTTTCGATCACCGGCGACGACGCGTTGGCCGAAACTTTTACGCCGATGATGCGGGTGATGCCGACCGTGCCGGCACCGACCGCCTGGCGCGACCGCGACAATCTCTCGATGGAGCAGCGTGGCGTCCGCTACGCCGACATGCTGGAGGAGAAGATCCTCGCCGAAGGTCCCGAGAGCGTCGTCGCCTTCATCATGGAGCCGATCGGGGGTGCTGCGACCGCGGCCCTGGTGGCACCCGACAGCTATTATGCGCGCATCCGCGAAATCTGCGATCGCCACGGCATCCTGCTCATCCACGACGAGGTGATGAGCGGTGCCGGCCGCACCGGCAAATTCCTCGGCGGCGACCACTGGAACTGCAAGCCTGATATCGTCGCGCTGTCGAAGGGGCTCGGCTCGGGCTATGCGCCGCTCGGCGCGCTGGCCGCACCGATGCGACTGGTCGAGCCGCTGCTCGCTTCCGGCGGCTTCCAGCATGGCCACACCTATGCCGGCAATCCGCTCGCCTGCGCCGCCGGGCTTGCAGTGCTGGGCGAAATGGACCGGCTCGACCTGATTGCCAATGCGGCTGCCATGGGCGACGTGCTGATGGACGGATTGAAGGCGCTTGCGAAGCGGTTCCCGTTCATTGCCGATGTGCGTGGCAAGGGGCTGCTTACGGGCGCCGAAATGGTCGCCGATCCCGATACGCTGAAACCGATCGAGCAGAGCAAAAAAGCCACGCAGCGCCTGCTCGATCTCGCCTATGAGCGCGGGCTGATCATTTATGGCCGCAGGGTCAAGGGTGGCGTTGACGGCGACAATTTCATGGTCGCGCCGCCGATGATCGTCACCAGCGAGCAGGTCGGCGAGATCATCTCCATTATCGGCGACTCGCTTGAGGTTCTGGCCGCCGAATTCGACCTGCCGGTCGAAGGCCGGGGGTAGCGGAAAATGGCGCCGCGAAAAGTCATCATCACCTGCGCCGTTACAGGCTCGGTACACACGCCGTCGATGTCGCCCTATCTGCCGGTGACGCCGGACCAGATCGCCGCGGACGCTATCGCCGCGGCCGAGGCCGGCGCCTCGATCCTGCATCTGCACGCCCGCGATCCCAAAGATGGCCGCCCGACCGCCGATCCCGAAGTGTTCATGCAGTTCCTGCCGCGCATCAAGCAGGCGACCGATGCGGTGATCAACATCACGACAGGCGGCTCCTCGCTGATGACGCTGGACCAGCGGCTGGCGGCGCCGCTTCGGGCCCAGCCCGAAATGTGCTCGCTCAATATGGGCTCGATGAATTTCGCGCTGTTCCCGATGCTCGACAAGCCAAGGGACTGGCAGCACGAGTGGGAACCGAAGCTGCTCGAAGCCACCCGCGACACTATCTTCAAGAACACCTTCGCCGACATGGAAGGCGTGATCGAGCGGCTGGGCAAGGGCTGCGGCACCCGCTTCGAGTTCGAGTGCTACGATGTCGGCCACCTCTATTCGCTGGCGCATTTCCGCGACCGGGGGCTGGTTTCGGGGCCGCTGTTCATCCAATTCGTGCTGGGCATCCTGGGCGGCATCGGCGCCGACCCGGACAACCTCATCCATATGAAGCGCATCGCCGACAAATTGTTCGGCGACAGCTACCAGTTTTCGGTGCTGGCCGCCGGCCGCAACCAGATGCCGCTGATCTCGATCGCCGCAGCCATGGGCGGCAATGTGCGGGTCGGACTGGAGGACAGCCTCTATGATGGCCGCCAGCTGGCGAAGTCCAACGCCGACCAGGTGCGGCGCATCCGTGGCATTCTCGATGGACTGTCGCTGGAGGTCGCCACGCCGGCCGAAGCGCGTGACATGCTGGCGCTCAAGGGCGGCGACAGGGTGGCTTTTTGACGAGATGACAGCGCCCGCTCCTGCCACTGTACCTGTCACGCGTGCGGTTATCCTTCGCCCCGGCACCATCGATGACGTCGAAACCATTCACGCGGCGATCCTGAAGCTTGGCACTCATATCGGGGCGCCCGAGGAAATCATCTCGACGGCGGACGATCTCAGAAGCTGGGGCTTTGGCGAAAAACCCGCCTTCTCGACCCTCATCGCAGAAGTCGACGGCGAATTCGCCGGGCTGTGCCTGCATTTCCCGATCTTCTCGACCTGGATGGGACGGCCTGGCGTCTATGTGCAGGACCTCTATGTCGAGGACCGGTTTCGCGGCCGCAAGATCGGCGAACGCCTGTTACGACGCGTGGCTGCCAAGTGCCGCAAAGAGGGCGGCGTGTATCTGAGGCTGTCGGTCGACACCGACAATGAGGGTGCCAAGTCCTTTTACGAACGGCTGGGCATTGCCTGGTCGAGCTACGAGCAGACGCAGAAAATCATCGGTGAGGCCTTTTTCGCCTTCGCCGACGCGCCGGAAAATGGGGAGCAGCAATGAAGGCCTTCTATGCGCAGGAGCAGAAGCGCCACGATCCCAAGGCCTTTCTTTCCAGTGGCGCGGCACAGCCCAACCCTGAAAAACCGGAACGCGTCGAACGGTTGTTGGCCGGCGCAAAATCCGCCGGTTGCACGATCGAGCGACCGCGCGATCGCGGCCTCGGTCCGATCTCGGCGGTGCACACACCCGAGTATCTCGACTTCCTCGAACATATTTTCGAACGCTGGCAACGGATCGAAGGGGCGTCGGCCGAGGTCATTCCCAACATCCACCCGATCGCCCGCAACGGCTCCTATCCGGCCTCAGCAGTGGGCCAAGCCGGCTACCACATGGCCGACACCGCCTGCCCGATCTCGGGCGAGACATGGCAGAGCGCGCTGTGGAGCGCCTGGAGCGCGGTCGAGGCCGCCGAAACCGTCATGGCCGGAGCGTCGGCCGCCTATGCGCTGTGCCGCCCGCCCGGCCACCACGCCTTCGCCGATGTCGCCGGCGGCTTCTGCTTCATCAACAACTCAGCCGTGGCGGCGCAAGTGCTGCGCAGGCAGGCGGCCCGCGTGGCGATCCTCGATGTCGACCTGCATCACGGCAACGGGACGCAAGGCATTTTCTATGCGCGACCTGACGTGCTGACGGTGTCGCTGCACGCCGATCCGATGCGGTTCTACCCGTTCTTCTGGGGCCATGCCGACGAGCGCGGCGAAGGTCCCGGGCTTGGCTATAATTTCAACCTGCCGCTGCCGCGCAAATCCGCGGATGCGGCGTTACTGGAAGCGCTCGGCGTGGCGTTCCAGCGTATCCGCGCCTTCTCCCCCGATGTGCTGGTCGTGGCGCTCGGCCTCGACGCGTTCGAGGGCGATCCGTTCGGCGGGCTTTCGGTGACGACGCCGGGCTTCTCGCGCATCGGCGAGGCCATCGCCGGGCTCGGCCTACCGGCGGTCATCGTCCAGGAAGGCGGCTATCTCTGCGACGAACTCGGCGACAATCTCACCGCATTCCTCACCGGCTTTGGCGGCAAGGCGCGGTGAGAGTTCAAACCCAAGTCAGGAGCGTTGCTGCCTGAGCATGGCAATCACCCGGTGCACGCTCTCCAGCGTCTCGTCGATTTCGGACGCGGTGTTGTAATGGGCGATGCCGATGCGCACGACGCCTTGCTCGGCCGGAATGCCGAGCTGATGGACGATCTCCCAGGCATAGTTGTGGCCCGACCACACGAAGATGTTCTCGGCGTTCATCTGCCGCACGATCGTTTCGGGGACAATGCCATCGACGGTGAAGGAGACGGTCGGCACACGATCGCCGAGCCGTTTCGGGTCGGTGATGCCTCGGACCGTCAGCCCGGAAATGTCGGACAGGCCATCGATCAGCCTTTGCGCCAGCGGGTTTTCATGGGCAATAGAGACCTGGAACGCCCTGGCGATCTTCTGCCTTCTTGAACCACCCTCACCTGCCGCCGCGCCGAGCTCGGCGAAATAATCGACCGCGGCGGTCAAGCCGGCCATCAGTTCGATCTGCGGCGTGCCGAGTTCGAACCGCTCCGGCAAGCCGTTCGAGGAGCAACGGCATTTATAGGCTTGCAGACCATCGATGACGTCGCGCCGGCCCCACAAGATACCCATATGCGGACCGAAGAATTTATAGGCCGAGCAGATCAGGAAATCGCAGCCGAGTTCCTGCACATCGATCAGCCCATGCGGTGCGAATTGCACCGCATCGACATAAACCAGCGCGCCGGCCCGTTTTGCAAGTTGGGTCAAGGACCTGACCCGGTTGATCGAGCCGGTGAGATTGCTGGCGTAGTTCAACGCCACCAGCCTTGTCTTCCCGGACAGCAGACCGGCGAGTGTCGCCTCCTCGATCTGCCAGGTCCTTTCGTCGAACGGCAGCCAGCGCACGACGAGACCGAGGTCCTCGGCCAGTTGCAGCCAGGGCGACACATTGCCCTCATGATCCATGCGGGTGAGGATGATCTCGTCGCCTGATTTCATCGTGCGGCCGAGCGTGCGTGACATATGATAGGTCAGCGTCGTCATGTTGGCGCCGATGACGATCTCCTGCGGGCTCGCCGCGCCGAGGAAGTCGGCCATCGCCAGATGCGCCTCGTCAACGACCTGCTGTGCCGCGATCGTCGTTTCAAAATAACCGCCCAGATTGGCGTTGGTCGTAAGCAGGCAGCGCGACACCGCGTCGGCCACGGCCTGCGGCACCTGCGTGCCGGCAGGATTGTCGAGATAGATGCGCCGCCGGCCCTTGTCGGTCAGCGAGAGAGCGGGGAACTTTCCACGCACGGCCTCGATCGAAAAATCCACCATCGTCTCCATCCCTTTGCTGCTACACGACAATTCCGGGCTCGGTCACGGGCAGGGATTGCCGACCCTCTGGTGAACGGCATCCACCGCCTTCTGCATTTCTTCAGTCCAGACGACATCCACCGAAGACAGCGCCATCTCCAGTTGGGAAATGGTTGTCGCGCCGATGATGCTGGAGGTCACGAAGGGCCGGCTCGAGACATAGGCATTGGCAAACAGCGCCGGCTCCAGGCCGAAAGAGCGTGCCAGCTCATTGTATTCGAGCTGCGCTTCGGCGGCATTGGGCGTCTCGTAACGCTGGCCGCGGTTGAACAGCTGCGAGCGCGAGCCCTGCGGGCGGGCGCCATGATCGTATTTGCCGGTCAGATAACCCTGGGCCAGCGGCGAATAGGCAAGCAGCGACACCCCTTCGCGCTCGCAGACCTCGGCGAGGTTCACCTCAAAAGTACGGTTGACGAGATTGTAGGCGTTCTGGATCGAGGCGACGCGCGGACCGATCCCTTTGTCGGCCTCTGCAAGGAAGCGCATCACGCCCCAGGAACTCTCGTTGGACAGGCCGAAATGGCGGATTTTTCCTGCCTTCACCAGGTCATCGAACACCGCGAGCGTCTCGGCGATCGGCGTTTCACCGACCGGTGCGCCGACAGAATCGGCACGCCGCGCCACGGCGCCGACGCGCGTCGGGTTGGCGCCCCAGGGGATGTCCCGTTCCGGCCAATGGATTTGATAAAGGTCGAGATAATCAGTGCCAAGCTTGGCCAACGACTTGTCGATGGCATCGAAGATATCGGCCCGCACCAATTGCGAGGGCCGGTCTCCGCGAAACCAGCTGTTGGCCGTGCGGCCGACGACCTTGGAGGCCAGGATCACCTTGTCGCGGTTGCCCTTGGCCTTCATCCAACTGCCAATGATCTTCTCCGTCCGTCCTTGCGTCTCCGCCTTGGGCGGGATCGGATAGAGTTCGGCGGTGTCGATGAAATTGACGCCGCGCGAGAAGGCCAGGTCCATCTGGGCATGGCCTTCGGCCTCGGTGTTCTGCTGGCCCCAGGTCATCGAACCAAGGCAGATCTGGGTAACAAGAAGATCGGTCCGACCGAGACGGCGTTTGTGCATGGAATTCTGCTCCGGAGGGCATGTATGCGCGGCTGCGCGGGGAGGAGTTCGCATCTTATAGGAAAAGCGGAAGCGCTCTCCAAGCCTTGCCAGGCCGACTTTTGCGTGAGCAGAGCGGGGTTAGCGTCGTGCGGCGGCCACGGCGCGGCGCTTGGCCTCGTCGATCAGCATGTTGGCCACCTGCATGCGGATCATGGCGCGCTGGCGCAAATGCGGGGCGACGCGATCGGGATGGTTGGCGAAAGCAAAGCTGCGGCGCATGCGGCCGAAGTCGGCGGCGCTCTTGGACTGCTCCAGACCCAGTTCGACCGCAATCGATTCAGGATCGATTGGCGGCAATGTTTCTTCCGGCTTCGGCTCTTCGCCAGCCAGCGCCAGCCTTGCCTGTTCAAGCACGGCGGCAAATTCGCTGGCCAGATCAGCGCCGGCCTCGCGATATTCCGCAGCGGATACCTTGATGCGGCCGGAATGGAGTTCATCGGCGACCGAGAGATAGTCGAACGGGATGGATGGGCGCGCGCCGGTCTCTACGCCCTCACTGCCGTTGCCCTTTTCGGTGGCAACGAAGAGGTCGTCGAGCAGTGACGCAAAATCCCGCTTGGCGCCGGTAGCGATATCAGCCTCCCCCATGCCCGACAGTTCGAGTTTCAGACCATAGAACCAGCTCGTTAAAAATAAATGCCGCCGGTCTTAACTAATTTCCCTTCAGGGGATCGTTGCCGGAGGCGCCGGCAAAAGCCGGACTGCATATTCATGCAGTCCGGAAATTCGCCAGGAGTGGCGAGGAAAACTGGCCATGTACCAGCTTCGAAGCCTACGTTGGGCGCGGCGCAAGAGTTTCACCTTGCTTCAAAAAAATTTCAAAACCCATCCGGACATGGCAGGCATGCATATGCTGCACTGCACAATCTTCACGATTCATCTATATTGCCGATGTGGAGGACCAACCAGGAGCCTGAATCATGGGTTTCTTCACGGAAATGTTCGCCCGGCCGCGCCCGCAGGAACATCTGAGATATCGCGCGGCGCTGGCGCTCCTTTATTCGATGAGCAATGCCGAGCGCGCCGACATCGGCATCAAGCCCGCCGATTTCCCGCGCATCGCCCGCGAAATATCCATCCGCTAAGCAGGTTGCGAGATGTCCCGGATCGACCCGGGACATCTCAAAGTCGGATTTCTCAACGCGATCCGAGGAATGTTGCCTTGCCCAACGGCACGCCATTGTGGCGCAGGATGTCGTAGGCGGTGGTCAGGTGGAAATAGAAATTGGGCATGGCCACATGCAGCAGATATTGCATGCCGCTCAGCGTCGTTTCCCGGCCCCCTAGCTTCAGTTCGATCATCCTGTCATCCGACCCGTCGATATCGGCTGCGGAAAAAGTCGCCAGGTAGGCGACCGTCTTGGCGAGCCTCGCTTCGAGATCGGCAAAGCTTGCTTCATTGTCTTCATATTTAGGCACTTCGCGGCCGGCCAGCCGTGAAGGCGCGCCCTTGGCATGGTCGGTTGCGATCTGCACCTGCCTGGCAAGTGCGAACATGTCGGGCGCCAGCCGCGCCGTCAAAAACACCTGCGGGTCGATCTTGCGGTCAAGCGCATTCTGTTCGGCTGCAGCCAGCACACTGGAAAGTGCTTTCAGCCTGGCTGAAAACACGGGCACGGATGCCTCATACATCGATATCGTCACGTCGGATCTCCTGTCCGGCAGGAGCGCCGGCGGGAGGACGTAGCGCTCTCAGGCGCGATTCTTCAAGCCGCGGGCGCATGGCGTCACCACGTCGCCGCAATCGCCGTGGTAGAATCTTCGTTATCGAGCGGAGATTCCCGATGAGACGCGCCCTTTTCGCAGCGACTGCCCTTCTCTCCCTTGCCACGACAGGCCACGCGGCATTGGCCGCAGCCGATACGCCCGAAGCGCCTTACGTCGATGATCGGTCGAGCGCGGATGCGGTCGTGCATTCACTCTACAGCGCCATCAACCGGCATGAATTCGCCCGCGCCTGGGGCTACTTCGGTGATACAAAGCCGGCAAAGGATTTCGACACATTCGCCAAAGGCTATGACGGCACCGACAAGGTGGAGGTCAAGACCGGTCCGATTTCGGACGAGGGCGCGGCGGGCAGCATCTATTACAACGTCCCGGTCGCCATCCAGGCAACCGACAAGAAGGGCGAGGCGAAGGTTTTCGCCGGCTGCTATACGCTGCGCCAGGTCAACGCCCAGATCCAGGCGCCGCCGTTCCAGCCTATCTTCATCGACAAGGGAGCGCTGAAGCCCTCCACCGCCGACTTCGACGAGGCGTTGCCGCCAAGCTGCGGCGACGGCCCGCCGCCGCCGAAAAAGGACACCGCACTGGAACAGGCCAAGAAGGCCTTCCTGGCGACCTATGGCGACCGATGCGACAAGGACCGCCTGGCCAATGAGCCAGAGGTCTTTTCGATCAAATACAAGGACAGGAATGCTCAGCCGAACGATCCTGACAAGGAGACCCGGCTGATCCACTTCTCCTGCTCGGCCGCCGCCTACAATGAAAGCTCGGTCTATTACATGACCGACGAGGTGGACGGTGTCAGGCAATTGCAGTTCGCCGAGCCGGAGACCGATATACGCTACGAGAACAACGACAGCGACGGCAAGCTGTTGAGTGTAACGGTGATCGGCTTCCGGACCACAGGGTGGGCGGTCAATTCCGACTATGACCAGAACGCTCACACCATCACCACGTTCAACAAATGGCGCGGCGTCGGCGATGCTTCGGATGCCGGGACATATCTGTTCCGCAACGGCGATTTCTCGCTGGTCCAGTATGACGTCGACGCGTCCTATGACGGCGAGGAGAACCCGCAGACGATCGTCGACTACAACACCGCGCCTTAGATCCTCTAGCGCGTCAGGCTTATGGTGCCTTCGACAGCATCCAGTCGAGCGTGCCGCGCCAGTCTACCATGCGGATCGGCGTGCCGTGCGTGCCGGTCTCGAAGCGGACGAAGCGGGTCGGATAGTTTTTTGATTTGGCAAGGATGGAGCGGAAGAACGCTTCCTGGTTAGCCACCGGAAAAACCACGTCGTGGCTGCCCTGGCCGAAGAACACTGGCACACGACGCTTGAAGGCGGGACTGCCGAGAAAGCCCTCGTCCCACAGCGATCCGAGCAGCAGCAGTCCATTCACGCGGCCACCGGTATCCTTGCGTGCGGCAAGTTTCCAGCACAGCGCGCCGCCCATCGAGCCGCAGGCGACGAAGATTTTCGCGCCCGGAGACTGTTCGGCATAATGGTCGATCAGGGCAGCGACCAGTGCCGCGCCCTTGTCGCCGAAATCAGGAAAATCCGGAGAAATATAGAGCCCGCCATTGCCGGCCATCAGGTTCTTCAGCCGGTTGAAATTGCCGCCGAAGGTGAAGTCGTCGACGCCTTGCTTGCGGCTGCCGCCCTGCCCATGCAGGTAAAGCACGATGATGGCGGCTCCTTGCGTCTTGCCGACGGCGACATGCCTGACATCGCCGGCGTCGGTCTTCAGCATCAGATCCTGCTGCACCTTGCGCACGCCGGTGTCGGTGTACTGGGCATGCACGCGCTTTTCCGGCACCTCGTCGCGCTGGTTGATGTCGCGCATCTCGCGGTAGTCGAGGACCGTGTAGGCGCCGTTGCTGTCGGATGAGAGCGTCGCCGGATAGGCGAAGAGATCGTCCTTGAAAGGTTTCAGGGACAATGTGTCGGCACTGGCGGCCGAGGAAAACAAGAAAAGCATTGCCGTGACGAAAGCGCGGCACGCGACGGTACGAATAGCCATACCGCAGGCATGCTAATGCCGCCTCTGTTTGTCAATCCTGCAGCACGCCGCCAGCGCCTTCCAGTGCCTCTCGGGTGTCGACATCGACGGACGCGCCTTCGCCGATCTCGACATCGATGACATCGAGCCCTTCGGCCTCGACCAGATGGCGAGCGCCGGTGTCGCCTTCGAGATGGGCGATTGCGGCGAATAACGAGCGCGGCAAAAGCACCGGGTTGCCGCGTTTGCCTTGGTGCGTGGCACGGACCACCGAGTTGCCGCCGGCCCTGCGGAAGGCATCGATAAGCCTGTCGAGATCGTCGGATGCGACACCCGGCATGTCCCCCAGAACGATCATCGCACCAGCGGCGTCTTCGGGCAGATAGGCAGTGCCGGCCTTAAGCGAGGTCGACAGGCCATCGGCAAAATCGGGATTGTCGGCGAAGGTGACGTCGAGGCCCGACAATGCCGCGCGCACCCGCTCGCGCTGATGACCGGTGACGACGATCGTGCCCGAAGCCTTCGAGGCGAGCGCGCGTTCGGCGGTGCGGCGCACCAGCGGCTGGCCGTCGAACAGCGCCATCAGCTTGTTCGGCCCGCCCATGCGGCTCGACCGGCCTGCCGCCAGAAGCACGATCCCGACCTTGAGCCGACTTTTGGCCGGCAGCGGCTCGCGCGGCTGCGGCCGCGTCGGTATCTCCATCAGCAGGCCGCCGACGCCCATGCCGGCAATGTCGCGCGCGGTGACGTCCAGGCCGGCAATCAACCGGTCGAGCACCCAGTCGAAGCCGTTCTCCTTGGGGCTGCGGGCGCAGCCAGGCGCGCCGATGATGCGCTTGCCGCCGAGTGTGCCTAGCACCAGCAGATTGCCGGGATCGACCGGCATGCCCGCGCGGATGATGGTACCGCCCGCCCTCTCGATCGCCGCCGGAACGACGTCGGCGAAATCGCTCATGGCGGAAGCCCCGAAGATCACCACCATGTCGTTGTCGCGCGCAAGCGCGATGGCGGCCTCTGCGACAGGGGCGATCTCATGCGGCGTACGGCGCTCCGCCGTCAGCCTGCCGCCGGAGCGCGCCAGCCGGGCTTCGGTGACGCGCAGCGTCTTGTCGAGCACGGTTGGTTTGGTGCCCGGCAGCACCGTCTGGATGACGCCGACACGCATCGGCCGATAGGCGTTGACGGCAAAAATTTCGCCGCTGGCGCAGATTTCCGTCACGGCGGCCACCAACGAGGAAGAGACCGCGAAGGGAATGATCTTCACCGTCGCGACCATCTGGCCCTTTTCGACCGGCGCGTGCTGGGCCAGCGTCGCGATGGTGATGGCGGGATCGACGGCATTGATGGCCTCGATGACAGCGGCATTGACGGTGAAGATGCCAGCCGCCTTGGCGTGGAGATTGACCCGGCCGGTGGCGGCGGGCTTCGCCTCGATGCCGCCTAGGGTCATGCTTTCGGCAATTTTTTGCGCCGCGGCGTCCTCGCCGAGATCGTCCGGCGCCAGCACGGCCGCAACGACCTGCGAAACACCTGCCCTCTTGAGCGTTGAGACATCTTCGGCGCTCAGCCTGTGCGCCTTGCGAAATCGCTTTTCGCCGGCCGCGGTCGCATGCGCCAGCACCGCCCCTTCGGCCGCGTCGATCGGGATCGGACCGAATTTCACGCCGCCGCGCCCTTCGCATCGAGGCCGCGCGAGCGGAAGGCAAGAATGGTCTGCGCGAGAATGGCGACGGCGATCTCGGCGGGGCTTGCCGCCCCGATGTCCAGCCCGATCGGCGCGTGGATACGCGCGATCTGGTCCGCACTCGCGCCCAGCGCCAGCAGGCGCTCGACGCGCCTGGCATGCGTCTTTCGGCTGCCGAGCGCTCCGACATAGAAACAGTTGGCGTCGAGTGCCGCCTTCAGCGCGAAATCGTCGATCTTCGGGTCATGGGTGACGGCGGCGAGCGCGGTGTAAGCGTCGAGCGGCTGGCGTTCCAACACATCCTGCGGCCAGTCGGCATGCAAGGCGACATCGGGAAAGCGGTCCGATGTGGCAAAGGCGGTGCGCGGATCGATGATCTCCAAGGGATAGCCTGCGATCCGGGCCATCGGCGCGAGCGCCTGACTGATATGCACGGCGCCGATCACCACCAGACGCGGCCGCGGCAGATGCGCATTGAGGAAGAAGGTCCGCCCTTCCGCCTCGACGGACCCCGAATTGCCGGATCGAAACGCCTTGGCGATCGCCGCACCGAGATCGCCGGCGACCTGATCACCCTCCCGCACGATACGATCGCGACCATCACCGAGATCAGTGACGAGGATCGCCGCGCGGCGGGCGCGCCGCTCGGCATTGAGCGTCTTCAGCGCATAAGGATCCATCGGAGGTCAGCCCAATCGCTCAACATAAACCTTGATGCGGCCGCCGCAGGACAGGCCGACTTGCCAGGCGGTCTCATCGGCAACACCGAACTCCAGCATCCTGGCTTTGCCGGAGCCGATGACGTCGACCGCCTCGGTCACGACAGCGCCCTCGACGCAACCGCCCGAAACAGAGCCGTGGAAATTGCCATCGGCATCGATGACAAGGTGGCTGCCGACCGGGCGCGGCGCCGAACCCCAGGTCTCGACAACGGTCGCGACCGCGACATCCTTGCCGTCCTTCATCCAGGCTTCCGCGATGATCAGCGGGTCGCGGGCCTCATCGAGATAAAGACTGTCACTCATCGTTGCTTCTCTCAGGGTCTGTTTTTTCCAAAAGCCGGAAATATATGGCTATGCGGCGTGCCTTGCGCCAGCTTCCATCCACCGCCGTGGATCGACGGAAAGGACCGATTTCTTGTCCAGCGAGGTGCAGAGATCGGCGAGCGCGTCGAGATTGTGCACCGAGCGGAATTCGTCGACATGCGGCAGCATCGCCTTGACGCCGCGGGCGCGCGCCTGAAAACCATCGAAGCGCAACAACGGATTGAGCCAGATCAGCCGCCGGCAGGATTTGTGCAGCCGTTCCATTTCTTCCGCCAAGCCCCCTATATCGTCGCGCTCCAGCCCGTCGGTGATCAGAAGCACCACCGCGCCCTGTCCCAGCACACGTCGCGACCATACAAGGTTGAACTCGGCTAGCGTATCGCCGATGCGCGTGCCACCCGACCAGTCCTTGACCGCCGCCGAGCAATCGGCAAGGGCGGCATCGGGATCGCGGTGGCGCATCTGCCGGGTCAGGTTGGTCAGCCGCGTGCCGAAGACGAAAGTGTGCACGCGCCGACGCTTTTCCGTCAGCGCATGCAGGAAATGCAGGAAGATGCGCGTGTATTGGCTCATCGAACCGGAAATATCGGCCAGCACCACCAGGGGCGGATGAACTTCGCGGACCGAGCGGAATTTCGGCAGGATCAATTCACCGCCGGTGCGCGCCGCCGAGCGCATCATGGCACGTGGATCGATGCGGCGGCCATGCGCATCGGCCTTGAAGCGTCTGGTCCGCACCATGTCGACAGGCAGCCGCAACGCCGCGATCGCCTTCCGGGCGTCAGCCATCTCGACTGCGTTCATCTGCGCGAAATCCTTGCCCCGCAACAGCTCGTTGCCGGAAAAGGTGAAGCGGGCGTCGACCTCGATCTCAGGGACTTCCTGAGGCGTCTGGTTTTTCCGATGACCCTCGAACATCGCCTGGCTGACGCGATTTTCAGCCGCGCGCGGTTTCTGCTTCTGCCTGACGTCAGGCGCCACCGGCGAAAACATCGCCAGCAGCTTCTCGATCAATTCGCGCGATTTCCAGAACAGTCGGAAAGCTTCGTCGAAGGTGGCATGATCCTCATGCCGCGAGACCAGAACGGCGTGCAGGGTCCAGTAAAAGTCATCACGCGAGCCGATGCCGGCGACGAGCACCGCCTCGATCGCGTCCTTGACCGAAGCGGGCCCGACCCGCATGCCGGCCTTGCGCAAGGTGCGGGCGAAATAGACGATGTTGTCTGCGATCCGGCCGTCCGCCGTCGCCTCTCCAGGGTCGGGTCGGGACGCCTTCACCACCCTACTCCGCCGCCGCGAGCTCGGCCTTGACCTCATCGAGGATGCGCCGGCCCTCGCCCGCGCCGATGCGGGCAATGTCGTCCTGGTATTTCAGCAGCACCCCGACCGTGTCGGACACCGTCTCCGGATCGAGCGCCACCTTGTCGAGTTCGGTCAGCGCGCCGGCCCAGTCGATGGTTTCGGCGACGCCCGGCACCTTGAACAGCTCGATCTGGCGCAGCTTCTGGATGAAGGACACCACTTCGGCCGAAAGCCGCTGGTTGGCCCGAGGCACCTTGCGGCGCACGATCTCCAGTTCGCGCTCGGCACTGGGATAGTCGACCCAGTGATAAAGGCAGCGCCGCTTCAGCGCATCGTGGATTTCGCGGGTGCGGTTGGTGGTGATGATGACGATCGGCGGCTCTTCCGCCTTGATCGTGCCGAGTTCAGGCACAGTCACCTGGAAGTCGGAGAGGATTTCGAGCAGGAAGGCTTCGAAGGCTTCATCGGTGCGGTCGAGTTCGTCGATCAGGAAAACCGGGGCTGCGCCCGTCTTGCCGGTCAGCGCATCGAGCACCGGCCGGCGGATCAGGTACTTTTCGGAGAAAACGTTACGCTCCATGGCGGAGCGGTCGACCTTGCCGGCGGTCTCCTCCATGCGGATTTCGATCATCTGCGCGGCGTAATTCCACTCATAAACGGCCGAGGAGACGTCGAGCCCCTCATAACACTGCAGGCGGATCAGCCGGCGGCCAAGCGCCTCGGCCAACACCTTGGCGATCTCGGTCTTGCCGACGCCGGCCTCGCCTTCGAGGAAAAGCGGCCGCCTCATGCGCAGAGACAGGAAAAGCACCGTTGCCAGCGACCGGTCCGCGACATAGTCCGCGCCGGTCAGGAGATCGAGCGTTTCGTCGATCGTCCGCGGCACGGGGCGCGGTTTCAAGTCGCTCATTCCTTCTCCGCGGGTGCGGCGGCCCCACTTTCCAGGACGTGGTAGCCGCGGGCGTGATAGATCAGCGGCCGCAAATTATCGCCCATACGCAGACCTGTCACCTTGCCAAAAAGCACACGATGGGTGGCCAGGTCCTTGGTGTCGATCAGTTCACAGTCGAACACGGCTAGCGCGCCCTTCAGCGTCGGCGCGCCGGTGGAAATCACATCCCATTCGCCGAGCGCGAAGCGCTCTTCGACCGGCAGGCCAGTCATGCCGGAAAATCCAATCGACAGCGGCTCCTGGTGCGAAGCCAGCGTGTTCAGGGCAAATTTGCCGTTCTTCACGAACAGCTCATTCTTGGCATTTTCACGATTGAGGCAGACCAGGATGGTCGGCGGCGTATCCGACACAGAACATGCCGCGATCACCGTCGTCCCCCGCTTTCCGGCGGGTCCGTCGGTGGTCACCACATGGACATGACCGGCAAAATGACTCATCGCGTCGCGATAGGCCTGCGGTCCAATATCGTTCTTCTTCAGCACTGGAAGATTCCATGGCCATTGTTCACCTGACATATATGGCCAGACATCACATGCCACAAGCGAAGTGCTTGGCCCATATCCCGAATTCGCGTGTTGCACCAAGGCCGGGCAGCCTTTAGGTCTTGGCGGGAATTTGACGCCTGCGCGACGTGCGGGCTTGGAGGAATTCTTCGGCAGCATGCGATCCGGGGCAACCACAACCGCAGCGCTGGCCTGGCTGTTCATGGCCGGCGCCGCCAGCGCACAGACGCTCACGATTGGTGTCGCAGCACCCCTGTCGGGACCATCGGCCATCCTCGGCAGGCAGATCGAGGCTGGCGCCGGGCTCGCGGCAGAGGTGGACGGCATCCAACTCAAGACTGTTGATGACGCCTGCACCGGCGATGGCGGCGCCGCGGCGGCCAGGGAATTCGTGGCAGCCAAGGTCAATGTCGTGATCGGCTTCCTCTGCACGGAGGCGATCGAGGCGGCGATGCCTGTCCTTAAGGACGCCAATATTCCTGTCATCACCGTTGGTGTGCGAACCGAAAGCCTGACCGACCGCCGCGCCAAGACCGGCTGGCCGGTTTATCGCCTCAGCCCGCGCGGCGACGACGAGCGCAACGCCGTTGCCGCTAACCTCACCCGGCTATGGCGGAACGAGCTGTTCGCGATCATCGACGACGGCACCATCTATGGCCGTGAGATGGCGGAGACATTTCGTGCTGCTGCCGAGCAGGCGGCACTGAAACCGGTCTTCGTCGACACGTTCCGGCCGCAGCTCGACAACCAGATCGGCCTGGTGGGACGGCTGAAAAAGGCCGGCGCCACGCATGTCTTTGCCGGCGGCGACGGCGACGACATCGCCATTATGGGGCGCGATGCCGCCCAGCTCCAGACGGGCATCGTCCTTGCCGGCGGCGAAAACCTGCGCACGCCGCCCGGCGACGTGCCTTACGCGACCGGCACGCTGATGATCGCGCCACCCGAATGGGCCGATGTCGCGGATCCCAAAGTGCTGGAAAGCTTCTCCGCGCACAAGATCGTGCCGGACGGCTACGCCCTCCCGGCTTATGCTGCGGTCGAGATCGCCAAGGCCGCATCGTCGGACGCAGCAGGCTCCGGCGGGCCGCTGGCCGAGGCACTCACCGGGCATGATTTCACCACGGCGATCGGACCGGTCCGCTTCGACGACAAGGGCGACCTCAGCCAGAGCCTCTACCGTGTCTTCCGCTTCGACGGCACCCGCTTCGTGCCCTTGGAAAACAACTGATGTTCCGCACCGGTCCACGCAATCTCATCACCGATGTCATGGGCCTGCGCGTTGGCAATGCTTCCGACGCCAGGCTGAAGTCCGGCGTGACGACCGTCCTTTGCGACGAGCCGGCGGTCGCGGGAGTCCAGATTCTTGGCGGTGCGCCTGGCACCCGCGAGACGGATCTGCTGGAACCGCACAATTTGGTGGAGACGATCCATGCCGTGGTGCTGTCGGGCGGTTCTGCTTTCGGGCTCGATGCTGCCTCCGGCGTGCAGGCCGCACTGCGCGAACGCGGCATCGGCTTCGAGGTTGGCGGCTTCCGCGTACCGATCGTGCCGGCGGCGATCCTCTTCGACCTGCGCAATGGCGGCGACAAGGACTGGGGCCGCTATCCCCCCTATCGCGACCTCGGCTACGAGTCGGTGCAGACTGCCGCTGTCGATTTCCAATTTGGCACGGCGGGCGCCGGAACCGGTGCACTGACGTCGGGGCTGAAGGGTGGCCTGGGTTCCGCCTCGACACTGCTGGACAATGGGATCACCATCGGCGCGCTGGCCGCCGTCAACCCGACCGGCTCGGTGACCGTCGGCCGCACCCGCCATTTCTGGGCGGCACCCTTCGAAATCGGCGATGAATTCGGCGGGCTTGGTTATCCCTCGCCCATGCCCGAGGACGCGAAGCGGATTTTGCTGAAATACCGGGACAAGGATCACGAACGGCAGATGGACAGCGGCGGCAACACGACCATCGCGGCCATTGCCACGGACGCGGTTCTCACCAAGGCCGCCGCCAAACGCCTGGCAATTTCGGCGCATGACGGCTTCGTACGCGCCATCTGGCCGACCCATACGCCGGCCGACGGCGACCTGGTGTTCGCGCTGGCCACCGGCAAGAGCGGGGTCGAACTGACCGCCGACGCGGCAATCGACCTCTACGCCGCCGCCGGCGCCACTATGGCGCGCGCCATCAGCCGTGGCGTGTTTGCCGCGACGCCAGCCGACAACGACCTGTTTCCCGTCTGGTCGTCACGTCACTAGGCTGGCTAAAGCCGTCGATCAAACCGGATCGGATTTTTCTTCCTCGAACGTCACCGCGACGTCGGAATTCGCGGACAGCCACACCTTCTTGCCATCGACCTCGGCAACCAGGGCCAGGGAAATATAGTGGTGATGGCCCTTGTGAGCCCCCTCGCCACTGTCGGCCTTGGTCAGCTTGATGCGCTGACCATCGACCTTGTCGACGGTGCCGATATGCACGCCGTCGGCGCCGACGACTTCCATGTGCTCACGAATTTTGCTGGTGTCGGTCATGTTAGCTTCTCCATTGGGGTGGGTTTCCCTTGGGACTGCCGACAATAACAAATGACGAGCGGTTTGGATGCATCGGCCTTGGTCCGCACGACGTTTTGATCTCGTCGTGCTAGGGATGAAGCGATCAGGCCGAAGGAGCGATGACAATGCGGACGCTTTTCCTGTTTGCCGTTTGCCTGGCCACGCAGTTCGCGGCGTCGATTGCCCAGGCCGGCGATGTCGCGGAGCTCGAAATCCTGGGCTTCACCCGGGATGGCGGCGTGTTCGCCTTCGAGGAGTACGGCATCCAGGACGGGTCGGGCTTTCCCTATGCCAACCGGTATTACATCGACACGAGCAACGACAGCTTTCTCAAGGGCACGCCGGTCAGGGTCCGGCTCGACGACGAGAAGGCAACGCTCGACGCTGCCCGCCTTCAGGCCCGGCAAAAGGGCGAGGCCATTGTCAGCCAGGCCGAGCTGAGTGCCAACCGCGGCATCACCGCCGGCTCCAACCCGGTGACCGAGCTTTCGGCCGATCCACATCGCATAGTGGTCAATCCGCGACCGATCTTTTCCCCTGTCGACCAGCCGCTCGAGTTCCGGCTCGACGAGATCGGCATGAATGACACCGAAGGTTGCGCCAGCCAGGGCGAGATCAATGGCTTCCGGCTGCTGCGTATCGAGGCGCGGGATGGCGGCACCACGAAATTGCTGCACGAGGACAAAGCGATCCCCAAGAGCCGGGGCTGCCCGAACGGCTACCGCATCGGCGCGGTGCAGACGTTCTCGATGGACAGCCTCAGCGCTTATGCGGTGCTGATCGCGGTGCGCCAGTATGGCTTCGAAGGGCCGGACTTTCGCTGGATCGCCGTGACCGGCCGCCTGTGACAGAGCTTGCCCAACCCGTCAGGCGCAATCGCGCCCTGCACCACCTTCGCGGCGCCATGCCGACACTGCGTGCAGCGCTTCTCGGTGCGCTGCTGTGGGCCGCCATGATGGGCGCCAGCGCACTCGTCAACCTGTTGCTGGACAATTGGGTGACGCCAGGCAAGATCCGCACCGTGTCCCTGCTGTTTGCCGTCGGCGGCGGCCTAGCCTTTCCCGTTGGCCTGTTTGCCGCACGGCTGGTTTCGCTCGAAAGGGGCCGGGAGGTCGCCTTCGCGGCAACATTCGTAGGGCTTGCGGCCGCAACGATCGGCCTCACCGCCCTGCTGTATGCCCTGCAATACCGCTCCTACTATGCCGAATGGCATGCGCCCGTATTCACCTTCACCTGGGGCTTTCAGCTCGCCTTCACGATGGCGGTGGCGTCCTACCAGTTCGTGGTGCTGGGCATCCGGCTCTATTTCCCGCTTGGTTTCGTCGCCTTGTTCGCCGTCAGCCTCTGGTTTGCACGGCAGCAGCGTTGAGCATTTGGTCCGCCTCTGTTAGGACGCGGACAAATCCCTCCGACACATCAGGAATGACCGATGATCTCTCGCTATTCCCGGCCGGAAATGGTCGCCATCTGGTCGCCCGAAACCCGGTTTCGCATCTGGTTCGAAATCGAGGCCCATGCCTGCGACGCGCTGGCCGAACTGGGGGTCATCCCCAAGGAAGCGGCAAAAACGATCTGGGAAAAGGGAAGCGCGGCCGAATTCGACGTCGAGAAGATCGACGCGATCGAGCGCGTCACCAAGCATGACGTTATCGCCTTCCTTACCCATCTTGCCGAATTCGTCGGGCCCGATGCGCGCTTCATCCATCAGGGCATGACGTCTTCGGACGTGCTCGACACCTGCTTTGCGGTGCAACTCACCCGCGCCAGCGACATTCTGCTGGCCGACATCGATACGTTGCTTGCAGCGCTCAAGCGCCGCGCGTTCGAGCACAAGGACACCGTCACCATCGGCCGCAGCCACGGCATCCATGCCGAGCCGACGACCTTCGGCATCAAGCTGGCGCAGGCCTATGCCGAATTCTCGCGCTGCCGCGAGCGGCTGGTGCACGCGCGCGAAGACATTGCCACCTGTGCGATTTCGGGCGCGGTCGGCACCTTCGCCAACATCGAGCCCTATGTCGAGGAACATGTGGCGGCAAAGCTCGGACTGAAGCCGGAACCGGTGTCGACGCAGGTGATTCCGCGCGACCGCCACGCCATGTTCTTCGCGACCCTCGGCGTTATCGCCTCCTCGATCGAGCGGCTGGCGATCGAGGTCCGGCATCTGCAGCGCACCGAAGTGCTGGAAGCGGAAGAGTATTTTTCGCCGGGCCAGAAAGGCTCGTCGGCGATGCCGCACAAGCGCAACCCGGTGCTGACCGAAAACCTCACCGGCCTTGCCCGCATGGTGCGTTCCATGGCGCTGCCGGCGATGGAGAACGTGGCGCTCTGGCATGAGCGCGACATCTCGCACTCCTCGGTCGAGCGCATGATCGGCCCGGACGCCACCGTGACGCTCGATTTCGCGCTGTCACGCCTGACCAGCGTCGTCGACAAGCTGGTCGTCTATCCCGACAACATGCTGAACAACATGAACAAGTTTCGCGGCCTTGTGCATTCGCAACGCGTCATGCTGGCGCTAACGCAGGCCGGCCTGTCACGCGAAGATTCCTACCGGTTGGTGCAGCGCAACGCCATGAAGGTGTGGGAACAAGGCGCTGATTTTCTTGAGGAACTTCTGGCCGACAAGGAAGTGACAGCCGCACTGCCGGAGGCGCAAATCCGCGAGAAATTCGACCTAGGCTACCACACCAAGCACGTCGACACGATCTTCAAGCGGGTTTTCGGAGGGGCATGAGCTTTCCTTCCCCCGTTTACGGGGAGAAAAAAGCCGTGGTGACGTCCAGTCAAGCCTTACCTGGCACGGTCCTGATCACCGTGCCCCAAGGATCCTCACGGGTCGTTTCGCTGCTCACATTGTCCGAACGCATCTCGACCCAGGCAAGGCCCGAGCGGGAGGGGTCGCGGCGGCCGGCGCCGGCGCTTTGCCAGGCATTGGCGCCGATGTGGTGGTGATAATGCCCCGACGACAGGAACACCGCCTGGCCGCCATATTTGGCGACCGTGTCGAAGCCGAATTCCTGGTTCCACCAGGCTTCGGCCTCTTCCGGTCTGCCGACGCGCAGGTGGACATGGCCGACAATGCTGTTTTCCGGCGCGCCTTGCCATCCCGCATCGCCGGCCGGCACTTCGGCAACGACAGACGGAATGTTCATCCGCTCGGTCGCCATGGCGATCTTGTCGCCGTTCCATTTCCAATCCTGCGGGCGGCGGTCGGCATAGATTTCGATGCCGTTGCCCTCGGGATCGGTCAGGTAGAGCGCTTCGCTGACCAGATGGTCCGAAGCGCCCTCGATAGCGATCTTGTCTGAGATGGCGTGGTTGATCCAGCGTCCGAGATCGGCACG
Organism: Mesorhizobium sp. B2-7-3; assembly: GCF_006440715.1. Lineage (NCBI taxonomy): Bacteria > Pseudomonadati > Pseudomonadota > Alphaproteobacteria > Hyphomicrobiales > Phyllobacteriaceae > Mesorhizobium > Mesorhizobium sp. B2-7-3. The sequence goes on from NZ_VFTY01000013.1 coordinate 66,870, forward strand.
GCTGGGCAGCAGGAAAGCCGTATGGAACAGGCCGGCGCTGCGCGGATCGTCCGGTTTGGCAGAGCTGTCCGGCTCAAGCACCAGCAGCGGACGGCTGCCGGCACCGAGCGTGATCGCGCCGTCGGCGCGGCTCAATTCCTGCAGTCCGACGACTTTGCGATAATAGGCGGCAAGACTTTCGGCATCACGCGCCTTCAGGCCGACGCGGGCGACGCTCACCGGCGTGGTGGCGGCAAATGGCAATTCGCTCATCATTGTCTCCGTTGCGGCGACGTCTCGCGAAGCTCCCAAAGCGAGGAGTCCGGCGGCGCCGATCACTCTACGTCGTGTCAGCGCCAAAATCCCGGTCCTCCACGGCTGTTTCTCTCCCGACAGAGATCGTCGATCTTCATCGTTCACACAAGACAGCGAAAAGCGAACATGGTGTTCACCGTTGCGACCGGAAGCCTGCCCATCAACGGTTGCATGAGGCAATCGCGCTCGCTATCTGAGCGCCATGAAAGTCAAGGACGCAGATATTCTGATCATTCCCGGATACACCAATTCGGGGCCTGAGCATTGGCAGACCCGCTGGCAATCGAAACTGTCCACGGCGCGCCGCGTCGAGCAAGCGGAATGGTCGAAGCCGGTGCGCGAGGACTGGACGGCAAGTGTGGCCAAGGCGGTCAACGAGGCCGAGAGACCTGTCGTTCTCGTCGCTCACTCACTTGGAGTGGCCGCGGCCGTACAAGCCATTCCGCAGTTCCGGAAGCCGATCGCCGGCGCCTTCTTCGTGGCACCGCCGGACGTCGCGAATCCCAAGATCAAGCCAAGACATCTGATGACCTTCGGCCCTTATCCTCGCGAACCGCTGCCGTTTCCCTCCATCGTGATCGCCAGCCGCAACGACCCCTTCTGCCCTTTCGATGTCGCCGAGGACATCGCCGGCGCCTGGGGCTCGCTGTTCATCGATGCCGGAGAAACCGGCCATCTCAGCGAGGATTCAGGCTTTGGCCCCTGGCCCGAGGGATCGATGACCTTCGCCAAGTTCCTGACGGACCTCTGAGGCGCGCCAAAATCAACGCACGATGGCATTCGATCAAACTGCAGGACTCGAATAAATAATAATTTAAGAGGGCCAGCGTTAACTATTCAGAAGCAGTGGAAATTGCTTTCTGGATGATCATCCGTGCTTGAACCGGGCTGCCAATTCTTCGCCCTTGAAACAGAGGTCAATGCTTGCGCAAGGACGCTTCACTCGAATTCTTGAGAGGTGCCGCAGCGCTTATCGTTCTCAATTGGCATATCTTGTGTGCTTTTGCGCCGTCCGCGGCGGGCGAAGAGGAGGCTGCGCAATCGCTCAAGACAAGTCTGGCTTTCATCGCTTTCAATGGCGGCTCTGCCGTCTACTTGTTTTTCGTCCTCTCTTCCTATGTGCTTGTGAAGCGTTATTTCCAGTCCCGCGACGCACAAGACCTTCGGCTGGGTGCGATCAAACGTTTGCCTCGTCTGGCTGGACCCGTGCTTGTTGTGGTTCTATCGTCCTGTGTCATCTTCAAGCTCGATCTGTATTTCTTCGAGGATGCAGCGGCGGTCGCTCAATCTGAGTGGCTCGGCAGATTCGGCAATGCTTCAAAGGTACTGTCGCGGGAGACAGCGAGTTTCTCCGACGCATTCCTGCAAGGAGCGTGGCGGACATTCATTTTCGGCGACAAATATTACGACAGCAGCCTGTGGACCATGACAATCGAGTTCTGGGGCAGCATGCTGACCTTCGCCCTCGCCCCGATCGTCTTTTTCTTCCAAGGCCGCTGGGCGCTATTGTCCTGGCTTTGCATAGCAACAGGCGTATTCTTGGCGGTGCAAGTCAGCTTCTTTTTTTGTGCCTTTCCGGCCAGCCTCCTACTCTATCCGCTTCTCGCCATGGGATTTCGCCCGAATCGATGGGTGAGAGGGGCCATGGGGATTATTTCGCTGGTGCTGCTGGGTTATGCAGGAGATGCTGTCGGAATATACCGGCCCTTCGCCGTGCTCGATATTGCAGCTTCCGATATCGGTTTGCGGCAAGCTTGCGTGGCCATCCCGGCAAGCATCATGCTGGTTTACGCCGTGCTGAGCATGGATGACCCACCGTCATGGCTCTCAGGCAAGGCCGCACGTTTCCTGGGCGACCTGTCTTTCCCGCTCTACCTCGTGCATGTACCCGTTATCTGCTCGTTGGGATCATGGGCGCTGTTGGCAAGCGACTCCGCCGCACTCGGCGCTGCCGCCGCGATATCTGGGTCGATCCTCGCGGCATTGCCGCTGATGGCTTTCAACAACTGGTGGGTCCAGGCGCTCGGCGCTTTGTTCGACAGGATCAGACGCGGCGGATCGGCCGCCACGGCGCTCGCGGTGCAAAGGCCTGAGCAACACGCTGGCGACAGCAGTCCGCTGGTTCAGGATCCGATCGAGTCCCGCATGTCCTTGAGCAAGGTCCTTGCTCCCAATGAAATCAGCGCGTGCTCGGAACCCGTGGCGAGCAGGCGATAGCCCATCGACACGACGCGGCCGGCGATAGCCGGTTCGACGACATAGATCGCCGCATGCTTGCCGGCCTTGCGGGTGCGCTCGGCAACCGAAGCCACCGTCTCCATCATGCTTTCCAGCGTCGAATTGACCGTGGTGCCGTTGGTCCAGGCGATCGAGAAGTCGGACGGCCCGAGGAAAATGCCGTCGATGCCCGGCGTGTCGAGGATGCCGTCGAGCGCATCGAGCGCGGCGCGCGTCTCGACCATGGCAAAAGCCATGGTGCGCTGATTGGTGTCGCGCAGCCATTCGGCATAGTCGCCCTTGCCATGGCGGGGAAAGGCATAGGTCGGACCCCACGAGCGCTCGCCGAGCGGGGGATATTTCATGGCCGCGGCGAACAGCTTTGCATCGGCCACCGAGTTGACCATCGGCGCAATGACCGCCTCGGCGCCGAAATCGAGAGCGCGGCTGGCCATGTCGAAACGGCCAACGGGAATGCGCACCAGCGCCGGCTTGCCCAGGGCCAGCACGGGTGCCAGGCCGCGCAGGACGCTGTCCTCGTGATGGCCGCCATGCTGCATGTCGAGTGTGACGGCATCGAAGTCCTGCCTGGCGAGGATCTCCACGGTCAAGGCGTCCGGCACGCCCGACCAGGCAGTTACCAGCGTTTCATCTGCGGCAAGACGGGACTTCAGGGACATCTAATCTCTTTCCTCGTTACGTCGGCAGTTTCAGCCGGAAACCGCCGCAAAGGCAAAGAAAAACCGCCCGGATCGGCCGGGCGGTCGATTGGGCCAGAAAGCGGCCGGATCAGGTGTTTTTGATTTGCTCGATCGCCTGCGCCATCATTTCGTCCATGGTGCGGCGGATCTGGTGATCGGACTGCTCGACGCCGGCGGCATCGAAATCCTTGCGGATCTTGCGGAACACGTCGTGGTCGCCGGCTTCCTCTATGTCGGAAACAACGACTTCCTTGGCGTAGGCGTCGGCATCGGCACCGGATTTTCCGAGCTTTTCGGCTGCCCACAGACCAAGCGCCTTGTTGCGCCGCGCCGAAGCCTTGAACCGAAGCTCCTCGTCGAATGCGAATTTGCGCTCGAAGCCCTCTTCGCGGTCTTTCATGCTGCTCATGGCGTCCCTCCGGTCAAATCCGATTCGTTGGCAATGGATATGTGTGTTGCCGAAGCACAAACCAAAAGGTCGCGGGCCGGTCAATATGCTTCGTCATATGCTGCGCTGCGGCATTTCAGTCCCGAAAGCGGTTGATTGAAAGGATTTGCCGATTGAGCAAACGGTGTGATTGGGATAGACCCGGCATTGAACGTCACCGTCGCCGCATTAATTCAGGCGGACGGACAGGAAGTGGTCGCTTGCCGCCTGTCCGCAAATCCAGAGAAAAATTCAAATGAAAAATCGCCGCCGCATTTATGAAGGCAAGGCCAAGATCCTCTATGAGGGACCCGAGCCGGGCACGCTGATCCAGTTCTTCAAGGACGACGCAACCGCCTTCAACAAGAAGAAGCACGAGGTCATCGACGGCAAGGGTGTGCTCAACAACCGCATTTCCGAATACATCTTCAATCATTTGAACCGCATGGGCATCCCGACCCACTTCATCCGCCGGCTCAACATGCGCGAGCAGCTGATCAAGGAAGTCGAGATCATCCCGCTCGAGGTGGTGGTGCGCAATGTCGCCGCCGGTTCGCTGTCCAAGCGGCTCGGCATCGAGGAAGGCACCGTCCTGCCGCGCTCGATCATCGAATTCTATTACAAGGCCGACGCACTCGACGATCCGATGGTTTCGGAAGAGCACATCACGGCGTTCGGCTGGGCAAGCCCGCAGGAAATCGACGACGTCATGGCGCTGGCCATCCGCGTCAACGATTTCCTCTCTGGCCTGTTCATGGGGGTCGGCATCCAGCTCGTCGACTTCAAGATCGAGTGCGGTCGCCTGTTCGAGGGCGACATGATGCGCATCGTCGTGGCCGACGAGATTTCGCCGGACTCCTGCCGCCTGTGGGACGTGGCGACGCAGGACAAGCTCGATAAGGACCGTTTCCGTCGCGACATGGGCGGCCTCGTCGAGGCCTATCAGGAAGTCGCCCGCCGCCTCGGCATCATGAACGAGAACGAGCCGCCGCGTCCTACCGGTCCGGTGCTTGTCGCCTCGACCGATGGCCTCAAAGGCAAGCCGCACTGACACCGGCTTGCGCCCAACGTTCAGAACAGGAGCATGTCCAGCGTGATCAAGGCCCGCATTACCGTCACCCTCAAGAATGGTGTGCTCGACCCGCAAGGCAAGGCGATCGAACACGCGCTGTCGGGGCTGGGCTTCGATGGCGTCGGCCAAGTGCGGCAGGGCAAGGTGTTCGACGTCGAGCTTTCGGAAAGCGACAAGGGCAAGGCCGAGGCCGATCTCAAGGCCATGTGCGACAAGCTGCTGGCGAACACTGTAATTGAGAATTATAGTGTGACGCTTACCTGAAGTTGTGCCGGAGGAACTGATGGCCGAGAGCGATGGAAGCTTTGATATTTGAAGGCCTCAAGTCCATTCAATCACGGTTGGACAGGATGGATTTGACGCTCGGAGAGGTAAAATCCGAGCTTGGCTCCATCCGCGGTCATCTGATAGCCACCGAGAGTGACGTGAAGAGCATCTATGGCGTGCTCGCTCGCCGGGATGATTGGCTAGAACATATCGAGCGCCGTCTCGACCCGCGCGAACTTGCCGAAGCACAAAGGCCTTACGAACCAAAATGAAATCAGCCGTCGTCCTTCTCCCTGGCCTCAACCGCGACCGCGACATGATCGCGGCGCTGACCAAGATTTCCGGACAGGCGCCGGCAACCGTCTGGCAGACCGACACCGAAATTCCCGATGTCGACCTGATCGCCATCCCAGGCGGTTTTTCCTTTGGCGACTATCTGCGCTGCGGCGCGATCGCGGCACGCATGCCGGTCATGCGGGCGGTCGCCGAAAAGGCGGCCAAGGGCGTCATGGTCATCGGCGTTTGCAACGGTTTCCAGATTCTCGTCGAGGCCGGTCTGCTGCCAGGTGCGCTGATGCGCAACACCTCGCTGAAATTCGTCTGCCGGCAGGTCAAGCTCGAGATCGCCAACGCCAACACCATGTTCACGCGTCGCTACCAGCCGGGCCAGATCATCCGCTCGCCGGTGGCGCATCACGACGGGAATTACTTTGCCGACGCCGACACACTTGCCCGTCTCGAGGGCGAAGGCCAGGTGGTGTTCCGCTATGCCGAAGGCACCAACCCGAACGGCTCGATCAACGACATTGCCGGCATCGTCAACGAACAAGGCAATGTGCTCGGCCTGATGCCGCATCCCGAGAATCTGATAGAAGCAGCGCATGGCGGCAATGACGGCAGAGCGCTGTTCGAAGGCGCCTTGGGCATTGCCGCTTGAAGTTTGCAACCGCAACCTTAAGAATTGCGGCAATTCAAGATCATAGCGTGAGGGAGAGACGGTCATGAAACTCTATTCGCGGCCGTTGTCGCCCTACTCTTCGATCGTGCGGGCGCTGGCCTATATCAAGGACGTGCCGATCAAGATCATCGCGCCGCCGCCCGGTTTTCCGATCCCCGAGGCGTTTCGCGCCATCTCGCCGATGAACCGGATTCCGGTTCTGATCACCGGCTCGGGCGAAACGATCGTCGAATCGGTGGTGATCGCCGAATATCTCGAGGAACGGTTTCCCGAACCGGCTCTGTTGCCGCCCGATTCGAAGGACCGCGCGCTGGTGCGCATGTTTGCCCGCATCGTCGATCTCGACGTACTCACACCGACGATGAAGCTTTTCGAACTGCATTTCGTGCCGAAGCGCGACACTGCCGAGATCGACGCCCAATTCGCCCGTCTGCACCATGGGCTGGCCGCCATCGAGGCACGCATGGCGCAAGGCCCCTTCGCGCTCGGCAGCGACATCAGTTTCGCCGATGCCTGGCTGACGCCGACGCGGTTCATCTTCAACAATTTCCGCGCCATGACCGGCCGCCACGACCTGCTCGACGCCTATCCCAGATTCGATGCCTATGAGCAGATCGCCTCGCAGCATCCGGCATTGTCCAGGGTGTGGGGCGAGATGACCGACGGCCTGAAGATCTTTCTGTCCGAACTCGAAATGGGTGCCGCTTGATCAAGAACAGGACGATCGCCCTGATCGCCGTGTCAGGCTTTGCCTTGGCATCTTGCCAATCGAGCCCCAAGAGCACGCCCGTGCCGTCGGGCAAGAGCGCCGCGCTGCTCTCCATGGAACAGGTGGCGATATCGGCCCACAAATGCTGGATCGCCAGCAAGGATCCGGCCTTCAGCCAGTATCAGATGGCCAATGAACTGAACTCGTTCAGCGGCACGCCGCGCTTCCTTCTGGTGCCGGCCAAGCACTATGGCGGCAAACCGTTGCTGGTCGTGCAGGCACAGGGCAATTCAAGCCGTGTCGACGTCTTCGGACCGTTGATGAACGACCCGCTTGGCGCACGCATCAGCTCCGATGTCGCGCGCTGGCAAGCGGGCAATCCGGCCTGCGCGGCCACGGCCTGAGCCAGCCATGGGCCGGTTCCTGCAGATCGCGGGATTATTTGTTGGCTTGATAGCGCTCGCTTTGCAGTTCTCGATCACCATTCCGGCTTCGATGGTAGCGGGCCGCGGCCTGCTCGGCTCGATCGTGTTCTATTTCAGCTTCTTCACCATCCTGACCAACATTGGCGCCGTGCTGGTCCACGCCTCGCTGTTGTCATCCGGCTTCTATGCGTGGCTGCCGGCCTTTGCCGGACCACGGATGCGCGCAGGCGTCGCGGCTTCGATCACCCTGGTGTTCATCGTCTATGCCACGGTTCTGGCGCGGCTCTGGCAGCCGCAAGGCCTGTTCCTGCTCTGCGACATCCTGCTGCACTACGTGACGCCGGTGCTGTTCGTGCTGTGGTGGCTGATATCGGGCGCCGATGGCAGGACGCGATGGAGCGACATCTCCTGGTGGGTGCTCTATCCCATCGCCTATCTGGCCTATGCGCTGGCGCGCGCGCCGCTGGCGGGCGAAGTGCCCTATCCCTTCCTCGATGTCGCCAGGAACGGCGTTGAGAGCGTCGCCGTGGCCGCGCTCGCCATAACCACACTTTTCCTGGTGATATGCGTCGTCGCCGTTTTCGTCGACCACGCTATCGGACGCCTCAGGAGCAAAGGCACCCGGTAGACGGGCCGCTATTCCCAGAGCGGCTTGATGCCTTCGCGGTGAGCGTCGCAGCGTGAGATGCCGATGTCCTTGAGTTGATCGTCGGTCATCTCCAGCAGCGCCAGTCGGCCGCGCCGGCGCTCCAGCAGGCGGTCGATCCATTTCGCCAGCGAACTGACCACATGCACAATTCGGCCGGCGAAGCCGCGCTGCCCGGACGGGCGAGCAGGCTGACCGAGCAATTGGGTTGCCGAGTGGCGGAATGTTCCGATTGTATTCATTTTCTTTCTGCCAAATGTCAATTGCACCCTTGGTTGGTGCACTGCCGATATGTATTGACTCCCAAAACGGTGCAATATAGAAAATTGTCACCATGACAAATTGGGTTCCAGATCTCACCGGCTCAGGCCCGCTGTATCAGCGTCTCGCGGATTCCATCGAGGCGGATATCGACCGAGGAGTGATCGGCGCGGGGGCAAAACTGCCGCCACAGCGCGACCTTGCCTACGACATCGGTGCCACGGTCGGCACCGTCGGGCGGGCCTATCAATTGCTGCGCGAGCGCGGTCTCGTCAGCGGCGAAGTCGGACGCGGGACCTATGTGCTTAGCCAGAACATCGGGGTTACGAAGCCGGAGGCGCCCGACACCAGCGTGGAGGGCACGCGCTATGTCGATGCCCCCAAGGGCAAGTTGCGGTTCGACAGCACGGCAGCCCCTGATATCGGCCAGGGCGCCGTTGTAGCCGACGTCCTGTCGCGCACCGCACAGGACCATCCGCATGAGATCTCAAGTTACACGCGCGACTTCCCGGATCGCTGGTACGAAGCCGGCGCCCGCTGGCTGTCCCGGAATGCCTTCCGGCCAACGATCGATACAATCGTGCCTACCCTCGGTACCCACGCCGCGGTGATGGCCGCGATCGCGGCCCTGACCACGCCCGGCGACTATGTCGCCTTCGAGCACCTCACCTACTCCCAGATTTCCCGCAGCGCCGGCCTGATCGGCCGGCGCACCGCGCTGGTTGCATCGGACGATGAAGGCCTCGATCCGGCGGATTTCGAACGCGTCTGCGCGCAAAAGCACCCCAAGATGATCTTCCTGATACCGACGGCGCAGAATCCGACCTTGGTGACCTTGTCGTCGGCGCGACGCGAGGCGATCGCGCGTATCGCCCGTGATTACAACGTCATCCTGATCGAGGATGACCTCTACGGCCATTTGACCGACGACCCGACACCGCTGCTTGCCGAATTCGCGCCCGAGCGCACCATCATCGCCGGCGGCCTGTCGAAGTCGGTCGCCGCCGGACTGCGCGGCGGCTGGCTCTCCTGCCCGCCCGCCTATCGCCATCGCATCCGGGTCGCCCACAAGATGATGACCGGCGGCATGCCATTCCTGCTGGCGGAGGTGAATGCCCGGCTGGTGCTTTCCGGCCAGGCCAGCGAAATCCGCAAGCGCAGCATCGCGGAGATCAGCGCCCGCATGTTCATAGTGCGCGAAAGTTTGGCGGGCTTCTCATTCAGATCGCACGACAAGGTGCCGTTCGTCTGGCTCACCCTGCCCGATCCCTGGCTTTCCGGCACGTTCAAGAATGCCTGCCTGGAGCATGGCGTGCTGATCGACGATGAGGATGAATTCAAGGCGGGGCGCTCGGAGCGGGTTTTCCATGGGGTGCGCTTCGGTGTTTCGCAGCCGAGCGGGCGCGAGGATGTTGCCGGCGGCGTCGCGGTGATCAGGCGGCTGCTGGACGAGGGCCGCGCGGGCTACGACAGTTTTTCCTGAACCGTTCGCGGCCACCCGCCCTGCTGCCTCGAGACGTCGACTTGCGACACTGGACTTGTCAGAACCAGACCCGGATCAACCTTCGGCCTTGAAGTTCTTGGCTTCCTTCTCGGCTTTTTCCTTGCCGTGCTTCTCAGCCAATTCCTTGGCCTGCCGCGGCGAAACGTCGGTGGTCTCCGCGATATGGAGAGCTTCCTTGTCCGAGAGGCGATTGTCGTTCTTGCCTTGCTTGGTAGCCATGATTCTGTCTCCTCGGTGATAGGGACCTAACGACCGGGGCATCGGAGCGTTCCCCATTTTGGTTTTGCGGGGACTTGAAAGCTGGGTGGACGCCTTTCGCTGCTCACCAAAAGGCCTGCCGCGATCTATCGCCCTGTTGCTTTCTGCCTTTTTCCTCAGCCGACGGGTGTATCGACCGCAAGGCTTGCGATAAGAGGAGACTCAAAATCCCTGCTCCATGGACATAAATCGCCGCCCATGACCACTTCCAATTCCGTCCCGATCACATCAGACCTCATCGCCTCGCATGGGCTGAAGCCCGATGAGTATCAGCGCATATTGGACCTGGTCGGTCGCGAGCCGAGCTTCACCGAACTCGGCATCTTCTCGGCGATGTGGAACGAGCACTGCTCCTACAAATCCTCGAAGAAATGGCTGCGCACCTTGCCGACCACCGGCCCGCAAGTCATCCAAGGCCCGGGCGAGAATGCCGGCGTGGTCGACATCGGTGACGGCGACTGCGTCGTCTTCAAGATGGAAAGCCACAACCATCCCTCCTTCATCGAGCCCTACCAGGGTGCGGCGACGGGCGTCGGCGGCATCTTGCGCGACGTCTTCACCATGGGCGCGCGGCCGATCGCGGCGATGAACGCGCTGCGCTTCGGCGCGCCCGACCATCCCAAGACCAGGCATCTGGTCGCGGGCGTGGTTTCCGGCGTCGGCGGCTACGGCAATGCCTTCGGCGTGCCGACGGTCGGCGGCGAGGTCAATTTCGACGCCCGCTACAACGGCAACATCCTGGTCAATGCCTTTGCCGCGGGCCTTGCCAAGACCGATGCCATCTTCCTGTCCGAGGCAAAGGGCGTCGGCCTGCCGGTCGTCTATCTGGGCGCCAAGACCGGCCGCGACGGCGTCGGCGGGGCTACCATGGCCTCGGCCGAATTCGACGACAAGATCGACGAGAAGCGCCCGACCGTGCAGGTCGGCGATCCCTTCACCGAAAAATGCCTGCTGGAGGCCTCTCTCGAACTGATGGCTTCGGGCGCCGTGATCGCCATCCAGGACATGGGTGCTGCCGGCCTCACCTGTTCGGCGGTCGAAATGGGCGCCAAGGGCGACCTCGGCATCGAACTCGACCTCGACAAGGTGCCGGTGCGCGAGGAGCGCATGAGCGCCTACGAGATGATGCTGTCGGAAAGCCAGGAGCGCATGCTGATGGTGCTGCGCCCGGAAAAGGAGAAGGAGGCCGAGGCGATCTTTCACAAATGGGGCCTCGACTTCGCCATCGTCGGCAAGACCACCGACGATCTGCGCTTCCGCGTGCGGCACCAGGGGAACGAGGTCGCCAACCTGCCGATCAAGGATCTCGGTGACAAGGCTCCCGAATACGATCGCCCTTGGGTCGAGCCGAAGAAGCCGGCGCCGCTTGCCGCCAACGATATCCCGCAGGCCGACCTCGCCGATGCGCTGCTGAAGCTGCTTGGCGGACCGGACCTGTCTTCGCGCCGCTGGGTGTGGGAACAATACGACACGCTGATCCAGGGCAATTCGCTGCAGCTTCCGGGCGGTGACGCCGGCGTGGTGCGGGTCGAGGGCCATCCGACCAAGGCGCTGGCCTTCTCCTCCGATGTGACGCCGCGCTATTGCGAAGCCGACCCCTACGAGGGCGGCAAGCAGGCGGTGGCCGAATGCTGGCGCAACCTGACCGCCACCGGCGCGCTGCCGCTCGCCGCCACCGACAATCTCAATTTCGGCAATCCCGAACGGCCTGAGATCATGGGCCAGTTGGTGGGCGCGGTGAAAGGCATCGGCGACGCCTGCCGGGCGCTTGGTTTCCCGATCGTGTCGGGCAATGTCTCGCTCTACAACGAGACCAACGGCCAGGGCATCCTGCCGACACCGACCATCGGCGGCGTCGGCCTGATATCAGACTGGTCGAAGATGGCGCGGATCGGTTTCGCCGCGGAAGGCCAGATGATCCTGCTGGTCGGCGCACCGGCTTCCTGGGGAACGCATCTTGGCCAGTCCGTTTATTTCAGGGATATCCACGGCCGCAGCGACGGCCCGCCGCCGCCGGTCGACCTCGAACACGAGAAGCGTGTCGGCGACCACGTACGCTCGTTGATCGCTGCCGGCATCGTCACGGCCGCGCATGACGTCTCAGATGGCGGCATTGCGGTGGCGCTGGCCGAAATGGCGATGGCGTCGGGCATCGGCGCGACCGTTCCCGGGCTTGTCGGTACCGATCCGATCCCGGTCTGGTTCGGCGAAGACCAGGGCCGCTATCTCCTGACGCTGTCGATCGATCCGCATGGCGATGAATGGGACGCCATCCGCAAGCAGCAGGGCGAACTCGGCATTTTCGCGCCGTGGATCGGCTCGACCGGCGGCGCCGCGTTGAAGCTCGGCGATACCAGGGCAATCCCGGTCAGCGACTTGACCGCCGCCCATGAAGGCTGGTTCCCGCGCTTCATGGATCAGGCCAGTTGACCAGGGCATGATCCCGAAAGGTGGAAACCGGTTTTCTTGGACAAAGGGAAAACCGTTTTGTCCAGAGATCCTGCTCAATCATAAGAAACTGGCCGTCCGGGCGCTGCTTGCAGTCGTCTTCTGGCCGTCGCTGTTCTTCTTCTGGTGTCTCGGGCCGTTCGTCTTCTTCCTGCTCTCGACGACATCGAGCGAGGTTTGTCCCAGGCTGGAAACGCGCGGAGAATTCCTCGCCGCGGCCAACGGCACGCTTCCCATGCTTGTGCTGCAGAACCTCATCTATGCGGTTCCGATCGTCTGCCTGCTGCTTTGGAACCGGCTTCTGCCGGACCAGGCGCGGACAAGACACGTCGTCACCTGCATCAAGCTTTTCGCCGTCTCGGCCGTCTTGGGGGCCTTGTGGGAGTACGGCTCTTCGCTTGTCTGCGATGGTTACGGCCAGCCGTTCTTCTCGCCCGCCTGGCGCATGACCAGCTATCTGCCGATCGCCAACATGGCGATCAACCTCCCGCTCTACGTGCTGGTCTTCAGCCTTGGCCGCGCCTTCTCGATGCGCGAGGATGAGCCGGCGCAGGGGCCGGGTGAAACCATCGCCTGAACACCAACAGAACGGACACCGGACAGAACCGCTTCAATCCGGATTGGAAAGGCTTTAGGCTTGCCCGACTCTCATCACATAGGCTGCCGCGCCGCCGCCCTTCCGAAACAGGAATTTCCACAATGGCAATGGACGCCCACGACATCGAAAAACTGATCAAGGACGGCATACCGGATGCCCGTGTGACGATTCGCGACCTCGCCGGTGACGGCGACCACTATGCCGCTGAGGTCGTGGCCGAGAGCTTTCGCGGAAAAAGCCGGGTCCAGCAGCATCAGATGGTCTATGACGCGCTGAAGGGCAATATGGGCGGCGTGCTGCACGCGCTGGCGCTGCAGACCAGCGTTCCCGACTGAGGCATTCCACCCGACACGCTTGGCCCAAAGCCGCCCATTCTTTGCGCCATTCGGGTGATGGCATGGCTAAAGTCTTGTTTCGGGCAACCTATGGGTTTATTTGAGGGACATGTTTCGAGCCTGACTCCCACAGGCGTGAAAGGATATTCCATGAGCGGCATCAACGACTACATCGACAATGAAGTGAAGGGCAACGACGTCGTCCTTTTCATGAAGGGCACGCCCGGCTTCCCGCAATGCGGATTTTCCGGCCAGGTCGTCCAGATCCTCGACTATATCGGCGCCGACTACAAAGGCGTGAACGTTCTGGACTCCGCCGAACTGCGCCAGGGCATCAAGGACTATTCCAACTGGCCGACGATCCCGCAGCTCTACGTCAAGGGCGAATTCGTCGGCGGCTGCGATATCATCCGCGAAATGTTCCAGGCCGGCGAATTGCAGACCTTCCTGGTCGAGAAGGGCGTGAGCGTCAAAGGCGCCGCCTGACTTCCGTTTTGGGCGTGTCGGTATCGACATGCCCAAGCCACCGGGGCGGCCCCACCTCGGCAATTTTACAAGCCCGGATCCCGGGACCAAGACGAGCCAAATGCGCCGGCCCGCCGGCGCGTTTTCGTTTGAGAGATCGGACTTGCCGTGGACCAGCAGAAATCAGCGTCGCAAGGGGCAAGCACCGTGTCCCGGGCAAGCCAATTGCCGATTCCGCGCTGGGAGTTCATCGCGCTCTGCGCGGCACTGATGGCGCTCAATTCGCTGGCCATCGACATCATGCTGCCGGCGCTGCAGCAGATCGGTGCCTCGCTCGGGGTCGAGAACGAAAATCATCGGCAATATGTGGTCACCGCCTACATACTGGGTTTCGGCGGCGGCCAACTGTTCTTCGGGCCGATCTCGGACCGGTTCGGGCGCCGCTCGCCGCTCGTCGGCGGCCTGATCATCTATGTGGCGGCGGCTGCGGCGGCCGCCATCGCGCCGAGCTTTGAAACGCTCTTGATATGCCGCGCCGTGCAAGGTCTTGGCGCGGCTGCCACGCGCGTCATAGCGGTTTCGATCGTGCGTGATACATTCGACGGCCGGCGTATGGCCGAAGTCATGTCGCTGATCTTCATGGTGTTCATGGCAATACCGGTCGTGGCTCCAGGCATCGGTCAGTTCATCATGCTGTTCGCGACCTGGCATTGGATATTCGTCACCATGGCCGTCGGAGCTATGATCGTCTCGGCGTGGTCGCTGCTGCGCCTGCCCGAGACGCTGCACCCCGAATATCGCCGGCCACTGACGGTTTCATCCATCCTCGGCGGCTTCCGCATCGTGCTCACCAACCGCATCGCGCTCTGCTATGCCTTCGCCAGCACCTTCATCTTCGGCGCCATGTTCGGCTTCATCGCCTCGGCGCAGCAGATCTACGTCGGCGTCTTCGACGTCGGCGAGATGTTTCCCGTCATCTTCGCCGGTGTCGCGGGCGTACTCGCCTTCTCCAACTATCTGAACTCGCGCCTCGTCGGCCGCGTCGGCATGCGCCGCCTGTCGCAAAGCGCGCTGTTGCTGTTTCTGGTGATCAGCCTGGCCTGGCTGGTGGTTTCACTGGAAACGAAGATGCCGCTCTGGCTGTTCATCACCTTCTTTGCCAGTGCCATGCTGCCGTTTGGCTGTCTTGGAGCCAATTTCAATGCGTTGGCCATGGAGCCGCTTGGCCAGCTGGCCGGCACGGCGTCATCGATCCTGGGTTTCATGCAGACTTTTCTCGGCGGCATTCTCGGCACGCTGATCGGCCAGGCTTTCAACGGCACGGTGACGCCGCTGGCCGCTGGTTTCTGCAGCGTCTCGGTGGCCGCGCTGCTGATGATCCTGTTTGCGGAACGCGGCAAGATGTTCCAGCCGCAGAACGCCCCCGTTTCAGGCCACGTCACCGACCTGCACTGATTGTCGTCTGCTGGTGGCGTCACGATGCGCGTTCAAGCGCCGCCGTGAAGCGAGGAGAGAGCATCCGCCCCGCGATCGCTCCGCCCATGCCATTTGAAAAGGGCAATGGAAGAGCGTCGTCGAGCGCCTTGAGGATGGACGCCACGAAGGCTCGGCTGAGCCGCGGATCGACCCCCAGATCGGAATAGGTGGCGCGAGGCGTCCCGATCAGCGTCCCGTTGCGACGAAGCGAGAACTGGATGGTCAAGGACATGCCCGCGGTTCCGGGTGGCGGCTTCCAACAGGCATAGATAGCGTCCGACATCTCCTTGATGGTGTCGATGGGATCGGGACTGTGACAGGGGCGTTCTTGCGCGATTGCCGCGCTGGAGTTCGCAAACAGCACCACGGCAAGAGCCGCCGCGAAAATTGCGAACCGAGGTTTCATCCGAGAGCCTCCGCCAAAACGCCCGACTCGATCATACAACGGTTCAAGCCACAGGAATTGATCCTATTCCGCCCACAGCTCGCGGCGCAGTTCCTGCCAGCTATCCTGGTCCGGCGCGACAAGCAGGCCGCCATCGACATGCGAGGGCAGATAGGCGCTGCCGTCGATGCGAGCGGCATGGCCGCCGGCCTCCTGATGGATCAGCACGCCGGGCAGATGATCCCAGGGCATCAGCTTGTTGTAGACGACAAAATGCGCATGCCCGCTCGCCAGCAGGCGATATTCATGAGCAGCGCAGCGATAGGCGAACTGCGACAGTGCCTTGGTCTGGTTGCGCGCGAGGCGTGAGCGCTCCGGTTCGTCGAGATATTGCCAGGACACCGCGCCGGTCATCTGCGAGATCGGCACGGGCGCCGCCACATGCACTTTCTCCAGGCTGCCATGGGCATGCCTGATATGACTGCCGGCACCCCTGGCGGCGATGAGCCAGTCCTTGCCCACCGGATCATGAATGATGCCCGCGACCGTCTCCCCCCTGACCACGACCGCCAGCATGACGCCGAACAGCGGCACGCCGGACGCGAAATTGAAGGTGCCGTCCACCGGATCGACGGTGAACGCCAGTTCGGCATCGCCCAAGCCGTCGAGCAGCGCCGGATCTTCGGAGCAGGCCTCCTCGCCCACCACCATGGCAGAGGGATAGCGATCGCGCAGCCTGGCGGTGATCAGCCGCTCGGCGTTGACATCGGCCTCCGTCACCAGGTCGGCGGCGGAAGTCTTCTGCCTGATGTCGCCGTCGCCCAGTCGGCGAAAGCGCGGCATGATTTCGGCTTGGGCTGCCTCGGCCAGAATGCCGGCCAGCCAGTCGATCGCGGTCTCGTCAAATGTCATCGGAAATGTCTTGCCTGATCGCGAGGGTTTCATTGAGGGCGGCGAAATCGAACAGCTTTCGGTCGAGCAAATGCGACGGCCTGGTGTTGGACAGAGCGCGAATCATGGTGTCCTTGCGGCCGGGCATGCGCTTTTCGATGTCCTCGAGCATCGCTTTCATGGCGTTGCGCTGCAGCCCTTCCTGGCTGCCGCAGAGATCGCAAGGGATGATCGGGAACCGCATCGCGGCAGCGAATTTCTCCAGATCGATTTCGGCGCAGTAGCTCAGCGGCCGCAACACCACCACGTCGCCTTCGTCGTTGAGCAGTTTCGGCGGCATGGCGGCAAGCCGGCCGCCGTGGAACAGGTTCATGAAGAAGGTTTCGAGGATGTCCTCGCGATGATGGCCGAGGACCAGGGCCGAGCAGCGTTCCTCGCGCGCGATCCTGTAGAGATGGCCGCGCCGCAGCCGCGAGCAGAGCGAGCAATAGGTGCTGCCTTCGGGGAGCTTGTCGGTGACGACCGAATAGGTGTCCCGGTATTCGATACGGTGCGCTATGCCGTTGGTGTCGAGATAGTCGGGCAGGACATGCTTGGGGAAATTCGGCTGGCCCTGGTCGAGATTGCAGGCCAGCAACTCGACTGGCAGCATCCCGCGCCATTTGAGATCAAGCAACATGGCCAGCAGACCGTAGGAATCCTTGCCGCCCGATAGCGCGACCAGCCAGCGCTCGCCCGGCTTCACCATCGAAAAATCCTCGATCGCCTGGCGGGTCAGCCGCAGCAGTCGCTTGCGCAGCTTGTTGAACTCGACCGAGGACGGTACATCGGCGAACAGCGGGTGAGAGCCGCCTTCGGCGGCCGGTTCTAGTGTTTCGATGTCTGGCTGCATGTTCATGGCGCGACGGCCCCGGATGTGACTTCCGCCCGGCTTAGCGCATTGTCTGGAAAATCGAAATTGATTTTAGCGACACGCCGCAAAACGGGTGCCCGAAACAAAAAAGGCCGCCTCGAGGGCGGCCTTTCCGGTATCGCAAAAAAGCGTTCGCTTAGCGCGAGTAGAATTCGACGACCAGGTTCGGTTCCATCTGCACGGCGAACGGAACGTCCGCCAGGCCCGGGATGCGCGAGAAGGTCGCGGTCATCTTGTTGTGATCGGCTTCGATGTAGTCGGGCACGTCGCGCTCGGCGAGGCCAACCGATTCCAGGACGATCACCAGCTGCTTCGACTTTTCGCGCACTTCGACGACATCGCCCGGCTTGCAGCGATACGAGCCGATGTTGACGCGCTTGCCGTTGACGTTGACGTGGCCGTGGTTGACGAACTGACGGGCGGCGAAAATGGTCGGCACGAACTTGGAGCGGTAGACAACCGCGTCGAGACGCGATTCGAGCAGGCCGATCAGGTTCTCCGAGGTGTCGCCCTTGCGGCGATCGGCCTCTTCATAGACCTTGCGGAACTGCTTTTCCGACACGTCGCCGTAGTGGCCCTTCAGCTTCTGCTTGGCACGGAGCTGCAGGCCGAAGTCGGAAAGCTTGCCCTTGCGGCGCTGGCCATGCTGGCCGGGGCCGTATTCACGCTTGTTGACCGGGGACTTAGGGCGGCCCCAGATATTTTCGCCGAGACGGCGGTCGATCTTGTATTTCGCGGATTCGCGCTTGCTCATCGCATTCCCTTTCAAAGACAACACACCCGGCACCTCTTGGTCCGGGTGAAGGAAACGCGCCCTCCTCTGGCCTCCGTTTTCGAGACCTGACAGGGTTTTCCCACGCAACGCGGCGGAAAACCCACGGGACACGTCAGTTCAAACAAGATCGGAAACGATTGTCGTGACAGATCTTGCGTATACAAAACAAACACCGGACATCGCTGCCCGGCGTTGGCGGCTGGTTAAACCGAGATTTAACCGGTGTCAAGCTTGTGAGTGGCGCGGCGCAACGCAACCGTATAGCGTCCAAGGCGTTGATGCGATGCCGATGTGGCGGGAGGTTTGCGCCAGCGGCACCAGGAAGGGACTGGAGCTAGAGGAGCTTAATTGCATGAAGAAGTTTTTCCTTACCCTGGCAGGGGCCGCGGTGCTTGCCGGGTCGATGGCGGTGGCCCCTGAGCCGGCCATGGCGCGTCATTGGCACGGCCACAAGCAGGTCTGCCGCATCGTCGTGAAGAAGCGAGTGGTGTGGCGGCATGGCCATCGCAGGGTGATCGTCGAGAGAGTACGGCGCTGCCGCTGGTAAGACTGTTCAACGCCACAATTCCCGGGCCAGCGAACGTCGCTGGCCCTTTTTCATTCCAAGGTAGTCTGGCTCGAGCGCTCAATCCTTAGGATTTTTTCTCCGGCAATCCCTTGCGCTTCGTCTCGGCGAATTCCTCGAGCTGCTTTTCATTCATCGATTCATACATGCCCTTGGAGGCGCCCTTGAGTTCGCTTTTCTTGGTCTCGCCGCGTTTGGCGGAGAGTGCGGCGCCGGCGGCTTTCTGCTGGGCTTTCGAAGTGGCTGGCATGGCGGGTCTCCTTTGCTGTCAGGAGAAACGCCACGCTTCGGCGGCGGTTCCAGCGCCAGTGGCGCTGCTCCCCGTCCGCCTGGTGCCAACCCTTGGCCGCGCTCGGCGATTTTCGTCGGCAGCCTTCTCGTGTCCGGAACCCCAGTGTAGGACGGCTGAATGAAATCCCTGACCGATCCCTCACAGGTTCTCTCCGCGGGACTGGCGAAAATCCGCGCCGAATTCCACGTTCCGGACGGATTTCCGGCCGATGTGCTTGCCGCGGCGGAGGCGGCGGCCAAACGTGTGCCCAACCAGCATGCCGATCGAACTGAAATGCCGTTCGTCACGCTCGATCCGGCTGCTTCCACCGATCTCGATCAGGCGTTCTCGATCGAGGCCAGCGGTGGCGATCTTCTGCTTCATTACGCCATCGCCGACGTGGCCTGGTTCGTCGAGGACGGCGACGCGATCGATCGCGAAGCCTGGACGCGGGGCGAGACGCTTTACTTGCCGGACGGCAAGGCCGGGCTCTATCCGCCGGTAATTGCCGAGGGTGCGGCGAGCCTGTTGCCGGATGGACCCCGTCCAGCTGCTATCTTCACGGTTCGGGTTGCGCAGGACGGCGCGACGAAGTTGGACGGCGCGGAGCGGGCAATCATTCAAAGCCGCGCGAAGCTCGCCTATGACAGCGTGAAGGCCTCCGATGTCCCGGCCGGCTTCGCCGAAATGGCCCGGCGCATGGCGGCGAATGAGCGGCGCCGTGGGGCTTCCCGCGTCGACCCACCCGAGCAGGAGGTGGAAAGGCTTGCCGACGGCACATTCCGGCTTTCGTTCAGGCCGCTTCTGCAATCCGAGCAGGACAACGCCGCGCTTTCGCTGGCCGCCAACATGGCGATCGCCGATGCCATGCTTGCGCATCATACCGGCCTTTTTCGGGTGATGTCGGGGCCGGATGCCTTCAAGGTTCAAAGGCTGCGCAACGCGGCACAGGCTCTCGGACTGTCCTGGCCGGCCTCGACCAGCTTGCGGGACTATCAGCGAACCCTCGATCCGACCGATCCGCATCAGGCGGCGCTGATGCTGGAAATCCGCCATGCAAGCCCCGGCGCATCCTATCAACCGTATCAGGACGGCGTTGTCCCATGGCATGAGGCGATGGCCGCGACCTATGCCCATGCAACCGCCCCACTGAGGCGCCTTGCCGATCGTTATGTCGTGCGCTGCGCGCTGGCTATCGCCAACGGCCAGACCGTGCCCCAGGCTGTTACCGACGCGTTTGCCAGGCTGCCGAAGGCGATGGGACGCGCGGATAGCCGCGCTTCGCAGATCAACCACGCGGCCATCGACCTTGCCGAGGCGGTAATGCTGGAGGGGCGCGAGGGCGAGACGTTCAAAGCCGTCGTCACCGACTTCGTCGACTATGGCGTGCGCATTCAGCTTGCCGACATGGCTGTCGTTGCCACCGTGAAGGCCTCGGGGCTCAGACAGGGTGATGGTCTGACGCTTAGGCTAGTCCTGGCCGATCCGGATCAACGCAGCATCGTCTTCGAACCTGTTTGAGTGGCGGGCGGCTTTGCCGCTGTCCAAGTGAACGGTCAGCCCGAACCCCTGCATCAGGCGGCTGACGGCGAAGTCCGCCTTGCCCGAGGTGAAGACCGCGATATCAGGCTCGGCTTGCGGCAGCGCCCCATTGACCGGCGGCAGCAGCGAAAGGGCGCGCCGTGCGATCGCCTCGGCCGGATCGATCCAGTCGACCGGCCAGGGAGCGGTCTTGCGCATGCGATTGACCAGAAAGGGATAGTGCGTGCAGGCCAGCACGACGATGTCGGTGCGCATGCCGTCGCGCTCGATGAAGCATGGCTCGATCTCGGCGCGCACGGCCTCTTCGTCGACGAAGCCCTGGCGCATATAGGCTTCGGACAGGCCAGCCAGCCTGTCGCTGCCGACCAGGCGGACATGGCATTTCTGCGCCCATTTGCTGATCAGGTCGCGCGTGTACTGGCGCTTCACCGTGCCCGGCGTCGCCAGCACCGAGACCAGCCCGGAGCGCGTGCGCTCGGCCGCCGGCTTGACCGCCGGCACCGTGCCGACGAAGGGATGGCCGGGAAATCTTTCGCGCAGCGCATCGATCACCAGTGTCGAGGCGGTGTTGCAGGCGATAACCGAGATGGCCGGCGCGAAGCGGTCGAGCAGTTTGGCGAATAATCCTAGTATATGCTCTCTTAGGGCCGGCTCCTCCCAGGCGCCAAAAGGAAAAGCGGCATCGTCGGCGACATAGATAAAGCGCCGGTCGGGCATCAGGACGCGTGCCTCGCGCAACACGGTCAGACCGCCGACGCCGGAATCGAACATCAGGATCGGCTGGTCAGTCATTGTCGGTTCCCTTGCCGCCGAGCAGTGGCGTGTCCGTGTCGTCGCCGCTAGCGTCCGGCGCCCGACCAGTCGCCTCCGCCTTGCGGGCGCGCGCCGCCGCCGCGGGCAAACGCCTCGGGTCATCGCCAGGTGACCCATCGCCGCGCGGCATCGCCGGCGAGAACCGGTCAAGCGAAGAGATGATGCCGCGCAGCACCTTGAGCTCCGGCTCGGCAAAGCCTGCCCGCGTCAGCACGGCGCGGAGGTTGTCGACCATTTTCGGCTTCTTCGGCGCCGGCCTGAAATAGCCGCGCGCCTCGAGCGCGCCTTCGAGATAGGTGAACAGGCCGTGCAATTCTTCCTTGCTTGCAGGCTTCATCTCCGGCCCCGAAAAATTGGTCCTGGTCTCGTCCTCCAGGCCCGACTTCATCCACTCGTAGGACATCAGCAAGGCCGCCTGGGCGATGTTGAGCGAGGAGAAATCAGGATCGACCGGGAAAGTGACGATCTCGTCGGCGAGGCCGACCTCGTCATTGTAGAGGCCGAAGCGCTCGCGACCGAACAGGATACCGGTGCGTTGCCCCATTGCGTGACGGGCGCGCAGCATCCTGCCCGCCTCCACCGGTCCACGCACGGATTTGAAGCCGTCGCGCTGCCTTGCGGTGGTGGCGAAGACGAAGTTCAGGTCGGCAAGTGCCGAGGCCAGATCGTCGAAAACCTTGACGGCATCGATGACGTGGTCGGCACGGCTGGCGGCGGCACGCGCCTTCTCGCTCGGCCAGCCATCGCGCGGATTGACCAGGCGCAGCTCCGACAGTCCGAAATTGGCCATGGCGCGGGCGACCATGCCGATATTCTCGCCGAGTTGCGGCTCGACAAGGATGATCGCCGGGCCGGCTGCGGTGTTATCGGGATCTTTGGTAATGGGCATGATTGTCAATGAACTGCTGTTTGCGGCATTTCAGCGTCCCCTGCCATATTCGGCCGCGAAAATGAAGCATTCGCAAATGACGGCGCCGTGGGCTCACATTCGTGACCGATCGCCGTTTGCGTGGCCAAAAGCGCTTTGATATACGGGCGGCATCCCCGGCCGACGCCACGCGGGCAAGGCCGTCCCATTCCCAGCAACGAGGCATTCTTTCCATGGCGAAGATCAAGGTGGCGAACCCGGTCGTCGAACTCGACGGCGACGAGATGACCCGCATCATCTGGCAGTTCATCAAGGACAAGCTGATCCACCCTTATCTCGACCTCAAGCTCGAATATTACGACCTGGGCATCGAGCATCGCGACGCCACCAACGACCAGGTGACCATCGATTCGGCCAACGCCATCAAGAAATACGGTGTTGGCGTGAAATGCGCGACCATCACCCCCGACGAGCAGCGCGTCGAGGAATTCAAGCTGAAGAAGATGTGGAAATCGCCGAACGGCACCATCCGCAACATTTTGGGCGGCACCATCTTTCGCGAGCCGATCATCATGAAGAACGTGCCGCGCCTGGTGCCCGGCTGGACCAAGCCAATCATCGTCGGTCGCCACGCCTTCGGCGACCAGTATCGCGCCACCGATTTCCGCTTTCCCGGCAAGGGCAAGCTGACGATCAAGTTCGTCGGCGAGGACGGCCAAGTCATCGAGCACGACGTGTTCGACGCGCCCGGCGCCGGTGTCGCCATGGCCATGTACAATCTCGACGAGTCCATCCGCGAATTCGCCCGGGCGTCGCTGAACTACGGCCTGCTGCGCAACTATCCGGTCTACCTGTCGACCAAGAACACCATCCTCAAGGCCTATGACGGCCGCTTCAAGGATATTTTCCAGGAAGTCTACGAGGCTGAATTCGAGGCCGAGTTCAAGTCGAAGAAGCTTTGGTACGAGCACCGCCTGATCGACGACATGGTGGCCTCGAGCCTGAAATGGTCGGGCGGCTATGTCTGGGCCTGCAAGAACTATGACGGCGACGTCCAGTCTGACACGGTGGCGCAAGGGTTCGGTTCGCTCGGCCTGATGACCTCGGTGCTGATGACGCCGGATGGCAAGACCGTCGAAGCGGAAGCCGCGCACGGCACCGTCACCCGCCACTATCGCCAGCATCAGAAGGGCGAGGAAACCTCGACCAATTCGATCGCGTCGATCTTCGCCTGGACGCGAGGCCTCGCGCACCGCGCCAAGCTCGACGACAACGCCGAACTGAAGCGTTTTTCCGAGACGCTGGAAAAGGTCTGCATCCAGACTGTCGAGAGCGGCTTCATGACCAAGGACCTGTCGCTCTTGATCGGCCCCGACCAGCCCTGGCTCTCGACCACCGGCTTCCTCGACAAGATCGACGAGAATTTGCAGAAGGCGATGGCGTAACCGCCTCGCGGACAAATGGGCAAGCCGGTCGTCTACGGCGCGGATTACAGCGTCTATGTACGCATCGTCCGGCTTGCGCTCGAGGAGAAAGGCATCGCCTACGATCTCGTGCCGGTCGACATCTTTGCAGAAGGTAGCGCGCCGGCATGGTACGGCAAACACCATCCCTTCGGCCGCATCCCGGCCTTCGAGCATGAGGGGTTCCGCCTGTTCGAGTCGAGTGCGATCGCGCGCTATATCGACGACGCTTTCGACGGTCCACCCTTGCAGCCAAAGGATCCGCGCGGCCGCGCGCGGATGAACCAGATCATCGGCATGTTCGACGCCTATGGCTATCGGGCCATGGTCTGGGATGTCGCGGTCGAGCGTCTGGAGAAGGAAGTGCCCGACGAGAGCTTGATCGCGGATGGCCTGCGGCAGGCAGAGACGGTGCTGAAGGTATTGACCTCGCTGAAGCAAGATGGACCCTGGCTGCTCGGCGACCAGCTGACCCTGGCCGATCTGCACGCGGCGCCGATCATCGCCTACTTCGTCAAGGTTCCAGAAGGGCGGGGATTGCTGGCGCAGTTTGCAGGCATCTGGGATTTGTATTTGCGAATGGCTGGCCGCCCGAGCTTCGTGCGTACCGAAAAAGCGTATAACTCGAGGTGAGCTTCCTCGACGTCGCGCCGCCCCTGCCCTGCCGGGCATTTCTCCCCGTGAACGGGGAGAAAGAGGCTGGTCGCGTTGTCGGCGCTCTTCTGCAACGAGGGCGATTGGCGAAGGGCGCGACGAAAGCGCCCTTCTCCCCGTTCTACGGGGAGAAAATGGCGGCAGCCAGATGAGGGGCAGCGCTGCCCCAAGAGAAGGGATCCCGCCTGGCCCCACGCATGGTAGCTACGCTGCCTCGAGCGCCGCCCTCACTGCCGCGATCGCATCATCGGCCCTCGACGCATCCGGGCCGCCGGCCTGCGCCATGTCGGGGCGGCCGCCGCCGCCCTGCCCGCCCAATGCGGCGGAGGCCACGCGAACAAGGTCGACAGCGCTGAAACGGCCGACGAGATCATCGGTGACAGCGACCACGACGCTCGCCTTGTTGTCTTCTCCGGCGCCAACGAACACGACGACGCCAGAACCCAACGAAGTCTTGCCGGCATCGGCCAGCGGCTTCAGGTCCTTTGGCGAGACACCTGACACCGCCTTGCCGAGAAAGCCGACGCCAGCGACGATCTCGTTGGCGGCAGGAGCATCAGCAGGCGACCCACCGCCCAGCGCCAGTTTCTTGCGCGCTTCGGCCAGGTCCTTTTCGAGCTTCTTGCGCTCTTCGAGCAGCGCTTCGACGCGCGCTGGCACATCTGCGGGCGAAATCTTAAGCGTCGCCGCCGTGGTCTTCAGGCGTCGGTCCTGCTCATCGAGATGCCTGCGCGCGGCCTCGCCGGTCAATGCCTCGATGCGGCGCACGCCGGCGGCGACAGCACCATCCGAGACGATGCGCACCAGGCCGATATCGCCGGTCGCCCTGACATGCGTGCCGCCGCAGAGCTCGACCGAATAGGGCCGGTTGGCCTTGGCGCCATGCAAGCCGGTGCCCATCGACACGACGCGCACCTCATCGCCATATTTCTCGCCGAACAGCGCCATCGCGCCCTCGGCAATGGCGTCGTCGACCGACATCAGGCGCGTGGTCACCGGGCCGTTCTGCACGACGATCTCGTTGGCCATGCGCTCGACCTCTTCGAGCTCCTGCGCGGAGATCGGCTTGTTGTGCGAGATGTCGAAGCGCAGACGCTCGGGTGCGACCAGCGAACCCTTCTGCGCGACATGGGTGCCCAGCACCTCGCGCAACGCCTCGTGGATCAGGTGCGTCGCCGAGTGGTTGGCGCGCAGCCGGGAGCGCCTGGCATGATCGACCTTAAGTTCGACCGCGGCACCCGGCCTGACCGTGCCGGCGACCACCTTGCCGAGATGCACGAAGAGGCCATCGGCCTTCTTCTGCGTGTCGGAAATCTCGATCGAGAAGCCCTCGCCCGAGATTATGCCGGTGTCACCCATCTGGCCGCCGGACTCGCCGTAGAACGGCGTCTGGTTGACGACCACGGCGACCGCATCGCCCTTGCCGGCGCTGTCGACGGTCTTGCCGTCCTTGACCAGCGCCTCGATGAGGCCTTCCGCCTGCTCGGTTTCGTAGCCGAGGAATTCGGTGGCGCCGGTCTTTTCACGCACGGAGAACCAAACCGTCTCGGTGGCGGCCTCGCCGGACCCGGCCCAGTGCTTGCGCGCCTCCGCCTTCTGCTGCTCCATCGCATTGGTGAAGCCGGCAAGGTCGACCGAGATGCTGCGCTGCCGCAGCGCGTCCTGCGTCAGGTCGAGCGGGAAGCCATAGGTGTCGTAGAGCTTGAATGCCGTTTCGCCATCGAGCATGTCGCCGGCGCCGAGCTTCTCCGTCGCCTCGGACAGCAGCCCGAGGCCGCGCACCAGCGTCTTGCGGAAACGGGTCTCCTCGAGTTTCAGGGTCTCGGCGATCATCGTTTCGCCGCGTGCCAGTTCGGGATAGGCCTGGCCCATCTCGCGCACCAGCGCCGGCACCAGCTTCCACATCAGCGGCTCGTTCGCCCCCAGCAACTGCGCATGGCGCATGGCGCGGCGCATGATGCGGCGCAGCACATAGCCGCGGCCTTCGTTCGACGGCAGCACGCCGTCGGCGACCAGGAAGGAGGACGAGCGCAGATGATCGGCAATGACGCGATAGGACGCAACCGTTTCGGCGTCGGGCGCGCGCCCAAGTGCCGAGGACGCCGCATCGATCAGATGACGGAACAGGTCGGTCTCGAAGACGCTCTCCACCCCTTGCAGGATGGACGCCATGCGCTCCAGGCCCATGCCGGTGTCGATCGACGGGCGCGGCAGGTCGACGCGCTCCTCTTTCGTCACCTGCTCATACTGCATGAACACCAGGTTCCAGAATTCGAGGAAGCGATCGCCGTCTTCCTCGGGACTGCCGGGAGGTCCACCCCAGATGTGCTCGCCACGATCGATGAAGATTTCCGAGCATGGTCCGCAAGGACCGGTGTCGCCCATCGCCCAGAAATTGTCCGAGGTCGGGATGCGGATGATGCGATCGTCGGAGAAACCGGCGATCTTCTTCCAGAAGCCAGCCGCCTCGTCGTCTGTGTGATAGACAGTGACCAGCAGCTTGTCCTTCTTCAGCCCGAACTCCCTGATGATGAGGTTCCAGGCAAGCTCGATGGCGCGCTCCTTGAAATAGTCACCGAAGGAGAAATTGCCGAGCATCTCGAAAAAGGTCAGGTGGCGCGCGGTATAGCCGACATTGTCGAGATCGTTGTGCTTGCCGCCGGCGCGGACGCTTTTCTGGGCTGTGGTGGCGCGCGAATAGGGCCGCTTCTCCAAACCGGTGAAGACATTCTTGAACTGCACCATGCCGGCATTGGTGAACATCAATGTCGGATCGTTGCGCGGCACGAGCGGGCTCGAGGCCACGACCTCGTGGCCTTCCTTGCGGAAATAGTCGAGAAAGGTCGACCGGATCTCGTTGACGCCACTCATGGATACTGCCTTTTCAAGAGAGCCGCCGGCCGGACCGGCGGGAGATGGCTCTATATTTTCTAGAAGATGGAGCTGGCCTTTTAGCCGTAGCTCTTGACCCTGTCCAGAAACACGGAATTGGGCCAATTCGCGCTTTGCACCGGCACTTGCGGGGCCGCCCAAACGAAAACCGCCGGCGCGAAGGCCGGCGGTTTGGAACGCGGTACTACAGAACTCTGTTACTTAAGCATTGACTAATAGTCTGGATTTATGGCCAAATTCTGACCGTTGCCTACATCGCGCCGGCTTCGTCCTCAAAACCGTCGTCGCCATTGCCCTCGGAGCCACCATTTTCGAGAAACTTTTCGGCGATCAATCCGGCATTCTGCCTGAGCGCTAGCTCGATCTCGCGCGCGGTATCGGGATTGTCGCGCAGGAACAGTTTCGCATTCTCGCGGCCCTGGCCGAGACGCTGCGAATTATAGGAGAACCAGGCGCCCGATTTCTCGACCACGCCGGCCTTGACGCCGAGGTCGACCAGTTCGCCGGTCTTGGAGACGCCCTCGCCATACATGATGTCGAACTCGACCACCTTGAAGGGCGGCGCCAACTTGTTCTTGACCACCTTGACGCGGGTCTGGTTGCCGACGACCTCGTCACGATCCTTGACCGAGCCGATACGGCGGATGTCGAGGCGAACCGAAGCGTAGAATTTCAGCGCGTTGCCGCCGGTCGTGGTTTCGGGCGAACCGAACATGACGCCGATCTTCATGCGGATCTGGTTGATGAAGATGACCATGGTGTTGGAGCGCGAGATCGACGCGGTCAGCTTGCGCAGCGCCTGGCTCATCAGGCGGGCCTGCAGGCCCGGCAGCGAATCGCCCATCTCGCCCTCGATCTCGGCACGCGGCGTCAGCGCCGCCACCGAATCGACCACCAGCACGTCGATGGCGCCGGAACGCACCAGCGTGTCGCAAATCTCGAGCGCCTGCTCGCCGGTGTCGGGCTGCGAGATCAGCAGGTTTTCAAGATCGACGCCGAGCTTGCGGGCGTAGACCGGATCGAGCGCGTGTTCGGCATCGACGAAGGCGCAGATGCCGCCCTTCTTCTGGGCTTCAGCCACGGTGTGCAGGGCCAGGGTCGTCTTACCGGAGCTTTCCGGCCCATAGATCTCGATGATACGGCCGCGCGGCAAGCCACCGACGCCGAGCGCGATGTCGAGGCCGAGCGAGCCGGTCGGCACCGTTTCGATCTCGACGACCTGCTCGTTGGCGCCGAGCCGCATGATCGAGCCCTTGCCGAAAGCCCGCTCGATTTGCGACAGCGCCGCATCCAGAGCCTTTGATTTGTCCACTGCCTTATCCTCTACCAGCCGCAAAGAATTCTGAGCCATGATACATCACCCCTTGGTCGTCAATGAAGGCCGGACAATCCGTGATCCCTGCCATTTTGTACCTTTTTTGTTCTCATTTGGCAAGGGGTGACAACCAACTGAAAAACAAGCGATATCGCGATTTGTTCTTTTTTTGTCTCGCAAACCCTGGCACGAACGGGCTCCGCATTGGGCCAGACGGCTCGATCGTATCGCCCGACCGAATCGCCGACCAGCATGCGAAGCTCTGTCGCGCACTCTAGCGCTTGTGCGGCCGCAACAACAAAGGTCATATCGCCACCATGGTGGAATCCCCGAAGATCCTGGCCGTGGGCGGCGCCCATATCGACCGGCGTGGCCAGGTGTACGGTCCCTATGTGCCGGCAGCCTCCAATCCCGGCACGATGCGCGAGGATGTCGGCGGGGGCGTCTTCAATGCGTTGCGCAGCATGGTGCGGCGCGGCGTGTCGGCCTCCCTGGTGTCGATGCGGGGCGGCGATGCGTCGGCCGATACGGTTTCACGGGCCATCGCCGAGGCAGGCATCGCCGATCTTTCGGCGGTGTTCCTCGACCGTACCACGCCGAGCTACACGGCATTGATCGATCGCGAGGGCGAATTGATCGTCGGCTTTGCCGACATGGCACTGTACGACCTGGCTTTTCCCAAGCAGATCAGGCGTTCCAAGATACGCCAGGAGGTGGCCGCCGCCGATGCCATCCTGTGCGACGCCAATCTGCCGTCGGCCGCCCTGGAGCGGCTGCTGTCGCTCGCCGCCGGTAAACCGGTTTTCGCCATCGCGATTTCGCCGGCGAAGGTAATGCGGCTGATACCGGTTCTCGGCGGGCTGGCCCAGCTCTTCATGAACCGGCGAGAGGCCGTCGTGCTGGCCGGTGTCAATGCAGCGGCCGCCGAGCGGGAAATGGTCGACGGGTTGCGGTGCAGCGGCCTTGCCAGCGGCGTGGTCACGGCCGGCAGCGGCCCTGTGCTGGGTTTCGATGAGACAGGCGCCTTTTCCATCCTGCCGCCTGCCCCCAGAAAAGTCGCCGATGTCACCGGCGCCGGCGACGCGCTGGCAGGTGCAACGGTCGCAGCACTGCTGCGGGGCCAGCCGCTGCGCCACGCCGTGCGCGAGGGCGTCGCCGCGGCAACGCTGGCCATCGAAAGCGCCGACGCGGTGCCCGAATTCACCGCGGCGAGCTTCGCGGAAGCGCTGGCCCTTGTGCCGGATGCCAGGGAAGTGGCATGAGACCCGGCAAGTTCATAACGCGCGGTGAAGCTACGCTTTCCTGATGGATGCGCCGCACTCCGGATTGGAGATCAGAGATGACGCCAGAGACCGCCCGCCCCTTCATCGATGTCCACGCACCGGTGGCGCAGGCCCTGGCCGCCGGGCGCCCGGTGGTGGCGCTCGAAAGCACCATCATCACCCATGGCATGCCCTATCCCGACAATGGCGCCATGGCGGCCAACGTCGAAAAGATCATCGCTGACGGCGGCGCCGTGCCGGCAACCATCGCGGTGGTCAACGGCCGCATCAAGATCGGGCTTTCGGACGGCGAACGCGAATCGCTGGCGATGACCGGTGACGCCATGAAGCTGTCGCGCGCCGATCTCGGCTTCGCCGTCGCGCAGGGCCGCACCGGTGGCACCACGGTCGCCGCCACCATGATCGCGGCTGACATGGTCGGGATAAAGGTGTTCGCCACCGGCGGCATTGGCGGCGTGCACAAGGGGGCGGAAAAGAGCTTCGACATCTCGGCCGACCTCGATGAATTGGCGCGTACACCGGTGATCGTCGTCTCGGCCGGCGCCAAGGCGATCCTCGATATCGAAAAGACGCTGGAAGTGCTGGAGACGCGCGGCGTGCCCGTGGTCGGCCATGGCTGCGAGACGATGCCGGCCTTCTGGTCGCGGCAGTCACCGTTCCGGGCGCCATTGACCTTGCACGGACCGGAAGACATCGCGCATCTCTACCGGACACGCCTGGCTCTGGGCTTGGGCGGCGGCATGCTGATTGCCAATCCCGTGCCGGAATCCCACGAAATCCCCGCTGAAGAAATGGCGGGCTACATCGAAGCCGCGCAAAAGGCGGCCGAAGCCCTCAACGTCACCGGCAAGGCCGTGACGCCGTTCCTGCTGGGAAAAATCCTCGAACTCACCGGCGGCCGCAGCCTGAAGACCAACATCGCGCTGGTCGAGAACAATGCAAGGCTGGCGGCTGAGATCGCCAAGGCGCTGTAGGGACTGCCAAGAGAGTCCCCCTCACCCGGATTACCAAGACCGAATTGCAAAGAGCAATTCGGGGCAATCCGACCTCTCCCCGAGGGGAGAGGAACTTGCGGCCTCAGCGCAAACCTCTTCTCCCCGCCGGGGAGAAGGCGGCCGCGAAGCGGCCGGATGAGGGGTGGCCTCGCGCTGGCGGGAGCCTACTTCCCCGCCCGCCGCCCAGCTTCGTAGGCGCGTCGCGCCCACACCGTCATTTCGTCGGGATCGTCGAAAGCGCTGTCGGGAATGCTCCAATAGGGCATGGCGACAAGCTTGCCGTGGCGAGAGCCGGTGTAGGTCCATTGCCGGCAGCCCGCGGCTTCGAACTCCGATGCGCTCTGCGCGTCGGCTTTCAGCAGCAATTCGCCGCGCAGCACGATGGCGACGATGACGCCATCGAAATAGATGCCTTTGCCGCCGAATAGTTTTCGGATGCTGACCGGACCGAGGCCCTCGAACAGTTCCGCGATGCGCTCATTGTCCATGCCGCGATCATGTCACTGGCATTTGGCCTTGTCATCGCCGCAACCAAAATCATGCTGACAGGTTGTGGCTATCCTGTCGGAGTTTTAGCCATGCCTGTGCTGCTCAAGGGGTCCTGTCGCTGCAACGCCGTGCGTTTCGAGGTGGAAAGCCACACGCCCGTGCCGTTCATGCTGTGCTACTGCTCGATCTGCCGTAAGCAGCAGGGCGGCGGCGGTTTCGCCATCAATCTCGGCGCCGCCTACGAGACGCTGAACATCAGGGGCAAGAGCAATCTCGGCGTCTATCGCGCCGAGATCGAGGATGACGAGCATCCCCACTGCGAGATCTCGACCGGGGAGCGCAATTTTTGCCGCAAATGCGGGTCGGCGCTCTGGCTCTACGACCCAACCTGGCCGGAGCTGGTGCATCCCTTCGCCTCGGCGATCGACAGCGACCTGCCGAAACCACCCGAAAAAGTGCATCTGATGCTGAAATACAAGGCGAACTGGGTCGAGCCTGAGATCGGCAAAGGCGACAAGACGTTCGACGTCTATCCCGAGGAATCGATCGCGGACTGGCACAAGCGGACGGGTATGTGGGTGGAGTAGCTTCCTTCGCCCCGTTTACGGGGCGAAGGAAGATCAGGCCGTGGCGCGCGCCTCGGCCAGCGCCTTGAGATCGGCCGGCTTCAACTCGACCGACTCGCCGCAGCCGCAGGCCGAACTCTGGTTCGGGTTGTGGAAGGTGAAACCGGTGCGCAGCGTCGTCTGCTCGAAATCCATCTCGGTGCCGAACAGGAACAGGGCGGCTTCCGGCGCGACATAGACATGGGCGCCATCGCGCTCGATATGGTCGTCCTTGGTGTTGGGCTCGGTCACCAGATCGACCGTGTATTCCATGCCGGCGCAGCCGCCCTTCTTAATGCCAAGGCGGATGCCATGCGCGTTTTCGCGCGTGGCGACGATCTCGCGCACCCGGTCAGCGGCCTTTTCGGTCATCGTGATGACGGCAAAGCGTCCCATGTTTTTCCTTCTCCATTCCATGCAGGTTCAAGGCCTGCCGAATGATTCCTCACCTAAAATGGTGAAGTTTTACCACCGGCGCAAGTGTGCCAGGTGCGGCGCTAGTACCAGCCCACCGCCACCTGCGCCTCTTCAGACATGCGGTCGGGCGTCCAGGGTGGGTCGAAGGTCATGTTGACTTCGACGCCGGAGACGCCCTCGACGGCACCGACGGCATTTTCCACCCAGCCGGGCATTTCGCCGGCCACCGGGCAGCCAGGCGCGGTCAGCGTCATGTCGATCTTGACCGAGCGGTCGTCCTCGACGTCGATCTTGTAGACGAGGCCAAGCTCGTAAATATCGGCCGGGATTTCCGGGTCGTAGACCGTCTTCAGCGCCAAGACGATATCGTCGGTCAGCCGCGCCAGTTCATCGGCGGGAATGGCCGACGCGGAAACGACGCTGTTGCCGGCGGCTTCCGGCGTAGTTTCGGTGGTGGTGCTCACATCATCCATGGTCGTCACCCGAAAAAATCGTCATCCGAAGAATTTGCGCGCTTTTTCAAGCGCCTCGGCCAGAGCGTCGACTTCTGCCCTGGTATTATACATGCCGAACGATGCCCTGCATGTGGAGGTTACGCCGAAACGTTTCAACAGCGGCTGGGCGCAATGGGTGCCGGCACGGACCGCCACGCCTTGCCTGTCTATCACCATCGACACGTCATGGGCATGAATGCCTTGCAGCTCGAAGGAGATGATGGCGCCCTTGCCGGGCGCATCGCCGAAGATGCGCAGCGAGTTGACGGCGCGCAGGCGCTCGTGGGCGTAGGTCTTCAAGTCTTCCTCATGCGCGGCGATGCGCTCACGACCGACAGAGTCCATGTAGTCGAGCGCGGCGCCCAGTCCGATCGCCTGGACGATCGGCGGCGTGCCGGCCTCGAAGCGATGCGGCGGCTCGTTGTAGGTGACGATGTCTTCCGTCACCTCCTCGATCATCTCGCCGCCGCCCATGAAGGGCCGCATGCCGGCGAGACTATCCTTCTTGCCGTAGAGCACGCCGATGCCCGAGGGGCCGTAGACCTTGTGGCCGGTGAAGACGAAGAAATCGCAGTCGAGATCCTGCACGTCGATCGGCATGTGCACCGCGCTCTGGCTGCCGTCGACGAGCACGGGAATTCCACGCGAATGCGCGATGCGCACGATCTCATTGATCGGTGTCACCGTGCCCAGCGCGTTCGACATTTGCGTGATGGCCACGAGTTTAGTGCGATCGGTCAGCCGCTTTTCGAATTCCTCGATGTGGAAGACGCCGAGATCGTCGACCGGCACCCAGACCAGCTTGGCGCCCTGCCGCTCGCGGATGAAGTGCCAGGGCACGATGTTGGAGTGGTGCTCCATGATCGACAGCACGATCTCGTCGCCCTCGCCGATATTGGGCATGCCATAGCCATAGGCGACGGTGTTGATCGCCGAGGTGGTGTTGGAGGTGAAGACGATGTTGTCGGTGCTTGGCGCATTGAGAAAGCGGCGCACCGTTTCCCGCGCCTTTTCGTAAGCGTCGGTTGCCGCATTGGAAAGGAAATGCAGGCCGCGATGGACGTTGGCGTATTCCTGGCTGTAGGCGTGCTGGATCGTGTCCAGCACCACCCGCGGCTTCTGCGCCGAGGCGCCATTGTCGAGATAGACCAGCGGCTTGCCGTAGACTTCGCGCGACAGGATCGGGAAGTCGCGGCGGATCGCCTCGACGTCGTAGAAATCTCCAATCTTGCCCGGTGCGTTCATCAGCTTCACCCGTGCGTCACAAACCACTCGTCGAGCTTCGCTTCCAGCGCCTCGACAATCGTCTCGTCGTCCAGTTCCTCGATCACCTCGGCGACGAAGGCTTTGACCAGCAGACCGCGTGCGCTCTTTTCGTCGACGCCGCGCGCCATCAGGTAGAACAGATGGTCGTGGTCGATCTCGGTCACCGTCGCGCCGTGGCCGCAGACGACGTCATCGGCGAAGATTTCGAGCTCCGGCTTGGTCGAGAACTCGCCATCGTCGGACAGCAACAGCGTGTTGCAGGCCATCTTGGCGTTGGTCTTCTGCGCATATTGATGGACGTTGATGCGGCCCTGGAAGACGCCACGCGCCTTGCCCGTCACCACGTTGCGGACGATCTCCGTCGAGGTCGTGTGCGGCACGGCGTGGTCGAGCACCATGGTCACGTCGGTGTGGGTGTCGCCGGCGAGCAGGTTGATGCCGCGCAATTGGAAGTCGGCGCCCTCACCTGTCGTCTTGACCATGATCTCCTGGCGCACAAGCTTGCCGCCGGCGTTCATGACGAACAGCGTCAGTTTCGCGTTCTTGCCGATATGGGCTTTTAACTGTGCCAGATGCGTCGCCGTCTCCGGCTGCTCCTGCACGATCAGCCACGTTACCTCAGCACCTTCGCCGAGCACGAGTTGGCTGACCGAACTGGTCAGCGCCGCGCCCTCGCCCGCCTGACGCTCGACGATGACGGCCTTGGCGCCGGTGCCGACGCGAACGGCCAAGCGCACATGGGTCTGGCCGCCGGCCTGCAAATTCTGCAGCTCGATCGGCTTTTCCAGTTCGGCGCCATCGGCGATGTCGACAAAGTAGCCGTCGGCAACGAAAGCCGTGTTCAGCGCACCGATGGCATCGTCATTGCCATAGGGATCGAGCCCCGGCGCGATGCTGCCGTCGGTCAGTTTTTCCGACAGGCGCTGGACGCTGACGCCCTCGACAACCGGCGCCTTGGCACTCGATACGCCGTTCAACAGGCTCAGAACCGTCGAACCGTCGACGATTGGCGCGATGGCTTTCGCCGCGGCGGCCGGGTCGAACTCCGGCACCGCGTTCAAAAGGCGGCGCAGGTCGGTATAATGCCAGGATTCGATACGTCGCGTCGGCAAGCCGTGCTTGATCGCTTCGATGGCATCGTCGCGCTTCAGCATCACCGCCCCGTCGCCCGGCAACAGCGACAGCCGGTCGCCGAACGCGTCGATCAACGCTGTCTCGGCCGGTGTGCGCTGCGGTTGTGTGTGCATATTCATCAGCTTTGCCCCGTCTTTTGGCACAAAATGACCTGGCATCTCACGCGGCTTCGCCGATCACGCCGGCATAGCCATTGGCTTCGAGGTCGAGCGCCAGGGACTTGTCGCCCGACTTGATGACCTGGCCCTTGTAGAGCACGTGCACGCTGTCGGGCACGATGTGCTCGAGCAGGCGCTGATAGTGGGTGATGACCAGGAAGGCCCGGTCCGGCGCCCGCAGCGCGTTGACGCCGTCGGAGACGATCTTCAGCGCATCGATGTCGAGGCCGGAATCGGTCTCGTCGAGCACGCAGAGTTTCGGCTCCAGAAGCTTCATCTGCAGGATCTCGGCACGCTTCTTCTCGCCGCCGGAGAAGCCGACATTGAGCGGCCGCTTCAGCATCGCCATGTCCATGCTGAGCGAGGCGGCGGCTTCCTTCACGCGCTTGAGGAATTCCGGGATTTTCAGCGGCTCCTCGCCACGCGCCTTGCGCTGCTCGTTCATGGCCACCTTGAGAAATTCCATGGTCGCGACGCCCGGTATCTCCATCGGATACTGGAAAGCGAGGAAAATTCCTGACGTAGCGCGCTCGGCCGGATCCATTTCGAGGATCGACTGGCCGTTGTAGAGGATGTCGCCTTCGGTCACCTCATAGTCCTCGCGGCCGGCAAGGATGTAGGACAGGGTCGACTTGCCAGAGCCATTCGGGCCCATGATCGCGGCGACCTCACCGGCTTTCACCGTCAGGTTCAGGCCGCGGATGATCTCGGTGCCGTCATCGACGATGCGGGCGTGCAGGTTCTTGATCTCAAGCATTCTTTGTTTCCTGAATATTTATCTGGGCTGGTCAGCCCACCGAGCCTTCCAGCGAGATGCCGATCAGCTTCTGCGCCTCGACGGCGAACTCCATCGGCAGTTGCTGGATGACGTCCTTGACGAAGCCGTTGACAATCAGCGCGATGGCTTCCTCCTCGGGAATGCCGCGCTGCATGACATAGAATTTCTGGTCCTCGGAAATCTTCGACGTGGTCGCCTCATGCTCGAACTGCGCCGTGGAGTTCTTGGCTTCCATATAAGGCACGGTGTGCGCGCCGCACTGGTCGCCGATCAGCAGGCTGTCGCAGTTGGTGAAGTTGCGGGCATTGGTCGCCTTGCGGTGCGCCGAGACCTGGCCGCGATAGGTGTTCTGCGAGAAGCCGGCGGCGATGCCCTTGGAGATGATGCGGCTCGACGTGTTCTTGCCGAGATGGATCATCTTGGTGCCGCTGTCGACCTGCTGATAGCCGTTCGACACGGCGATCGAATAGAATTCGCCCGAGGAATCGTCGCCGCGCAGGATACAGCTCGGATACTTCCAGGTGATTGCCGAGCCGGTCTCGACCTGGGTCCACGAAATCTTCGAACGGTCGCCACGGCAGTCGCCGCGCTTGGTGACGAAGTTGTAGATGCCGCCCTTGCCCTCGGCGTCGCCGGGGTACCAGTTCTGCACGGTCGAATATTTGATCTCGGCATCGTCGAGCGCGACCAGTTCGACCACCGCGGCGTGAAGCTGGTTCTCGTCGCGTTGCGGCGCCGTGCAGCCCTCGAGATAGGAGACGTAGGCCCCCTCCTCGGCGATGATCAGCGTGCGCTCGAACTGTCCGGTGTTCTTCTCGTTCATGCGGAAATAGGTCGACAGCTCCATCGGGCAGCGCACCCCCTTCGGCACGAAGACGAAGGACCCGTCCGTGAATACGGCCGAATTTAGTGTGGCGTAGTAATTGTCGGAGGTCGGCACGACCGAGCCGAGATATTTCTTCACCAGTTCGGGATGCTCGCGGATAGCTTCCGAGATCGAGCAGAAGATGACTCCGGCCTGCGCCAGTTCCTTTTTGAAGGTGGTGACGACGGACACGGAATCGAACACGGCGTCGACGGCGACGCGGCCCGACTTGTAGACGTTGTCGCTGGCTTCCTCGAACTCCGAGGCGTCGGTCTTCTGGACGCCTGCGAGGATCTCCTGCTCCTTCAACGGAATGCCGAGTTTCTCGTAGACTTTCAAGATCTCAGGATCGACGTCGCTGAGCGAAGTCGGTCCGGGCGTGCTCTTGGGCGCCGCGTAATAGTAGATGTCCTGGAAGTCGATCTTGGGGTAGTTGACGCGCGCCCAGGTCGGCTCTTCCAGCGTCAGCCAGCGCCGATAGGCTTCGAGGCGCCATTCCAGCATCCAGGACGGTTCGTCCTTCTTGGCCGAGATGAAACGGATAATGTCTTCGCTCAGGCCCTTGGGAGCCTTGTCGACGGCGATCTCGGTCTGGAATCCGTATTTGTATTGGTCGACGTCGATCTTTCGGACCCGATCGATCGTGTCCTGCACAGCAGGCATAAGCGTTCTCCATCCACGCCGGGGTCAAGGCCCGACAGTTTTCAAACTATGGCACCGCCAAATAGACACCCGAGCAGCATCCGCGGCAGCGTAAGTTCAATATAGTGCGCCTCGACCGGAAATTCACCCGGCCAGCATGAAACGCACGGCTCTACCAGGCCGAAAGGCCCAAATCCGTTTTTCTCAAGCATCGGATTTTCCGGTCCGATGCTCCAACCGCTAGGCGGCCTTCTCTCTACCCGCCCGACGCGCGGCAATGCTTGCCAGCGCGGTGCGGAACAGTTCGATGTCCTCGGCGGCGGTCGCGGCACCGACCGAGACGCGCAGGGCGCCAAGGCTGTCGCCGTGCCCCATGGCTTTCAGCACATGGCTCGGCCCGACCTTGCCCGACGAGCAGGCGGATCCGGCGGAAAGCGCCACGCCTGCCAGATCGAAGGCGATCTGGGCGGTTTCGGCTTTCACGCCGGGAATAGCGAAGAATGTCGTGTTGGCAAGCCTTGGCGCGCCCGTTCCGAAGATTTCCACGTCCGGCACCAGCGTCTTCAGGATGGCTTCGGCCTCATCGCGACGCTGCCGCACGGCACCGACGGCCTTCAGTCCGGCCAGGGCTTCTCGTGCAGCGGCGCCAAACCCGGCAATGCCAGGCAGGTTCTCGGTGCCGCCACGGTGGCCTTTTTCCTGGCCGCCGCCATTGATCAGCGGCGTCGGCATCATCAGGTCGGCCGCGGCGACGATGGCACCGGCGCCCTTGGGGCCGCCGATCTTGTGTGAGGACAGAATTGCATAGTCGGCGTATCCAGCCGCCATGTCGATCGAGACGCGGCCAGCGGCCTGCACGGCATCGACGACAAGAATGCCGCCCTCCGCCTTGACAATTTTGGCAATGCGATCGATCGGCTGGATGACGCCGGTTTCGTTGTTGGCGGCATGGATCGCCACCAGCGGCAGACCGTCGGCCTTGTCGTGGCCGGCGAGCGCCGCGGTCAAGGCGTCGAGGTTGACGATGCCATCGGCGTCGACACCGATCCGCGTTACCTGGCTTGCCGGGAAACGTCCGCCATTCAGCAGGCACGGATGGTCGGCCTCGCACACGTAGAGCCGGCTCATGCGAATGGCGCCGCGCCCCATCCGCCAGTCCGGCGTCAGAAGCGCCGAGGCGGCCTCGGTCGCACCCGAAGTGAAGACGACATGTTCGGCCTTGCCGTTGACCAGTGCCGCCACGTCGCGCCTGGCATTGTCGACGAGCCTGCGCGCGGCGCGCCCCTCGGCATGGACCGAAGAAGGGTTGGCCGCATCAAACGCCGCGACCATGGCCTCGCGCGCCGCTGAAAGCAGCGGCGCACTGGCATTATAGTCGAGATAGGCGCGTCTCGCGGCCATTTTTGTCCAGTTCTTCCCGTCAGAAGCCATTCCGCCGACGTATGGCGTTATTTCCTTGAAATTCCAACGCAAGCCGTCCTATTTACGCGGCTTGCGGCGAGGGCGACCGGGCGATTGCGTTTCGGCCACCCAGTTTTGAACAATTCTAAACTAGCTTCTATGAAGACGCTCGCCCTGCGTCAAGGTCTGTGGAAGCGGGGCCAGAGGAACAGTTTTCCGGGCACCGCGCACTTGTATGTCACGTGGAGTATTTCATGCCTGAGGTCATTTTCACCGGTCCGGCCGGCCGCCTGGAGGGACGCTACCAGCCCTCGCGGGAAAAGAGCGCGCCAATTGCCATCGTGTTGCATCCGCACCCGCAGTTCGGCGGCACGATGAACAACAAGATCGTCTACGACCTCTTTTACATGTTCCAGAAGCGTGATTTCACCACGCTGCGCTTCAATTTTCGCGGCATCGGCCGCAGCCAGGGCGAGTTCGACCATGGCACCGGCGAGTTGTCGGACGCGGCGGCGGCACTCGACTGGGTGCAGTCGCTGCATCCGGATTCCAAGAGCTGCTGGGTCGCCGGCTATTCCTTCGGTTCGTGGATCGGCATGCAGCTGCTGATGCGCCGGCCCGAGATCGAGGGCTTCATCTCGATCGCGCCGCAGCCCAACACGTATGATTTTTCCTTCCTGGCGCCCTGCCCGTCTTCGGGCCTGATCATTCATGGCGACGCCGACAAGGTGGCGCCGCCGAAGGATGTGCAAGGCCTGGTCGACAAGCTGCATACGCAGAAGGGCATCACCATCACGCAGAAGACCCTGCCCGGCGCCAACCACTTTTTCGCCAACGACGCCGATCTCTTGATCGAGGAATGCTCCGATTATCTCGATCGACGGCTGGCGGGAGAATTGTCCGATCCGAGGCCAAAGCGGCTGCGTTAAGACATCAGGCCAGGCGTGTTCGCGGGGCTATGGGCGGGCGGGCAATGTCCGCTCCTCGACACATCGCTTGCTACGATGCGGTCCGGCAGCGACTTATTTTTCCGGGGCAACAAGCCGGAACGATGATTTGCGGACCGGCAATCCTGAAGCTGCCGGCCGGAAGATGAAACCGAGCCTGGCAAAGACCAGTCCGCACGCCAGCGCGAAGGCACAGCCGAGGCCGAAGCCGGCGACGGTGTCGCTTGGATAGTGCGCGCCGACGAATAT
This sequence comes from Mesorhizobium sp. B2-7-3, assembly GCF_006440715.1. Taxonomy (NCBI): domain Bacteria; kingdom Pseudomonadati; phylum Pseudomonadota; class Alphaproteobacteria; order Hyphomicrobiales; family Phyllobacteriaceae; genus Mesorhizobium; species Mesorhizobium sp. B2-7-3. Next base: position 107,001 of record NZ_VFTY01000013.1, read on the forward strand.
CCGGGTCGAGGCGATGCAGCCCGTCACCACAAGGGCGATATACCAACGCCGCGGAAACAAAAGCAGCAGGATACCGAAGACGGCGCCCATCGTCGTGGCGTGGCCGGACGGAAAGCCGGCAAAGCGCGCATCGAAGGCAAACGGGTGCAGTGCAAGGACGCCAAAATCCTGGAAGTAGAGCGGGCGCGCCCTGCCAATGGCATATTTCAGGACATTGACGGTCAGGCCCGACAAGCCAACGGCGCTCAGCACCAGAAAAGCGAGACAAGTCCAACTGTAGACCAGCATCAGCGCGCGCCGCGAAAGGCTTCGCCAATCCGTCAGATTGGCCGCGACAAGCAGAAGCGCGGACGGGATGAGATACCAGCCGCCCAGTCCGAACTGCGTGAAGAATTCGGCAAGCCTAGCGGCACCCGCCGACCATTGGCCATGGGCTACCCCCGCCGGCCTATCGAGACGAACAAAGGCGGCTGCCGTCAGAAAGACCCAGACCAGTCCCCACGCCCACCATGAGATGTTTGGATAGCGAGCGGGCCGAACGGCGAGGCGCCGCCTTGCGATCCGCAGGGTGTCACGAAAATTGCCGAGGGACCGGCGTCCTATCCCGAGGGGAAAGCTGGTAACTGGTGGGCGTGATTTCACGAGCATTGGAAACTGGACTCTGTCATCGACCCAGCCGTCATTGGGCCACACGATAAAGGCCGAGCGACAGTTTGTCTCCCGACGAATAGTTGAAGCCATCGATTTCAGCGACGCGGTTCACCGATCTGCCTCGCACCGACAGCATGCCATTCAACTTCTGCTCATCCCCGATCGGGGCCAGCCCCAAGGCACAGGCAGGATCGGCGAGCAGGTGCTCCGCCACGCCTCCGACATCGGTGAGCACCGTTTTCGTGCCGACCAGAAACACCAGGCTCGGCTCCTGATACCGCGCCGAGGCCAGCACCGCTGTGTCGCATGCCTGGTTGGCAAGCACGGCTTGCCTGATCGCCGGGCTCAGCCACATCGGCTTCAGCGACGGCGCGATGACCCCGAACAGCAAGGCATAGGTGATGCCCGCGCAGGCGGCGGTGGCTCCAATGCGAGGCAGCGGCACCTGCAACTGCCTGGAGAATGCGAGATAACCGGCGCCCAGCGCTGACGCTGCCGCAGGAATGCTCCACCAGGAGAAACTGTGCGTAAGGTAGATCGGTGCCCCGATACAAACCGCGGCCAGCCCGAGGCTGACCACCACCAGACCGAACGCGGTCGACCACCACAACCACTGCTGCCAGCGCTTGAGCGGCGCATTGGCATCCTGCGGCGACAACGTCAGCAGCCAGCCGATCAGCAGCGCCATGCCGGGATAGGCCGGCAGGACGTAATGCGGCAGTTTGGTCGGGATGAGTTCGAACACCAGCCAGAACGGAATGTACCATGCCAGGCAAAAGCGCAGCCTGAAATCGTCGCGCACACGATTGAGGGCCTGCAGGCCGGCGCCGACCGCGATCAGGCCGAACGGCCACATGAACAGGGAATAGGTCAGCATGTAGAAGCCGGGCGGCAGGCCGTGCGATTCCTCTCCCGAGGCGACCTTGTTCAGCATATCCTTGCCGACGGCTTCCTGAAAAAAGGCGCCGCCGCTCTTCCAGCCGATAAAAGCGACCCAGGGCAGCACGATGAGCAAAACGAGCGCGACGCCGCGCACCAGCTTCAGCTTCAAAAGCCAGCGCCAGTCGCGTTCGAAAGCAAACAGCGCGGCCGCCGTCAGCAGTGACAGAAGCGGGGCCACGGGCCCCTTGATGAGGATCCCGACGCCTTGCGCGAACCAGAATATCCACGGCAGATGGCCGGCCACCGGCTCGTTGCGGCGCGACGCCAGGTAGACTTGCGCCAGCGCGCCCTGCGCGGCCACGCAACAGGCCAAAAGCATGGCGTCGGTTTTGGCGTCGCGTCCCTCGAACGCGGTTGCGAAGATCGCCGCCATCATCAGGCCGGCGGCAAGGCCGGCATTGGCGCCGAACAATTTTGTGCCCGTCCAGCCGATGCCCAGGACAGCGAGCGCGATTCCGAGCATCGAGACAAGGCGGTACACCCAGATCGGTGCGGCCGCGCCCTCGCCGCTCAATGCGACGGCAGCCGATTGCAGCCAGTAGATGCCGATCGGCTTCTTGTAGCGCGAGACATCCTGGAAGCGGATGTCGATATAGTCGCCGGTTTCGACCATCTGCTTGGTCGCCTGGACAAAGCGGGACTCGTCGCGGTCGATCGGCGGAAGGCTCGCCAAGCCGCTGAAACTCATGACCAAGCTGAACAGAAAGAGGAAGAGGTAGTTTCTGTTCATCGCGGGAGCTTTCCGGATCTGATCTGCGGGACGACCCCGTCGCGGCGTGCGGGCGCTGCCCTTGCGCGGCGCCTCATTACGCCAGCGGCATGGATGAGGCAAGGATTCGCAAATGCCATCCGGGCCGGCCGCAAAACCGGATTCCACTTTTGCTGATCGCCCTTGGGTGCTAAACGCGCGCGTTCACATTGCTCGCGCTGGACGGGCACACGCTTTCGGGAAAAAACCATGCCTGCCTTCAAATCCGATTTCCTGCGCACGATGAGCGAGCGCGGTTTCATCCACCAGACCTCGGATGATGCCGGTCTCGATCAACTCTTCGCCAAGGAGACGGTGACGGCCTATATCGGCTTCGACGCCACCGCCAGGAGCCTGCATGCCGGCTCGCTGATCCAGATCATGATGCTGCACTGGCTGCAGCAGACCGGCCATCGGCCGATCGCGCTGATGGGCGGCGGCACCTCGATGATCGGCGACCCCTCCTTCAAGGACGAGGCGCGCAAGCTGCTCACGCCGCAAGACATCGACGGCAATCTTGCCGGCATCCGCCGCAACTTCATGCCCTACCTCAAATTCGGCAGTGGTCCGAACGACGCGGTCATGGTCAACAATGCCGACTGGCTGATGGAGATCAACTACGTCAATTTCCTGCGTGATGTCGGCCGGCACTTTTCCGTCAACCGCATGCTTGCGTTCGATTCCGTCAAGTTGCGGCTCGATCGCGAGCAATCGCTTTCGTTCCTCGAATTCAACTACATGATCCTGCAGGCCTATGATTTCGTCGAACTCTACAAGCGCCTCGGCTGCCGCCTGCAGATGGGCGGCTCCGACCAATGGGGCAACATCATCAACGGCATCGATCTCGGCCGCCGTATGGAAGATGCGCAACTCTATGCGCTGACCACGCCGCTGCTGACCACCTCGTCCGGCGCCAAGATGGGCAAGTCGGCGTCGGGTGCGGTCTGGCTCGATCCGCAGATGCTGAGCCCTTACGAGTTCTGGCAGTACTGGCGCAACACCGAGGATGCCGACGTTGCCCGGTTCCTGAAACTCTACACCACATTGCCGCTGGACGAGGTCGCACGGCTCGAGCGGCTGGGCGGCTCCGAGATCAACGAGGCAAAGAAGATCCTCGCGACCGAGATTACCGCCCATCTGCATGGCCGCGCGGCCGCCGAACAGGCCAGCGAGACGGCGCGAAAGACTTTCGAGGAAGGCGCTCTCGCCGACACTTTGCCGGCCGTCGAGGCGGACAAGGCCGCGCTCGAAGCCGGTGTCGGCATCCTGTCGCTATTGGTCAGCGCCGGGCTGGCATCATCCAATGGCGAGGCACGGCGGCACATCCAGGGCGGCGCCGTGCGCCTGAACGACCAGGCGGTCAGCGACGACCGCCGGCTGGTGACGCTTCAGGATTTGAGTCCGGAAAACGTCATAAAGCTTTCATTGGGCAGGAAAAAACACATCCTGGTCAGGCCGGCCTAAGGCCCTTGGAGCCGTTTCCCGGAAACGGCTCCAACTATGTGTCTTGAGGCAATTGCGGGCAGAAAACCGTTTCGCTCTAGCGATACTCGAAGATCGACCTGAATATCCCCGGCGCGATCACCGACAGCGGATTGACGTCGAGCACCGGCTTGTTGGCATTGCCCCTGAGGCGGTAGGTGACGCCGATCAGGCCGCGGTCGCGGCCATTGCCCAGAAGCGCGCCGACGATGGGCAATTCGCCAAAGATGCGGTTGAGACCGTAGGCAGGCATGAAGGTGCCGGTCATATCCATATTGTTGTTCTGGTCGTAGAGGATGCCCTGGAAGGTCGTGCCGATACGCGGGCCGCGCAGCACGCCATTGGTCAGCCGCAGATAGCCGCTGCCCTTGTCGATTTCGGCATATCCGCGCTCGAACTTCACCCGCGACGTGTCGAGCTTGCCCTTCACCGCCTGGTTGAGGCTGCGGCTGTCGCCGGCCGGCGTGGTCGAGACGATGGAGGCGAGCTTGGGTTCGTTGACGATGAAGAAGTTGCTGGTGTCGACCTTGCCCTTCATCGGCCCGTCGCTGGCCCCGGTCAGCGCCAGCGTGATTGATCCGCCTTCCATGTGCTCATAGATGTTGAGGAACCGCAGGATGGCGCCGGCGTCCGCCGACTGCACATTGAGCGAACGCCTGCCGTCGCCGGTGGTGTTGCTGATGGCGATGGCGGCACCCGAACTCGCCGTCGCGCTGACCTTCAGTCCGTTCACCCGCGAACCGGCCGCACTGTAGTCGAGCTTCAGGTTGGAGAGCTGCTCGTCGTGGAAACCGGTGAGCTGATTGACGTCCGCACTGACTGAAATATTGTCTGTTCCTGTCGTTTTGGTCGCGGTGTCCACATCGGACGTGAACTGCTTGATCAACGAACGAGCATCAAGCGCATTGCCATTGATGCCGACCGCATAGCCCTTGCCCGATCGCTTCACCGACACGGAAACATCATCGCCCCGGTTCAGGGTGACCCTGCTGAACTTGGCCGACGACAGCGCGCCGTTGACCAGCACGATGCCGCCATCGATGGAGAATGTCTTGCCACCGAGGTCGAAGTCGGACAGCGTCGTGGTGTCGCCGGCCTTGGTCATGACGAAGGTGGCGCTGGCGGGAACCCCCGCCCCCTTGCTCCAGCCGGCCCAGGGAATGTCCAGCCTGGCATTGGTCAGGTCGACCGAAACGTTCTGGTTGCCGCTGCCGCTCTTGTCGATCGCGACCTTCACCGTTCCACCAAGCAGCGGCGTCAGGCCGGGCATGGCGGCGGCGCGGATCTTGTCGTCGAGCACCAGGGCGACTTTGCGACTGCGCGCCGGCCCGTCATCCGTTAACGGCTCGACGAGATCGAGTTCGGCCGGAATGCCGTTCAGCGATGCCTTGGCCGAAATGACAGCCTTTTGCGGGTCGACCGTGATCGAGCCGTCCGCGTCCGTCACGGCCTGCCCCTCGAACGGCTTGGCCAGGGACAGGCCGGTGTAGTCGAGCGACACCAGCCAATCGAGCTTCGCCGTATCGACGCCCGACTGCAGCGGAATGTCCGCCTTGACGTGGCCGGTGACGCTGCCGGAAAGATCCTCAGGCAGGATGCCGACATGGCGCATGGCGTTGATCGGTTCGTAGGAGGCAAGCTCGGCGACGGCCGGCGCCTCCCCCTCCACATCGATGTCGAGTGCGCCGATGACCGGCGGACGGTTGGCGGCCTTGACCGTCAGCGTGCCATTGCTGGCCGCCACCGTGCGGCCGCTAGGCATGAAGACGGTGCCCGACGACAAGGAGACGTCGACGTCGTTGCCGTGGAATCCGACCACGCCCACCGCGTCGCGGATCGGCGGGATGCGGCCGGCAGTGTCGAAACGCGCGCCTTCGATCTGGAAGCGGCCGAAGACCTCGTCGGCGGAAAGCGGCACGCCATTGCCGAGGCGATCCGGCACCACCTGGAACTGGAGGCTGGCATCGACCACGCGGCCGCCGAACAGATTGTTCAGCACCCAGAGCCGCGCATTGCGCGCCGAAAACCACGGCCACAGCTGTTTGACGTGCGAGACCGGCATGTCATGGATGTTGAGCGCCAGATTGATCCCGGGAGCCTTGCCCTCGACGAATTCCACAGCCGCGGTGCCAAGCACCTCGCTGCTCCCGGCGGACCGAACCGCGATCTGCTCGGCCACCAGTTTATGGCTTTGCGGCTGGTAGACGCCGGCGATGCGCGCCAGGAACATCAGCGCGGGCTCAGGCGATTCCGATGGCGCCAAGGTCGAACCGTCGCTGGTCAGATCGTAACGGTAGGAGGGTTCCTCACCAGCCACCCCGGTTGCTGGTTTTGGCCCGATCGAGCCGCCGAAATCGAATGAAGACCTGCCGGTTTTCAAGAGCAGCCTGTCGACCTGGATCTTGTTGGAGCCATAGACAAGCGTCGCATTGAGATCGGCATCCGCCGGCAGCAGCCCGCGTGTGCCAAGATCCAGCACGGACCCGGTGGACGAAAGGGCGGCGGTCAAGCGTGATGCGGTGGCACCTGACCCTTCCGATCCTGTCAACTTCAGCGCGACGGCACCAAGCTTGCCGGAGCCGGCGGCGGTGGCGCCGGCATCCGCCAGATTGATGCTGGCATCCAACGCCGTCACCCGGTGCGCCGCGATGTTACGGGTGGCGGAAGCTACAACGGTGACTGTCCTGCCGTCGATGTCGGCGTCGGAGGTGAACTCCATGCCGCCCGGCCCCGACTGAACCACGGTGGCGTCGGCGATCTTGACCAGCTTGATCGATCCAGCGTCGGGCAACACGAACTCGACATTGCTGAGATCGATCCGGCGCATCGAATCTTCCCGCACGGCGTCGAGCGCACGATGGATGTAGCCGAACACGGCGTCCGACAGCTTCTCCGGATCGACGAGGCCGTTCTCGTTGCGCAGTGCCGCCGTCCAGTCGCCGCCGGACGGCATCGCCGCCATGACGATGCGGGCATCGGAGATCCTGGCGCTGGTCAGCCGCACCTCGCCCCACAAAAGCGGCACCAGGCGGATGCCGAAGCGCACACGCCCGGCATCGGCCATGGGTTTGCCGTCCGATGTCTTCAGGCTGACATCGCTCACCTGCAGCGCCACGAAGCTCGAACTGTCGAGCGTGATGCGGGCGGGCCCGACAGCGACATTGACGTCGACGCCCGCCAGCCTCTCGATGGCGCTCTCCGCCTCGACGCGCAGCCGGTCAGAACCAATGCCGGAAAGGCCGATGAGATAGACCGCCGTCGCGGCCAGCAGCATGAACGCGACCAAGCCGTTAAACACGCGCGAAAGGATGCGAAAGCCGCGGCCGATCGCCGCCTGGCCAAGAGGCGGGACGCGGCACGCGGACGGCAGGGCGCCCAGGTCGGTGATTTCGTCCCGCCTGAACCGGATCTTCTCGTGCTGCGGTTGCTCCTGATCCACGCAATCTTCCGTTGTACAAACTCGCTCGTGGACGAATCCCCGGTCGACACTATATCGGTGTGGCTTCGCGCGTAACCTCAAACAAGGGCATCGATATGGCTGACCTCGAAGTAGGCGATCCCGCGCCGCAATTCGATCTGCCGCGGGACGGCGGCGGATCGCTCAGCCTGGCCGCATCCGCCGGCAAGCCAGTCGTGCTCTATTTCTATCCTCAGGATGACACGACAAGCTGCACGCAAGAGGCGATCAGCTTCTCGCGGCTGAAGCCGGAATTCGAGAAGGCCGGCGCTGTCGTCATCGGCCTGTCGCCCGACAGCGCCAAGAAACACGACAAGTTCAAATCGAAATACGATCTCACCATCGATCTTGCCGCCGACGAGGAGCGCAAGGTGATCGAGGCCTACCGCCTGTGGGTCGAGAAATCGATGTATGGCCGCAAATACATGGGCGTCGAGCGCGCGACATTCTTGATCGGCCGTGACGGACGGATCGCCAAGATCTGGCGCAAGGTCCGGGTCAAGGGCCATGCCGAGGCCGTTCTGGAAGCCGTTCGCGCGCTTTGAGCGTCGCCAAAGCACACGACGCAAACGACGATCGTGGCGCTATTCGTCAGGCACCGCGTCGGCTTTCGGCTGCCGCCGGGTCTTCCAGGACTTCGAAACATGGTCCACATGATCGGCCAGTGCGGCGAGATGACCGCGCAAGCCGCGCGCACCCATTATCGACGACAGCGCGACTGATTGCGTGGCGAAGCGGCGCTTGAAATCCTCGCCGCCGCAGAGAAAATCAATCGTGGCAAGGCCACGGTCGAGCGACCACTGGATATAGTCCATCATCAGCACCATACCCGGCGAGGCGCGCTCGTGTTCGGGATCGTAGGTGGTGACGAAAGCCATCATCGTGCCGTGCTGCTCGAAGTTGATCGAGACCGCGATGATCGTGTCGTCAAGCTCCAGCACGAAAATGCGCAACAGCCCGAGGTCGGCCAGCACGGAAATAAGCGCGGCGAGAACCGGCGAGCCCTCATCGAACAGATCCGAAGCGCGGCCATGCCGAACGAGCCAGAGCCGCTTCAGCGTCGCGACCCGCTCGAGCACCGGCTCGCGCGGGTCATCCGCATCCAGGAGGCGGAAACGCAATGCGCCGCTCTCTTCCATGAACTTGCGGCCGCGACGATAGTTCTGCCGGCCCTTTTTCGACAACGTCTCGAACCATTCCGCCCCACTCTGCCAGGGACCAGTGACACGGTAGCTGATTTCACCGCGGTGGTTGGGCCGAAGCGCTTTGCCATGGGCCGGGTGCAGCAGGGCATGAACCCCGGCATCCGGCAGCAGGCGGTTGAGGTAGATCAGGTCGAAGCCGCCCTGATCGAAAACATGCTGCCAAAGGCGGGAGATCGCCTGCGGGTCGCTGTCGGGTGCAACCAGCGCGTCGCCATAGTCACTGTGATCCTTCGCCGCCCATTCGAGCATGCGGATGCCGGAGCGCCTGAAGGTCGCGAGCGCTATCACGCCCTCGAGCCGGTCGCCGTTCCAGGCAAGCCCAATCCTGAGGGCGCGCCGCTCCTGATGCGGGGTGGTGCGCCACCAGGCCGCGATCCAGTCGGGATGCTGGAAGACAAGCCCGCCAGCCCGCTGCCAGAGCGCGCTCCAGGCCGGTGCGATCTCGGCCAGGCGCACCGCCGATGTCACGATTTCGAAGGTGCGTGTCCGCGGGACGGAGAGCGTGACGGGAGCGTTCATGGCCGTGTCCCTTCCGATGGTCGCGCAGTCCGTGGCTGTCGCTTTCCAGGCCGGATGCGCCTGGCAACATGACCCCACATCCGCTTCAGCGGCATGACATAAAGGCCGGCGAGCGACTGGTAGTCGCGCACATCGCGGTCGACCAGTCCGAACTTGAAGTCCTCGTCGGGCCTCGGCACGCACAATGTTCCGAAGAGCCGGTCCCAGAACGAGAAGAGCAGCCCGAAATTCTTGTCGTAGTGGCGCGGATCGACGCTGTGATGCAGCTGGTGCCAATGAGGACACAGGATCAAGTTGTTGAGCGGGCCGAACGAGATCTTGAAATGCGTGTGCCTGACGAAATCCATCATCAGGATGTTCCGCATGACATAGACGTTGACGCCAAAGACGGTCAGTTCGACAAGGTTCAGCGAAATCAGCGACCAAATGCCGAAGCACAGCCCCACGATGAGCCCGTCCCAGGCCCGGTTCATCAACTCGTCGAGCGGATGGACCCGGTCCTTGGTGATCCCGACCAGCACCTCGGCCGAGTGATGCACCTTGTGCAGTTCCCAAAGCAGGGGGTAGCGATGCTGGGCGACGTGATAGAGATAATAGGAAATGTCGTAGGCGAGCAGCATGCTGATGGTGAAGATCAGCACCGTCACCGGTCCTGCCGGCCCCTCGATCAGAGGCGGCTGAAACTGGAACAGTGTCGAAAACAGCCAGTTGGTCCCGTAGCCCACCGCCGTGACGAAGACAATTCCGGCGGGCAGCATCAGGAAAGGCATCAGGGCCTTCCTGGTGACCCAGAACAGCAGGTCGGCCTTCGCGGAGGGATGGGTGATGACCTCATGGGGGACGACGAACTCGAAAAATTCTTTCCAGCTCTTCTCCTCGACCGTGCGCCAATAGGCCACGAGCGCGCTGACAAGGGCCGTCAGCAGCAAAAGCCCGGTCGCCAGCAGACTGGTGCCCGAAATCTTGTCGAGGATCTTGCCAACCAGGTCGTCCAGCATTCCTACCGCCACGGTGAATCCGAAATACCAGCAGATCTTTACTCGAAAAGAGTCAATTAAATGCAATCGAATACAGTTAAGAAACCTGGAGCTTGCTCAGCGCGTGACTGACCGCTGCTGGCGGAACATTGGTGCTCCTCGCCAACGATTTCGCGACGTAGCGGCCGTAGCTGGCGATTTCCATGCAACCTCTCGCCTGCATTGCGTGCATTCGGCGTCGCGCTGCCGATACGGCAAGCCTTTGTTAACCCTAATAATGTGTAATCAGGCGGTCGTGGTGTCGTAACGAAAGCTTGGTCCCGTGAACGCAACCGGTCAGTCCGCAGTCTTCGGCAGGCGCAAGGAACCGCACACGATCATCATCGCCCGGGGCAACGAGATCAGGCACTTCACGATCCGTCCCTGGCTGGCGGCATTCATCGGTTCAGCACTCGCCGCCATTGCCATCGGCTACCTCCTGGCCACATCCTATCTCGTGCTGCGCGACGACCTGATCGGCGCCACCACGGCGCGCCAGGCGCGCATGCAGCAGGCCTACGAGGACCGCATTTCGGCGCTTCGCGCCCAGGTCGACCGCATCACCAGCAGGCAGTTGCTCGACCAGCAACTGATGGAGACCAAAGTCAGCGAATTGCTCGAGCGCCAGACGCAGCTCAGCCAGCGGCATGGCCGTCTCGGCCCACTGCTCGAACGCGCCGAAGGTGATATCGGAACGGTGCCCGCCGAAGATCCGGCCGCGGCCGCCAAGCCGGACAAGCGCGCCGAGGTGACCGGCAGCATCAGCCAGCCAGCGCGGAACTACGCGGTTGCCAGCCTGGGCGCGGACCTCGGCACCGCCGATACAAGGCCCTTCTCCTTGTGGTCGACCCGCACCGATCCGCTGCCCAGCGACTCAGCCGCCGATCGCGCGGACAGGCTGTTCGTCTCGATCAACCAGTCGCTGAAATCCATCGAGAATGAACAGCTCAGCCGCATCAACACGCTCGCGGACAATGCCTACAAAAGCGCCGATGCCATCCAGCAGGCGCTGCAGACGGCCGGACTGCCGGTCGACAGTGATTTCGGCAAGAACGAAAGCGATGTCGGCGGACCGCTGATTCCGCTCGACTCGTCGATGATCTTCGACAGCAAGGTCAAGGAACTGGACGAGGCGCTGGATACGCTCGATCATCTCAAGAAGGAAGCGCGTCGGTTACCGCTTGCAAACCCTGCCCCTGGCCACTCCGTCACCAGTCCGTTCGGCGTGCGCACCGATCCCATTCTCGGCACGGCCGCGTTGCATTCGGGCATGGATTTCAGGGCGCCGATCGGCATGGCGGCCAAGGTCACCGCGCCCGGCATCGTCACCAAGGCCGGCTGGAATGGCGGCTATGGCCGCATGGTCGAGATCGACCATGGCAATGGCTTTGCCACGCGTTACGGACATCTCAGCGAGATCGACGTGACGGTAGGCGAGAAAGTGGACGCCGGCGCCGTCATCGGCAAGACCGGCAGCAGTGGGCGCTCGACCGGCCCGCATCTGCACTATGAAGTGCGTCACAATGGCGAGGCGATCGATCCGCTGCGCTTCCTGACCGTCGGCAAGAAAGTCGCCCAGTATCTCTAGCAAGATCAGCCGCTCGCTTGCTGAATCCGGAGCCGTCGGTCCCGGTCGAGCACACCTCTCCCCGTCATGCGATATCCCGCACGCCGTAAACCCCCATAGGATCGCGGCTCCTCAGCTTCCGGATTATTTTTGAATTCCATTTGACTGAATAAATATTTGATGCGAACCTTACGTCAAGTGGGGGCGCAAGGCATGGCATTGCGGGGGACCAATCAGGAGTTCGGGCGGCCATACAATCGGCGCATCGTGCTTGAGTCCATCCGCCGTCATGGCCCGATTGCACGCGGCGACATCGCCAGGCACGTCGGGCTCACCGTGCAGACCGTGTCGACCATCGTTCGCGAACTGGAGGAACAGGGCTACATCCTGTCCGTGCGCGAAGAGCCGAAGGGGCGTGGCCTGCCACCGGCAACGCTGCGCATCAACCCGGAAGGCGGCTATGCCGTCGGCATCCACCTGACGCCGCTTGGAATAGACGCCGCGCTGATCAATCTCAGCGGCGACGTTATCGAGAGTTCACGCCGCGAAGCGTCCAACGCGACGCCCGATCACGCGTTCGACCAGATCGGCGCCATGGTCCGCGACCTGACGGGCAAGCGGCCCGGCGGCCGCGTCATCGGCGTCGGCATGGCGCTTCCCGGCCCGTTCGATGTGGACTCCATGAGCTTTGTCGGCCCGACCACGATGACCGGCTGGAAGCATGTGGCGCTGCGTGAGCGGCTGACGGCCGCGACAGGATTGCCGGCGTTCTTCGAGAGCGACATGGCCGCGGCCGCGATGGGCGAGCGGCTCTATGGCATCGGAGCCCGCCATTCCGACTATTACTATCTCTATTTCGGCGTCGGGCTTGGCGGCGCGATGATGCATGACGGCAGCGTTCTGCGCGGCGCCTGGGGCAATGCGGGCGAGATCGGCCACATTCCCGTGGTCCCCGATGGCGAGCTTTGCCCCTGCGGCAACCGAGGCTGCCTCGAGCGCTATCTCTCGCTCGAGGCGCGGGGCCGCCGGGCCGGCAGCGACGCCGATTGGGTGGCGCAAGTCGGCCCGATCTTCCGCAACACCATCGCCATCATCGAAAACCTCTTCGATCCAGAGACGGTCGTGCTCGGCGGCCTGGCGGCATCGGAACTGCTCGAGCGCCTGGCGGACGCGGCCGAACCGCTGCACAATTCGGTTTCGGCCCGCGCGGACCGCAAGACGCCGCGCGTCATCGTCGCCAGCGGCGGCCAGCATGCCGTGCTGCGCGGCGCGGCGGCGCTCGCCGTTTCAGGGGTGTTGTCGCCACGCTTCGGGCAGATGTTCGCCGCCGAACGCGAGCGCGGCCGCGACATACTTTCGGGCAGGGAGATTGCCGCATGAGCGAACCCCTGCTGGTGCTCGACAACGTGACCAAGAACTACGGCGCGATCGAAGCGCTGAAGGGGATCAGCTTTTCCATCGGCAAGGGCGAAGTGGTGGCGCTGCTCGGCGACAATGGCGCCGGCAAGTCGACGCTGGTCAAGATCATAGCTGGCGGTCTCGAACCGACCTCCGGCCGCATGCTGTTCGAGGGCAGGGAATTCCTGGCCCGGTCGCCGGCGGAAGCCAAGGCGGCGGGCATCGAGACCGTCTACCAGGACCTGTCGCTGTGCACCAATGTCGATGTGGTGGCCAATTTCTTCATGGGCCGCGAGATCACCAGAAAGGTTCTCGGCATTCCGGTGCTCGACGAGCGCGCCATGGAAGCCGTCGTCGGCAAGGCGCTGGCCAGCGCCGGAACCCGCATTCCTTCACTGCGCACCAATGTCGAGCATCTCTCGGGCGGCCAGCGGCAGGCCATCGAGCTGAACCGCTTCGTGCATTGGGGCGGCAAGCTGGTGCTGCTCGACGAGCCGTTCGCCGCACTTGGCGTCGAGCAGACGCGGCGCGGTCTCGACATGATCCGCCAGGTGGCGAGCCAGGGCATCGGCGTCGTCATCATCACCCATATCATGCAGCAGGCTTTTCAGGTCGCCGACCGGATCGTGGTCATCCGGCAAGGCGTCGTGGCGGGCGATGTCGCACGCAACAAGACAAGTCCCGATGCGGTGATCAACATGATCACCGGAGAGACGCTTGCCGGTGCCGGACCGGCGGGCTGAGGGACAAAGAGGGGTCCGGCTTAACAGGGAGCCAACCACATGAAGCGAATACTTCTTGCTGTCTTCGGTATCCTGGCACTGGCCTTTGCCACGCTTACGCCGGCATTCGCCCAGTCCAAGGGTATCGTCTACTACATGGTGCCGACATTGCTCGACGAGTTCCAGACCGGCTCGGTGAGCGCGCTGGAGCTGTTCCTGAAACAGACCGGCTACGAGATGAAGACGCTGAACGCCGACAACAAGACCGACGCGCAGCAATCGCAGATGAACGACGTCATCGCGTTGAAGCCGGCGGCGATCATCCTGGCCGCCGTCGATTTCAATGCGCTGAAACCATCGATCGAGGCAGCGCGCGCGGCCGGCATTCCGGTGGTCGAGTTCGACCGCCAGATCACGTCGACACCGTCCGACTTCACGTCGGTCGCGGGCACCGTCGAGATCGGCTACGTCGCCGCCGAGCAGGCCGAAAAGCTTCTGAAAGCCAAGAACGGCTCGGTGAAGGGCAAGGTCCTGCAGGTGCTTGGCGATCCCGGCGATCCCTACACGCTCGACATCCAGAAGGGTTTCGAGCAGAAGATGAAGGCGTTCCCGGACGTCAAGATCATCTCGCTGCCGGCCATGCAGTGGGAGGCCAGCAACGCCGGCACCATCGTTGCCGACCAGATGCTGGCCAACCCCGACATCGACCTGATCTTCAGCCATGCCGCACATCTGTCGGTCGCCGCCGTCGCCTCGCTCGAGGCCGCCGGCAAGAAGCCGGGCGACGTCATGCTGATGAGCTCGAACGGCGCACCGGTCGGCCTCGACCTGATCCGCAAGGGCTGGCTCAACGTCGAGGTCGAGCAGCCGCTTTACGCACAGGCCGCTGCCGTCGCCATGTTCATGGACAAGGTCGTCAAGAAGGAAGAGATCAAGCCCGGCGAATACGATGTGCTTGGCCTGAAATCGACCCTCACCAAGGAAGCCTGGGGTCCCAACATCAAGATCCCGGGTGCCGCCATCACCAAGGAAAACGTCGACAACCCGGCTTTCTGGGGCAACCAGAAGCCGCCGACGGATACCGTCAAGCCGGTCGAATAGACAGGCGGCCCGACCGCTCCGGGCCATACGAGGCCCGGAGCCCTGCCCCTGCCCGCATGAAACGAGACGCAGGCAACCTGCCGCGGCCTTCATCCCGCACGCCAACCGGATCGACACATGAACCCTCGCACACGCCACGCCCTGGAGTTCGTCCTCGACAACCTCGTCTGGTTCATGCTGCTTTTTGTCCTGGTCGTCTTCTCGCTGTTCATCCCGAACTATTTCCAGCTCGGCATCTTCGCCAACATCATCGAGGCGTCGAGCGTGCTCGGCGTGATGTCGATCGGCCTGGCGCTGGTCATCATTGCCGGGCACATGGACCTGTCGGTCGAATCCGTCGCCGCTCTCAGCGCCATGGCGGTGGGCATCCTGTTTTGTTCCTCGGGCATCGGGCTCGGCGTGCAGTTGCGCCCGGAATGGCTGATGGTTCCGGTCTCGCTGCTGCTGGCGCTGGCCGTCGGCGGCCTCATCGGCGCCTTCAACGGCTATCTCGTGGTCAAGGTCAAGATGAGCGCCTTCATCATCACGCTCGCCTCCTACATCTGGGTGCGCGGCCTGGTGCTGGTCATTTCGGGCGGCCGCTCGGCGCAGGATCTGGCACCCGCCATCCGCTGGTTCGGCATCCAGCGCCTGGTTGGCCTGCCGCTTACCGCCTGGATCGCGGTGGCCTGTTTCGTCGTGTTCTCGCTGATCATGGCCAAGACCCCGTTCGGCAGGCACCTGGTGATGATCGGAGGCAATGAAACCGCGACCTTCCGTGCCGGCATCCGGGTGAACCGCAACCTGATCATCGCCTTCGTGCTCGCCGGCGCCATCGCAGGGCTGGCCGGCTGGCTGCTGGCGATCCGCACCTCGGGCGCCACCGCCAATCTGGGCGTCGGCCTTCTGTTCAACGCCTTCGCGGCCGTGGTTATCGGCGGCGTCAGCCTGAAGGGCGGCGTCGGCACCTTGCCCGGCGTCTACGCCGGCGTGCTCCTGCTTTCTGCCATCAACACGGCGATCAACCTGATGGGCCTGCCCGCCAACTTTACCCAGGTCATCCATGGCCTGCTGGTGCTGGCGGCCGTGCTGCTCGATGCATTCAAGCAAACCATTCGCCAGCGATTGGCGTGAGACGGGGATTGGCGTGACAGGACGGTTCGCATGACAGGACGACTGGAAAGCAAGGTGGCGCTGATCGTCGGCGGCGCGCGCGGCATCGGTAAGGGCATCGCGCTGCGCTTCGCCGAGGAAGGTGCAAGGCTGGTGCTCGCCGACTCCGAGACCGAGGCCGGGCGGGCAAGTGCGGATGAGCTTGGCGTCCCCTTCATCCGCACCGACATCTCGCAAATGAGCGACGCCGAGGCCGCCGTGGCGCTTTCGCTGAAACACCATGGCCGCCTCGACATCATCGTCCAGAATGCCGGCATCTATCCCTGGCAGTTGATCGAGAACACCAGCGCCGACGACTGGGACCGCGTCATGGCGGTCAATTTGCGCGGCACCTTCAACGCCAGCCGCGCAGCCCTGGTGCCGATGAAGGCGCAGCGCTTTGGCCGCATGCTCTACACCTCCTCCATCACCGGCCCGCATGTCACCAGCCCCGGCCATGGCCACTATTCGGCGACGAAAGCAGGCATCAACGGCTTCATTCGCGCCGCAGCGCTGGAATTCTCCGGCTACGGCATCACCGTCAACGGCGTCGAACCCGGCAATATCCTCACCGAAGCCATCCAGGAACATCGCGGCGCCGCCTATATCAAGAACATGGAAGATTCGATCCCGCTCGGCCGGCTCGGCAGCCCACGCGACGTGGCCAACGCCTTCCTGTTCCTCGCCTCGGACGACGCCAGCTACATCACCGGCACGACCATTGTCGTCGATGGCGGACAGTTGCTGCCCGAGGGCAAGGATTTCCGTATGGTGCCGCCGTGATACCGCGACGCGCAGCGGCCGGCTCTCAGCTGACTTGAAATGTGGGTTTGAATGGTGGGCGATGACGGGCTCGAACCGCCGACATCTTCGGTGTAAACGAAGCGCTCTACCAACTGAGCTAATCGCCCGCTCCGGGCCGGACCTTTAAGCGGTCGGGACCTGCTTCGCAAGGCCAAATGAGTGCGGGATGCCCTGTTCGCAGGCCGGATTTGCGAACAAAATGCCGGCTGTCAAAAAACCTTCTCCTGTTTGGCGTTATGATGGTTTGGTGCGCTTGACACCCGGTAGCGAACCCCTTATCCAGCGCCCCAACGACGAACACGGCTGACACGTGCTCGTCAATGCGCGGGTGTAGCTCAGTTGGTTAGAGTGCCGGCCTGTCACGCCGGAGGTCGCGGGTTCGAGCCCCGTCACTCGCGCCATTTCCCCTCAAGGATGATGATCCTTGGCTCCGGGGAAATGCCGACAAAATTGTCAAGGATCTCTCCAGGAACAGCGTGCTGAAGGCCTTCTTCGGCCCGGCTCTTCTTGGCTCCAAAATCACTCTTGCATGAGCGATGCCTTGGAATCCACGACGCGATTCCTGTGGGTCGCCAAGCAACGGACGAAGCGGCCCTGCGGACAGCGGACGACTTGGTCGTTGCGAATCTGCTTGCGCAATCGCCCACAACGCTCGATTCATGCCGCAGGCAGCCACATTGCAGTATGCTGCCGGAATGGCATGGAGGACGTAATGTCAATTGCACCGAACATTTCCACGCGCACGATATTCACGCTGATTTGCCTGGGTGGCGCGACGACGGCCGCATCCGTCCTTTTTCCCGCCGCCGCGTCGGCCGACCGGCTGCAGCGATGCGCTCGCGAGGGTGAGATCTGCCGCCTGCCCTATCCCGCCGAGGTCGTCTACGGCGCCAGGGGCCGCACGACCTCGCGTTACATCGAGCGCAACGCGGTACCCTGTTCGAACCGCGTTTTCGGCGATCCCGCGCCGGGCAAGGAAAAGTTCTGCTTCATCGTGAAGCGCGACCTTGACGAGTCGAACGACGACTACGATCAGCCACGCCGCGAGAAGTGGGCGGTCTGCGCCGAGGAAGGCGAATTCTGCGATTTCTATGGCCGCAAGGTGGTCAGGTATGGCGCCCGCGGCCGGTTCACGCAGGACGTGTTCCGCAATGGCGTCCAATGCGACAACGATGCATTCGGCGATCCCGCTCCCGACCAGGGAAAGCGCTGCTACGTCATGCAGTAGCTTCTCAACGCCCACTGACCCGGAGGCCAGAACGGGCTGGGCTCCGGGGCACCGCGAGCCCTGAGCAGCCTCAGCGGCGCTCGGCCAGCAACGCCTCGACCTCCTGCAATGTCGGCATAGACGGTGCCGTGCCTGGACGGGTCACCGAAATGCCGGCCACGGCGCAGGCGAAGCGCACCGCCTCCAGCGGCTCCGCGCCGCGCGAAAGTGCTGCGGCCAAGCCACCGTTGAAGGCGTCCCCCGCGCCGGTGGTCTCGACCACGGGTCCCACGCTGATGGCGGAAACATGCTCGGAGCGATCCTTCGTGTGCAGGAGCGCACCCTTGTCGCCCAGCGTGACGATGACCGTGCCGACGCCCTTTTCGAGCAGCTTGCCGGCGGCGGCGCGGGCCTCCTCGACCGAAGAAACTTTCAGCCCGGTCAACTCCTCCGTCTCTGTCTCGTTCGGTGTAAGATAGTCGCAGAGCGTGTAGATGCGGTCGGGTAGCTTTGCCGCCGGTGCCGGGTTGAGGATGGTCGCCACCCCGGCCCCGCGCGCGATCTCCAACGCCCGCATCGCGGCATCGATCGGCTGTTCGAGCTGCGTCACGAAAACTCCGGCACCCCTGATAAGGTCGGCATTGGCTTCGATGTCCTCGGGCGTGATCAGCATGGCAGCGCCGGGGCTGACGATGATGGCGTTGTTGCCGCTCCCCTCCTCGACGAAGATGTAGGCGGCACCGGTGTAGCTGTCCGGCGTGTCGATGGCGGCGCTCTTCACGCCGGCATCCTTCCAGGTCCGCTTGGCCATGTCGGCGAAGGCATCGACACCGAGGCGGGTCAGGAACGCGACATCTGCCCCCAGCTTGCCAGCGGCCACGGCCTGGTTCGACCCCTTGCCGCCTGGCCCCAGCTTGAAGGAATTGCCAAGGATCGTTTCGCCCATGCGCGGCTGGCGCTGGGCCCTGTAGGCCGTGTCGGCGACAAACACACCGAGGATGACGACCGGCTTGCCCGAGGCCATGCCGCTACTCCGCATCCGGCGGCACGACGCCCTTGCGGAAGGCAAAGCAGCCGTAGAAGCGGCGTTCGCCGGTCTGGATGACGCAATAGGCCTGCTTGGCGCGCTCGTAGAAGGCGTAACGCTCGACCGGCACCATCGGCCAGAACTTGCCCTCCGCGGCGTCGATCTCTTTCTGCACTTCCTTCTGCACGGCTGGGATCTCGTCCGGCTTTCCGACGATCTCCATTCGGGCGGCGGAATCATCGACGAAGGTGTCCAGCGGGTAGAGCGACAGCACCGCCTTGACCACTTGCGCCGCCGGCGCATCGATGCGGAGCACCCGACCGAGCGCCGTCTGGCGCGCCACCGAATCGGACGGGAAGTTGGTGTCGGCGATGATCAGGTCGTCGCCATGCCCCATCGCCCGCAATGCCTGGAGCACGTCGGCATTGAGCAACGGATCGATCCCTTTGAGCATGATGGTCCTCGTGGAGTGCGTTTGAGATCAGAGACGCTTGCCGGTCTCGGCGTCGAACAGATGGATATGGTCGAGCCTTGGCCGGAGCTTCAGCGTATCGCCGGGCTTGAAGTCATGGCGCTCGCGAAACAGCGCCACCATCTCGCCGTCGCCGAAGCGGAGGAACACCAGGGTTTCCGAGCCGGTCGGCTCGACCACGGAAATCTTCGCCGGCACGCCTTCGGGATGGATTTCGAGATGTTCGGGGCGCACACCATAGACGACGGAGCGCCCTTCCTCGACGGTGTTGTTCGGAGCGACCGGGAATAGCGTTCCGGCAATCTCGACGCCGCCCTTGCGCCCGGTACCCTTGAGCAGGTTCATCGACGGCGAGCCGATGAAGCCGGCAACGAAAAGGTTCGCCGGCCGGTCGAAAAGCTCCAGCGGCGCGCCGACCTGTTCGATGCGGCCATCGCGCATGACGACGATCTTGTCGGCCATCGTCATGGCTTCGATCTGATCGTGGGTGACATAGATGGTGGTGGTCTTCAGCCGCTGGTGCAGTTCCTTGATCTCGGTGCGCATCTGGACGCGCAGCTTGGCGTCGAGATTCGAAAGCGGCTCGTCGAACAGGAATACCTGCGGATTGCGCACGATGGCGCGCCCCATGGCGACGCGCTGACGCTGGCCGCCGGAAAGCTGGCGCGGGTAGCGCTTCAGATAGGGGCTGAGGTCGAGGATGTCGGCGGCGCGCTTGACCCGCTCGGCAACCACGGCCGGATCGGTCTTGCGCAGCTTGAGGGCGAAGGCCATGTTCTGCTCGACCGTCTTGTGCGGGTAGAGCGCATAGTTCTGGAACACCATGGCGATGTCGCGTTTTGCGGGCGGCAGGTGATTGACGACACGGTCACCGATGGCGATCGTGCCGCCGGAGACGGTCTCCAGCCCGGCCACCATCCTGAGCAGCGTGGACTTTCCGCAACCGGACGGGCCGACAAGCACGACGAACTGGCCATCGGCAATGTCGACGCTGACTTCGTGCAGAACCTTGACGGTTCCAAACGCCTTGGCCACATTGCTGATCGCGACTTGAGCCATCGTTCCCCCATCGGCTCCACTGGCCGTAGGCGCAGAAGCTAACCAACGCGACCGGTCAGGGCAAGTCGGTCTCTTATAGATAAAAACCCGTCCTCGTTGACACGGCGTTTGGTTGTGAGAATAGTGACGAGCGCCAATCCGAACGCCGGTACTCTACCCGAAAAAACGGAACGCGAAGCGACGCAGGTCGGGGTCCTGATTTCGCTTCTAAAAAGGCCAGCGCCCGGCACGATTGGCACTTTCGATTCACGACTAACGTTCTGGGAGGAAATAGTCCATGCGAGTAGGTCTTTACGACAAACTGGTACGTGCCGGCGCCACAAGGCGCGACATATTGAAGGGCGCGGCCTCGATGGCCGCGATCGCCGCCGCATCCGGCGCCGGACTTGGCGCGCTGACGCGCCCGGCTTCCGCCGCAAGCGAACTGCGCTCGAAAATCCTGCAGATCCCCGGGGTTGGCAAAGGCCAGCCGACAGACGCCGACTTCCAGAAGGTCGGCGAGCTTTGCCTGGAGGCGACCAAGGCCAATGTCAAGGAAGGCGAGTTCGCCGGCGTCGAGCTCACCTTCATGGGACTCAACAACCAGAACCTGCACAATGTGCTGTTCCGTGGTTTCCTGAAGCCATGGGAGACCTATACCGGCGCCAAGATCAGCTGGATCGACCTGGCGCAGGCCGACTACAACGCCCGCCTGCAGCAGTCGATCGCCACCGGCACCGTCGACTTCGACATTATCGAGATGGGCGCGCCGTTCGAGGGCGACGTCTGCGGCAAAGGCCTGACTTCGGAGATGCCCGACTGGGTCAAGAAGCAGATCGACTTCGACGATCTCGTCAACTACCTCAAGCCGCCCGTCGGCACGTGGGATGGCAAGCAGTACCGGGTCACCATCGACGGCGACGCGCACAATTTCAACTACCGCACCGACGTGTTTGCCGATGCCGACCTCGCCAAGCAGTGGAAGGATGGCGGGGCGACGAGCGAATGGGGCGTGCCTAAGACCTGGCAAGAGGTTCAGGCCGTGACCAAGTTCCTGAAAGGCAAGAAGTTCAAGGGCCAGGATGTCTACGGCTACCTCGACGCGCCCAAGCCCTGGGGCGGGTTCGGCTTCTACTTCCTGGGCAGCCGTGCCACCGCCTACGCCAAGCATCCCGACGACAAGGCCTGGCTGTTCGACGCCGACACGATGAAGCCACGCATCAACAATCCGGCCTGGGTACGCGCCATCCAGGACGTCATCGACGCCCTGCCGTCGGAGCCGGCCGACCAGATCAATGCCGACCCGAACACCACCGCCTTCCAGCAGTTCCTGGCCGGCACCGGCTCGATGATCCCCTGGTGGGGCGACGTCGGCTCGAACGTCAAGACCAATGACAGCTCGGTCATCGGCGATGTCACCGGCTTCTCGATCCTGCCGGGCTCCGACGATGTCTACAACTCCAAGACCGGCAAGTGGGAGAAGCTCGCCAGCGGCCCGAACTATTCGCCCAACTGCGCCTATCTCGGCTGGGGCGTCTATGTCATGGCCCGCGTCGATAGCGACGAAAAGAAGAAGAAGGCGGCATGGTCGGCCGCCGCCCATCTCGGCGGCAAGGACCTGTCGATCTGGACGGCGATGTATCCGTCGGGCTTCCAACCCTACCGCAATTCGCACTTCGACATTCCGGAGTGGGTGGCGGCCGGCTACGACGAGGCGTTCATCACCTCATATCTGAAGTCGGAAGGCGACAGCTACAATCATCCCAACGCGGCGATCGAGCCGCGCATCCCCGGCATCTTCCAGTATTACAGCGCCGCCGAGGATATCCTGGCCAACACCTTCGCCGGGAAGATGAAGGCGCAGGAAGGCGCCGATGCCATCGCAGCCGCCTGGGAGAAGCTGACCGACCAGATTGGCCGCGACAAGCAGATCAAGCTCTACAAGGCCTCGCTCGGCATGTAGGCTGCCCTGTGAACCGTGGTCCGGCGGCAACGCCGGGCCACAGCCTTCCCTTCCAAACGGGCGAGATTTGTGACTGACCAGACTTCGACCGCGACCCGGTGGCCGGCAGACGCCGCCCCCTATGATCTGATCCCGCCGGGCCGCAGGCGTCTGGGTTGGGCGCTGATGGCGATTGCCACGCTCGGCCTGTTGGCAATGATCGTGGTGCAGATCCTCTACAAGACCGAGGTCGATACGATCGGCTTCGAGACATGGCGGCCCGTGGTCTACGCCTATGTGCTGTGGGGTGTGGCGATCGGCATCGGCCAGGTTCTGACACGCGGCGAGGACGGCCAGCGCGCGCTGTTCCTGCTGCCGGCCCTTTTGTTCACCATTGCGATGGTGATCTTCCCGACCCTGTTCGGCTTCTACATCGCGCTGACCGATTGGAACCTCTCCTCCTTCAGCGGCCGCAGGTTCAACGGGCTCGACAATTTCTGGCAGATGCTCGCCGACCCCTACTACCGCAACGCCCTGTTCAACATGGTGCTCTATGTGCTGGCGGTGCTGGTCGAATATGTCATCGCCTTTGGCCTGGCACTGCTCCTCAACGCGCAGATCCGGGCTCGCAAGTTCTTCCGGGTGGTGTTCCTGATGCCGCTCATGCTGTCGCCGGTCGCGGTCTCGTGGATGATCGGCAAGTCGCTGATGGAATACCGCTTTGGACCGGCAGCCACGCTGGCGCGCCATCTCGGCTGGGAAGACCCGGCCTTCTTCTCGAACCCGATCACCGCCCGCATCTCGATCATGCTGCTGGACGCCTGGACCTTCATCCCGTTCATGATGATCATGCTGCTGGCAGGGCTGCAGGCGATGTCGCGCGAGGTGCTGGAGGCGGCACGTGTCGACGGCGCCACGGCCTGGCAAACCTTCTGGCAGGTCACTTTCCCGCTGATGCTGCCGGTGTCGGTGACGGCGGTGATCCTGCGCATCATCTTCAAGCTGAAGCTTGCCGACATCATCATCACGGTCACCTCGGGCGGTCCGGGCGGCGCCACCGATTCGGTCTCGAGCTTCATCTACCGCGAATACCGCGACCGCTCGAATGTTGGCTATGGCACCATGCTGGCGATGGCCTATCTCGTCATCATCGTGGTGTTCGTGACCTGGCTGTTGAAGTTCGCCAGCCGTTTCGTGCGCAATGTGAATTAGGTAGAGATGAGCGTTCAGACCACCGACTACGTCGCATCCGAAATCCGCTCGCCGGCGAGCTTCCTCGCCAGCCGCGTCTTCATCTATGGTGCGCTCGCCTGCTGGGGCTTCATCTGCCTGTTTCCGATCTATTGGACCATCACCACATCCTTCAAGACGGCGGTGGATGTCACCCAGGGCCACCTGATCCCGTTCGTGGACTTCCAGCCGGATTGGAAAGGCTGGCGATCGCTTGGCCTGTCGCCGGACTCGATCTTCCAGACATCGACCGTGCGCGACGAGTTCCTCAAGCGCTTCATGAATTCGGTCATCACCTCGGTTGGCGCGTCGAGCCTGGCGATCATCATCGGCAGCCTCGCCGCCTATGGCCTGACCCGCTACCGCTACCATTTCGCCTGGTTCAAGAACGAGGACATCTCCTTCTTCTTCCTGTCGCAGCTCATCCTGCCGCCGGTGGTGCTGGCCCTGCCCTTCCTGGTGCTCTACCGTGAAGTCGGATTGCTCGATACCCGCGTCGGACTGATCCTGCTCTACACGCTGATGGTGCTGCCGATCGTCATCTGGATCATGCGCGACCAGTTCAATTCCATCCCCGTCGAACTCGAGGAAGCAGCCCTCGTCGACGGCCTGTCGATCTGGGGCGCCTTTTTCCGTATTGTCATGCCGATCGCGCTGCCGGGCATGGTGGCCGCCTTCATCCTGGCGATGGTGCTGTGCTGGAACGAGTACTTCTTCGCCGCCCTTTTGACCTCGACGGACGCCAAGACTATTCCCGTCATGGTCGCCAGCCAGACGGGCTCGCAAGGCATCAACTGGTGGTCGATGGCGGCGCTTGCCACGGCCGCGATCGCGCCGCTTGCCGTCATCGGCATCGCCCTGGAGCGCTACCTGATCATGGGCATGACCGCTGGCGCGGTGAAGTGACCGGCGCCCTTTTTTCTCCGCGCTAGGCCTTCAGGATCGCGCGCAGATGATCCATGATCATGGCGACGCCCTTCTGTCCAAGTGCTGCCGAGGCTTCCGCCGCAGTCGCCGTATACCAGCTTTTGTTGTCCGCAAAATGCGCGGCGTCCACCGCTTCCGGGCATAGCGCCAGCATCAGCGATGTCTCGCCGATGCCGGCGTGGTCGAACGGATATTTGCCGTTCATGGCGGCCGGCATCAGCGGGTGCACCTGCACCCAGTTGAAGAAGTTTTCGCCCTCGGCATGTCCGGCATAATAGTCGGCCATCGTCTCTGAACCCCACCAGCCCTCGCCACGCTGCTTCTCGAGGAAGCGGAAGATCGCCTGTCTGCCTGCTGTCTTGAAGGCGAGATCCGTCGGCATGCCGGCAGCGAAATTCTCGGTCTGGTGATGAATGATGGCGTGGATGTTGCGAAACCCAATGCGCAGCAGGCTGTAGAACAGCGCCTCGCCGAATGGCGCCAGTTGATTGCCGCCGACCTGGACGGAGCCGCTGCCTTCCGGCGGTGCCACGGCATAGCTCGCCGCGCCATAGTAGAAGGGCGGCAGGATGACGACATCGCTCTCTTTTTCGAACAGCTCCAGCGTCTTGACGACTGCCAGCGTATCCATGCCGACGGCCATGTGCTCGCCATGGTATTCCAGCACGCCGAGCGGCAGCGCGACCGGCCAATTCTGGGCGATTGCCTTTCGGATCTGGTGCGGCAGCATCAGTTCATAGCGCATGATCTATTCCATGTTGGTGTGGCGGGCGCGCATGGCTTCCGGCGACGCCGCGGTCATCTCCCTGAGTTTCAGCACCATGATCTCGAACAGCACGAACAACGCGCCCTCGAACACCGAGCCCATCGGCAGCACCGACGTCTTTTGCGGCCCCTGGTCGTCGGCCATGGTCTGCGCCGGGATCAGCAGCGTCAAATCGGCCAGCCCTGCGGCGCTGCCGCCTGCCTGGGCGGTCAGGAGCAGCACGGTGGCGCCTGCCTCGCGCGCGATGCGCATCAGGGTGAGTACGGTCGAGGTTTCGCCGGGTCCGGAACTGACAAGCAGGACATCGCCCTGCCCTACAGGCGGGGTGGTCATGTCGCCGACGACCGAAACCGGCAGGCCCAGATGATAAAGCCGCATGGCAAAGCCCTTCACCTGCAGGGCCTCGCGGCCGCAGCCATAGACGACGATCTGTCTGGCACCGACCAGCATCCCACAGGCGGCGTCGATCCGATCACCGTCGACGCGCGCCAGCACCGCGCCAAGCTCGTCGAGCGCGGTCTTGAACATCTCCGAGCTGGAATTGCTCACGGCCGCGCCTGCGCGCCGGCAATCGAATTGGATTGGCAATTCCTGATCACGCTTTTCCCCGGAACAGCTTGATTTCGTTCATGCTAGCAACCGGGAAAATGCGTGTCCAACGCTCAGCGGCGCTTTTGCCAAGCCACAAGCGTGATAGTGTCATGTCAGACAAATCAATCCGGGAAAATTTCAAGATATGAAGTCACGGCATTTCGACCGCATCGGCAATGGCGGCATCACCTTCACGGAGCTGGGTTTCGGTACAGCGCCGCTCGGCAATCTTTACCGCGCCGTCTCCGACGAGGATGCCAATGCGACGCTGGAGGCCGCCTGGGCGACCGGCTGCCGCTATTATGACACCGCGCCCCTCTATGGGCTCGGCCTATCGGAAACGCGCCTCAATCCGTTCCTGCGATCCAGGAAGCGCGACGACTACGTGCTGTCGAGCAAGGTCGGCCGCATCATGCGCGCCTGCCCGCCAGAAGAGCGCACCGGCATCGGCAAGTTCTTCGACACGCCGTCGCGCAAGGAGGTCTACGATTACAGCTATGACGGTGTCATGCGCTCGTTCGAGGCCTCGCTGGAGCGGCTTGGCGTCGACCGCATCGACATCCTGTTCGTACACGATGTCGATATCTTCACCCACGGCAGCAAAGAGGCGTCCGACCGGCGCATCGAGGAGTTCATGCGCTCGGGCTATTATGGCCTGCTCGCCTTGCGCGACCAGCGCGTCATCAAGGCGTTCGGCGGCGGCATCAACGAATGGCAGGTGGCCCAGACCCTGGCCGAGCGCGGCGATTTCGACCTGTTCCTGCTTGCCGGGCGCTATACGCTGCTGGAACAGGAGGCGCTGACATCGTTCCTGCCGCTTTGCCAGAAACGCGGCATCGGCATCGTTCTCGGCGGCCCGTACAATTCCGGCATCCTGGCCACCGGACCGAAGTCCGGCGCTTACTACAATTATTCCGAGGCGCCGCAGGAAGTGCTCGATCGCGTGGCGCGCATCGAGGCCGTCTGCAAGCGCCATGGGGTCAGGTTGATCGAAGCCGCCCTGCAGTTCCCGCTGTTGCACCCGTCGGTGGTTTCGGTCATCCCCGGCGGTCAGCGGCCTGAAGAGGTCGAGAGCAACCGCTCGCTGCTGGACGCGAAACTCCCTGCAGCGCTCTGGGCCGACCTCAAGAACGAAGGCCTCATGGGCGCCGACGCCCCGACAGCTTGAAGAGCTACCGTCCGGCCCAATACGCCGAAAAAAGAAAAGCCGGGCAAGCCCGGCTTTTCTGGTTTTTTCAAAAATAAAAACGCGCTTAGTTGACGGCGTCCTTGAGACCTTTGCCGGCCGAGAACTTCGGCACGGTGCGCGCCGGGATCTTCACTTCGGCGCCGGTCTGCGGGTTGCGGCCGGTGGATGCGGCGCGCTTTGACACGGTGAAATTGCCAAAGCCGACAAGCCGGACATCGCCGCCCTTCTTCAGTTCGCCGGAGATGACAGAAAACACTGCATCGACCGCAGACTGCGCGTCACCCTTCGAAATGCTCGCGGCGTCGGCGACAGCGGACACCAGTTCGTTCTTGTTCATAAAAATTCCCTTCCATGAGAACACCGGAACTCACGACTCATCCGGCAGGAAACGGACTTTAGAAAGAAGCGTTCCCGCAACCAAGTCGAAAAGGCAGGAAAATAGCGGAAAAAGCCCGGAATTCCGGGGTTTTTCACATGAAAAAGCCGGGCGCGAGGCCCGGCTTTCTGTTTGTGCGCTGCAACCTTAGAAAAAACTAATGCGCAAGCGACTTTCCAGCGTCATCGCTCGTATCCGTGGAAGCCGGCGGATTGACCGGTTCGACCCATTCGATCGGCTCCGGCATCCGCACCAGCGCGTGGCGCAACACCTCACCGACGCGTGAGACCGGAATGATTTCCATGCCGTTCTTCACGTTGTCCGGGATCTCCGCCAGATCCTTGGCGTTGTCTTCCGGGATCAGCACCTTCTTGATGCCGCCGCGCAGTGCGGCGAGCAGCTTCTCCTTGAGGCCGCCGATCGGCAAGATGCGGCCGCGAAGCGTTATCTCGCCAGTCATCGCCACATCCGCCCGCACCGGAATACCCGTCAGCACCGACACGATGGCCGTGGCCATGGCGGCACCAGCCGACGGACCGTCCTTCGGCGTGGCGCCTTCCGGCAAGTGCACGTGGATGTCGCGCTTGTCGAACAGCGGCGGCTCGATGCCGAAATCGATGGCGCGCGAGCGGACATAGGAGGCCGCCGCCGAGATCGATTCCTTCATGACGTCGCGCAGATTGCCGGTCACCGTCATGCGGCCCTTGCCGGGCATCATGACGCCTTCGACCGTCAGCAGCTCGCCGCCGACTTCCGTCCAGGCAAGGCCGGTGACGACACCGACCTGATCGTCAGCCTCGACCTGGCCGAAGCGGTAGCGCTGAACACCGAGATAGTCGGCGAGGTTCGCCGCCGTGATGCTCACCGTCTTCTTCTTTGTCTTCAGGATCTCGGTCACCGCCTTGCGCCCAAGCTTCATCAGCTCGCGCTCCAGGCTTCTGACGCCCGCTTCACGGGTGTAGGTCTGGATGATGGCGCGGATCGCGTCCTCGCCGACGGAGAACTCCTTTGGCTGCAGCGCGTGATCGCGGATCACCTTCGGCATCAGGTGCCGCTTGGCGATTTCGATCTTCTCGTCCTCGGTGTAGCCGGCGATACGGATGATCTCCATGCGGTCCATCAGGGGCGCAGGGATGTTCAGCGTGTTCGCCGTCGTCACGAACATTACGCTCGACAGGTCGTATTCGACCTCGAGGTAGTGGTCCATGAACGTCGAGTTCTGTTCGGGGTCGAGCACCTCGAGCAGCGCGGACGACGGATCGCCACGGAAGTCCTGGCCCATCTTGTCGATCTCGTCGAGCAGGAAGAGCGGGTTGGACTTCTTGGCCTTCTTCATCGACTGGATGACCTTGCCGGGCATCGAGCCGATATAGGTGCGCCGGTGGCCACGGATCTCGGCCTCGTCACGCACGCCGCCAAGCGCCATGCGGATGAATTCGCGACCGGTCGCCTTGGCGATCGACTTGCCGAGCGAGGTCTTGCCGACGCCGGGAGGGCCGACGAGGCACAGGATCGGCCCCTTCAGCTTCTTCTGGCGGCTTTGCACGGCAAGGTACTCGACGATGCGGTCCTTGACCTTGTCGAGGCCGAAGTGATCGGTGTCGAGCACGTTCTGCGCGTAGGCCAGGTCCTGCTTGACCTTGGAGTTCTTGCCCCACGGGATCGACAGCAGCCAATCGAGATAGTTGCGCACGACAGTCGATTCGGCCGACATCGGCGACATCGTCCTGAGCTTCTTCAATTCGGCATCCGCCTTTTCGCGGGCCTCCTTGGAGAGCTTGGTCTTCTTGATGCGAGCCTCGATCTCGGCGGCCTCGTCGCGGCCGTCCTCGCCCTCGCCGAGCTCCTTCTGGATCGCCTTCATCTGCTCGTTGAGGTAGTATTCGCGCTGCGTCTTCTCCATCTGGCGCTTGACGCGCGAGCGGATGCGCTTCTCCACCTGCAGGACGGAGATTTCGGCTTCCATGAAGCCCATCGCCTTTTCCAGCCGCTCCTTGACGGAAAGCGTGGCCAGCATTTCCTGCTTTTCAGGGATCTTGATGGCAAGATGCGAGGCAACCGTGTCGGCGAGCTTGGAATAGTCGTCTATCTGGCTAGCGGCACCCACCACTTCGGGCGAGATCTTCTTGTTCAGCTTGACGTAGTTCTCGAAGTCAGTGACGACCGAGCGGGCCAGAGCCTCGACCTCGACCTCCTCCTCTTCCGGTTCGACCAGCGCCGTGGCCTTGGCCTCGTGGAAGTCGGGACGGTCGGTGAAGGAGACGATTTTCGCACGCGAGGCGCCTTCGACCAGAACCTTGACGGTGCCGTCGGGCAGCTTCAGCAATTGCAGCACATTGGCGAGCGTGCCGATGTCGAAGATCGCATCGGGCTCGGGATCGTCATCGGCGGCATTCATCTGGGTGGCAAGCAGGATCTGCTTTTCCTGACCCATCACCTCTTCCAGCGCCTTGATCGACTTTTCGCGCCCGACGAAGAGCGGAACGATCATATGCGGGAACACCACGATGTCGCGCAGTGGGAGGACCGCGAAGACGCCGTCGCTGGGAGCCTTGGATATTTTGGCCATTGTCCAACCTTTCATGTCGCGGCCACCATCAGGCCAACCGCGAATCTCATATTAACGACCGGGGATCGTTCCGCCTACCACCGTTTATGACGGGAGTTTTACAGCACAGAAATCGGGCACCTCGGCCTTCTCGTGTTAGGTGGAGGCAGGCAGGGCAAAGATCAAGAGTTAACATCGTCCCCAATCCACTCCATCGCGACGCTGTGCCGGTTCCTCACAGCAAAACGGCGCCGCAGGGGCGCCGTTCCATAAAAATATAGGGCCAAGTGCCATATCAGGCGCTGACATTGCCCTTCTTTTCCTTCTGTTCGGAATAGATGTAGAGCGGCCGGGCACTGCCGGTCACCACCTCTTCCGAAATCACAACCTCGCGCACGCCTTCGAGCGCGGGCAGTTCGAACATCGTGTCGAGCAGGATCGCTTCCATGATCGAACGCAGGCCGCGCGCGCCGGTCTTGCGCTCGATGGCGCGCTTGGCGATCGCCGAAAGCGCGTTCTCGTGGAAGGTCAGATCGACATTTTCCATCTCGAACAGGCGCTGGTACTGCTTGACCAGCGCATTCTTCGGCTCGGTCAGGATCTGGATCAGTGCCGGCTCGTCGAGATCCTCCAGCGTCGCCAGAACCGGCAGACGGCCGACAAACTCCGGAATGAGGCCGAACTTCAACAGATCCTCGGGCTCGACCAGGCGGAAAACATCACCCGTGCGGCGATCCTCCGGCGAGGCGACGACAGCTCCGAAGCCGATCGAGGTTTTCCTGCCGCGATCCGAAATGATCTTGTCCAGCCCGGCGAAGGCGCCGCCGCAGATGAACAGGATGTTGGCGGTGTCGACCTGCAGGAACTCCTGCTGCGGGTGCTTGCGGCCGCCCTGCGGCGGCACGGAGGCGACCGTGCCTTCCATGATCTTGAGCAGCGCCTGCTGAACGCCCTCGCCCGACACGTCGCGGGTGATCGAGGGATTGTCGGACTTGCGTGAAATCTTGTCGATCTCGTCGATGTAGACGATGCCGCGCTGGGCGCGCTCGACATTGTAGTCGGCCGACTGCAACAGCTTCAGGATGATGTTCTCGACGTCCTCGCCGACGTAACCGGCCTCGGTCAGCGTCGTGGCGTCGGCCATGGTGAAGGGTACGTCGATGATGCGGGCCAGCGTCTGTGCCAGCAGCGTCTTGCCGCAGCCGGTCGGGCCGATCAGCAGGATGTTGGACTTGGCCAGCTCGACATCGTTGTTCTTGCCGGCGTGCGCGAGGCGCTTGTAGTGGTTGTGGACGGCCACCGACAGCACGCGCTTGGCGTAGGGCTGGCCGATGACATAGTCGTCGAGAACCTTGAGGATCTCCTGCGGGGTCGGCACGCCCTCGCGCGACTTCACCATCGAGGTCTTGTTCTCCTCGCGGATGATATCCATGCACAGCTCGACGCACTCGTCGCAGATGAACACCGTCGGACCGGCGATCAGCTTGCGCACCTCGTGCTGGCTCTTGCCGCAAAACGAGCAATAAAGCGTGTTCTTGGAATCACCGCTGTTGTTGCCGACCTTGCTCATTTTCATGTCCTTTCATGGCCGCCCGCCGATGGTCTGGCTGAAAGGGCGCATACTCTATTTATCGCGGGAATCCGCCGCCGCCAGTCTTCCGGCTCCCGCAACGTATTCCGTACGAAACACAAATCAGAAAACGTGGCAATGATTCGCAGCTTCCCCACGCAAAGCTAAGCCGTCGAAAATCAACATAGCCTTAACGTAGGCAATCCCGACCTCCGAGGGAACAGCCAATTGTGGCCGAAATGACGCAAGACACGCCAAAAGCGCGTGATGGTGCCATCCAACTGCCAACTAGCCTTTATGCCAACGCTCCCTCGGCCGCCTCGCGCGACGAAATGACCTTGTCGATCAGGCCAAAATCCTTGGCCTCGTCGGCGGTCATGAAATGGTCGCGGTCGAGCGTCTTCTCGATGTCCTCATAGCTCTTGCCGGTGTGCTTGACATAGACCTCGTTGAGGCGACGCTTCAGCTTGATGATGTCCTGGGCGTGACGCTCGATATCGGACGCCTGCCCCTGGAAGCCGCCGGACGGCTGGTGAACCATAATACGGGCGTTGGGCGTGGCGAAACGCATGTCCTTGTGGCCGGCGGTCAGCAGCAGCGAGCCCATCGAGGCCGCCTGGCCGATGCACAGCGTCGACACGGCCGGTTTGATGAACTGCATGGTGTCGTAGATCGCCATGCCCGAGGTGACGACGCCGCCCGGCGAATTGATGTAGAGGTTGATTTCCTTCTTCGGGTTCTCCGCTTCGAGGAACAGGAGCTGCGCGCAGACCAGCGTCGCCATGCCGTCCTCGACCGGACCGGTGATGAAAATGATGCGCTCCTTGAGGAGGCGCGAGAAAATGTCGTAGGCCCGCTCGCCGCGATTGGTCTGTTCGACCACCATCGGAACGAGGTTCATGTAGGTTTCGACGGGATTCTTCATCAGTTATCTCTTGTCTCGCGGTGGGATTCCGGCGCCGGACAGGCTGGCAGCTCGGGCAGAATCGGTTCTGGATCGTTAAGATGTAAATAGGATGCCGGCTCATCCTTGTGCAAGGCCGACCCGTCCTAGCCATCTGGGTAAGTCGAATCAAGCTTCCGGGCAAGAATTAGCAGCAGCTGATGCCACGCCGACCTCAAATACCGACCGGCCCCGCCAGGGTAGCAGTTTCTTAACCTCGTCACTTAACGAAATGCGCCAAAACCGCTTTTCTCCGCAACGGCTTCCCCTACAATTCAACGTTGAACTTGTGCCTACAGTTCAGACGGGGAGTGCCATGTCCGGGAAAACCGCATGCTTCACCATTGCAGGGATGACCATGCTCGGCTCGATTTCGCAAACGGCGGCCGGTGGTCGCGCCGTCGAATGCTACGAGCCCGTCCACACACCGGCCGTTTACGACACCGTCTACGAAGACGTCATGGTCAGCCCTCCCGGCCAGCAGATCGTCGACTATGATCCGCCGATCTATGGCACGCGCGAGCGAGTGGTGATGACTGTGCCGGCCCAGGTTCGGTATGAGGTGGTGCCTGCGGCCACCAGGACCGTCTATCACACCGTCAGGGTCGATGGCGGCGGCTATTCCTGGGAATGGCGCGTCATCCATGGCCGCCGCGTGTTGTGCAAGGTTTGGCACAAGGCACGCTTTGAACGCGTCGCCGAGACGGTGGTGATCCAGCCCGAGCGCACGCGGCGCGTCGTCATTCCGGCGCAATATGACAGCATCGCCGAGGAGGTGCTGGTGCGGCCCGAGCAAAGGCGCGTCATCGATATTCCCGCCGCGTACCAGACCGTCCCGCGCCGCGTGCTGGTGCGCGAAGGCTCATCCGGCTGGCGGCGGGTGCATATTCCAAGGCACTGCCAGGACTAGGCTTAGGCCACCTCGGCCCGCAGCCAGGCCTTAAGACCGACGACATCGCCATCGCCAATGGTTTTGGCCACACGACGCCCGACCGCCGCGCCGAACTTGTAGCCGTGACCCGAGCACGCCGAGACGACCAGGCACTTGCCGGTCTCATGCGCCAGGAATTTCTCGTCATCGGTGAACGTGTAGGCGCAGGTGACCACTTCGGTCACCTTGTACTCCTCGATGCGGGCGATCGGCGGCGAAAACAGGTTGCGGATCGCCTCGCCCTCGCCGGGCACCGGCTCGCGGTTCCAGTCGGCGTCGCTGGTCGGCACCTTGTGCAGGCCCGAGCCGAATTTCATGCCGGCGCCCCGCGTAAGCGGGATCATATAGCCGTCGGTCGTGCCGCCGACATCGAGAATGACGGGCGCCGCCTCCCAAGCGGCCTTGAGATCGGCCGGCGGCTCGACATAGGCGAGCGCGGTGCGAAAGGTCTTCAATTCGCCGCCGAGTTCGGGGAATAGTTTCAGCACCCAGGCGCCAGCGGCAACGACGATGCGGTCGGCCTGCATCGTCTCGCCGGATTCGAGCACGATATGGCCGGCCTCGGCATCGATCTCCGTCACCTTGCTGTGCTCGTAGACGTTGGCTCCATTGGCACGCAGCCATTTGGCCAGCCCGGCCGCTATTTTGCGGCAATGCAGCGCGCCGCCCTCGGGCGAAAAATAGGCGTAGCGGAACGAGCCGGCCTCAAGGAACGGCCAGCGCTCGACGGCTGCCTCCGGTCCCAGCAATTCGAAAGGGAATTTTCCCTCTTCCAGGCCCTCGCGGTATTCCTCGGCCTCGTCGCCGGGCTCGCGCGAAACGCAGACGAAGCCCCGCGCGTCGAGGTGGTTCTCGCCGAGATCGGCCCACATCTCGTCCCAGGCCTCGTAGGCTTCGGTGATCAGCAGCCCATAGCCGGTTCCAGCGCGGTAGGCGCGGCGGATGATGCGGTGATGGTCGCCCGATGCCGCCAGCGGATTGGGGATCGGCCCCTGCTCGACAACCGACACGGCGTGGCCCGCCTTGACCAGCGACCACGCCGTGGACAGACCGGCGATACCCGCGCCGACAACGATCACATTCATCCGTTCAGACCTTCCGCAACCCTACTGCCTGGCTCAATGCATCGGGCTGTCGGACGCAACATACGGTCTGGAACCGGGCTGGCAAGCCGCGCTATGGGTCTGGCATGACCAAATCGACGCTCTCCTATCTGGCCTTTGATCCAGCCACTCGCCAGCTCAGACTCGACCCGCGCGAACCGGCTTTCTTCCTGAACCCTTACGAGGCCTACGGCTTCCTGCACGAAGCCTCGAATGCGTTTTTCTGGGAAGAGTTCGGCTTCTGGTGCTTTGGCGGCTTCGGCGACGTCAACCGGCTGTTGCGCGACCGCCGTTTCGGCCGCCAGAACCCGGCCGGCATCCCCGACAGCCGCGGTGTCGGACAAGACAGGACCCATCTCAAGGCATTCGACGGCATCGAAGCCAATTCGATGCTCGAGCTGGAGCCACCGGTCCATACGCGGCTGAGAACACTGGTCAACCGGGCTTTCGTCTCCCGTCAGGTCGAACGGTTACGGCCGCGCGTCGAGGCGCTCGCCAACGAATTGATCGATCGTTTCGAACCTGGCAAGGCCGTCGACCTCCTGCCGGCCTTCGCCTCCCCGCTGCCAATCACCATCATCGCCGAAATGCTTGGCGTGCCGGTGGAGATGGGGCCGCGACTGCTCGACTGGTCGCATCAAATGGTCGCCATGTATATCCACGGCCGCACCCGTGAGACCGAGGAGACGGCCAACCGTGCCGCGGGCGAATTTTCCGATTTCCTGCGCGGCTACGTGACCGAACGGCGCAAGAAGCCGGGCGATGACCTGCTGTCGCTGCTGATCTCGGCCCAGGAGGACGACCAGAAACTGTCAGAGGACGAGCTGGTCTCCTCGGCCATCCTGCTGCTCAACGCCGGCCACGAAGCAACCGTGCACCAGACCGGCAATGCCATCCACTCCATCCTGGCACAAGGCGGCGACCCGCGCCGCTTCTTTACCTCGCCCGAAGTGACGGCAGCAACGGTCGAGGAATGCCTTCGTTTCGACGCGCCGCTGCACATGTTCATGCGCTATGCCTACGACGAAATCGAAATCGCGCCCGGCATCGTCGTGCGGCCGGGCCAGACGATCGGACTTCTGCTTGGCATGGCCAATCACGATCCGCACGCCTTCGCCGAACCGCGGGCCTTCCGGCCGGAGCGCACCGACCAGAAGAATGTATCATTCGGCGCCGGTATCCATTTCTGCATCGGTGCGCCGCTGGCCCGCCTCGAACTGCAGGTTTCGCTGAGGACCTTGTTCGAGCGGCACCCGCAACTGCATCTCGCCGAACAGCCACGCTTCCGCGACACTTACCACTTCCATGGGCTGGAGCGACTTGCCGTCGATTTCTAGCTAGCGAGCTGCCGGGAAATCCGATCGGATTCTCGATATGTGATCAAGCTTCAAAGCTTGGTCACATACTCCTTGCGAGTCGTTTCAAGCACTTCCCAGCTTCCCTTGAAGCCCGGCCGCAGCACGAAGCTGTCACCGGCTTTGACGGTGCGCGCTTCGCCGCCCTCTTCGGCGATTACCGAAACACCTGAGAGAATGTGGCAGAACTCCCATTCTTCATAGACGATGCGCCACTTGCCCGGGGTCGATTCCCAGATGCCGGCATAGAGGCCGCCGTCGCGCTCCTCGACATTCCAGGTGCGGAATTTCGGATCGCCCGAGATCAGGCGATCCGGCGCCGGCGCGCCGGATTCGGGTTCGACGACTTTGGTGTCGACGGAAAGAAACGCGGTCATATCAGGTCAGACCTTGGCGAGCGCCTGTTCGAGGTCGGCGACGATGTCGGTGACATCCTCGATGCCGATGGACAGCCGCACCGTGTCGGGTCCGGCACCAGCCTTGACCTTCTGTTCGTCGGAAAGCTGGCGGTGCGTGGTCGATGCCGGGTGGATGACCAGCGACTTGGTGTCGCCGACATTGGCCAGGTGCGAGAACAGTTCGAGTGCCTCGACGAATTTGATGCCCGCCTCGTAGCCGCCCTTGAGGCCGAAGGTGAACACGGCGCCGGAGCCCAGCGGCGAATATTTCTTCTGCAGCGCGTTGTTCTTGTCGCTGGGCAGGCCGGGATAATTCACCCAGGCGACCTTGGGGTGGTTGGACAGCCAGCCGGCGACCGTGATCGCATTGTCGCAATGACGCTGCATGCGCAGCGGCAAGGTCTCGAGGCCGGTCAGGATAAGGAAGGCATTGAACGGCGAGATCGCCGGGCCGAGATCGCGCAGACCGAGCACGCGCGCGGCGATGGCAAAAGCGAAATTGCCGAAGGTCTCGTGCAGCACGAGGCCGCCATATTCGGGGCGCGGTTCCGACAGCATCGGGTATTTGCCCGACTTCGACCAGTCGAAGGTGCCGCCGTCGACAATGACGCCGCCAATCGAATTGCCGTGGCCGCCCATGAACTTGGTCAGCGAGTGGACGACGATGTCGGCGCCATGCTCGATCGGCCGGATCAGATAGGGCGAGGCCAGCGTGTTGTCGACGATCAGCGGCAGGCCGTGCTTGCGGGCGATGTCGCCGATCTTCTCGATATCGACGAAGGTGCCGCCCGGATTGGCCAGGCTCTCGATGAAGATCGCCTTCGTCCTGTCGTCGATCTGGCTCTCGAAGGTCGAGATGTCGTTGGTTTCGGCCCAGCGCACCTCCCAGCCATAATTCTTGAAGGCATGGCCGAACTGGTTGATCGAACCACCGTAAAGCTTGTTGGCGGCGACGAAATTGTCACCGGGCTGCATCAGATTGTGGAACACGATGACCTGCGCGGCATGGCCGGAAGCGACCGCAAGGGCGGCCGTGCCGCCCTCGAGGGCCGCGACGCGTTCTTCGAGCACTGCCTGGGTCGGGTTCATGATGCGGGTGTAGATGTTGCCGAAAGCTTTTAGCCCGAACAGCGAAGCGGCGTGGTCGGCGTCATCGAAAACAAAGGAGGTCGTCTGGTAGATCGGCGTGGCGCGCGCGCCGGTGGCCGGATCGGGCTTGGCGCCGGCATGGACGGCGAGCGTGTTGAAACCTGGCGAACGGGTCACTGAAACCTCCCTGTGAACTTCCTAAATTGGCCGCGCATTCTTGGCGAAGGCGACGTGCGAATGCAAAGAAGAAAATACCTTTCGGCGCCGATCCTTCGATCACACCGCAGGATAATGCGGCGTTCCGCGGAATAATTTTTTGCGCCTCTGCGCCGCGCCTATTTCTGGCGCACGCCGAAACTCTGAAAACCCTGGCGCATCAGCGGCTTCTTGGACGACAGCACGCCGGAATTGACGCCGGTCCAGCCGATCTCGCCGGAGAGCTTGCCATACTCGATCTTGGGGCAGCGGTTCATCACCACCTTGATGCCGGCCGCTTCGGCACGGGCGGCTGCCTCGTCATGGCGCACGGCAAGCTGCATCCAGATGACTTTCGGCAAGGGATCGAGTTGCAACACCTCGTCGACGATGCCGGGGACCGCCGCGGCATTGCGGAAAATATCGACCATGTCGATCGGCTCTGGTATGTCGGCCAGCCTGGCATAGGTCATTCGGCCGAGGATTTCCTTGCCGGCCTGGCCAGGATTGATCGGGAACACCGAAAACCCCTTGGCCAGCAGGTATTTCAGGACGAAATAGCTCGGCCTGACATCATTGGCCGACGCCCCGACCATGGCGATCGACTTCACCGAATTGAGGATGCCACCGATATAGGTGTTGTCGTAGCTATCGTGATTCATGTCTCGTCCTCATACAACGCCTCGGCGAGAAAACCATCCGGGTCATTGCTGAAATCGCGCAGCATGCGGAAGTGGTCCGTGTCACGAAAGTCGGCAGGCTCGAGCCCAAAGCGGCTGATGCGGAACAGTTGCGCGCCGGGACAGGCCATCAACAGCGGCGAATGGGTCGCCATGATCACCTGCGCGGTGCCCGATTGGTCCATGCGCCGCAGCATCTTCAGCAATTCGATCTGGCGCGTCGGCGAAAGCGCGCTCTCGGGCTCGTCGAGAATATAGATGCCTTGCCTGCGGCAGCGCTCCTCGAAGAAGCGGATGAAGCCTTCTCCATGCGACCAGGACAGGAAATCCGGCGGCGGTGGCTTGAACGGATCTTCCAGCGCTGCCTGGTCGAGGTAGCGGGCCACCGAGTAGAAGGATTCGGCGCGAAAGAACCAGCCGGCAGTGACTTTTGGCAACCAGTGCCCACGGAAGGTGTTTGCCAGCGCAGCACCACTCTTGTCGATGGCGACGGAATGGTCGACGGGCCGGTAACCCTTGCCGCCGCCCGCTTCGTCATAGCCGGCCAGCGCCCCAATCGCCTCGAGCAGCGTGGATTTACCGGTGCCGTTCTCGCCGACGATGATGGTGATGGGCGTGGTCAATTCCAGCTCGAACGCGTGGCCGCGAAACAGCGGCAGGTTCCACGGATACTTTTCCCAGTCCGTAACCCGCTCCCGGTCGAGCAAAATCCGTTTGAGGTACGGTGCCTTGAGCCGTGTCAGTTGCTTGCGGTAGGCCATCAATCAGGCAGCGAAATCGTGCCGTCGTCCGCGATCGGAAAGGCCGGGTTATGAGCCACCTCCCAAACATGCCCGTCGGCATCGGCGAAGTACCCATACCAGCCGCCCCAGAAGGCGCGGCCGGCCGGCTTGATGATGCGCCCGCCGGCCTTTTCCGCCTGCGCCAGCACTTCGTCGACCTCGGCATCGGAGCGGGTGTTGTAGGCGAGATAGACGGCCGAGGGCGCCTGGGCGAAGGTGATACCGGAGTCCTCCTCGGCGCTGGGGCGCGGGAACAGGCCGAGGATCGCGCCGCCCATCTGGAAGAAGGCGACACCGTCGGTGATCCCCGCGTGGCGCTTCAGACCCATCGCCTCGTAGAAGCGCACGGCGCGATCCAGATCTTCGGTGGCGATGGTGATGATGGAAATGCGCGGTTCCATGATCCTATTCGTCCGTCCATTCCGGCTTGCGCTTGCCGATGAAAGCGCCGATGCCCTCTTCCGCGTCCCGCGCCAGCATGTTCTCGACCATGACGCGGCCGGTATAGGCATAGGCATCGGCCAAGCCCATCTCGGCCTGCGCGTAAAAAGCTTCCTTGCCGGTCTTGATCACCAAAGAGGATTTGGAAGCAATGGCTTGCGCGTATTTGGTGACAATCTGATTCAGGTACTCGCGCGGCACGACGCGGTTCACGAGGCCGAATTCCTTGGCGGTCGCGGCGTCGATCGTCTCGCCGGTCAAGAGCATCTCCATCGCCTGCTTGCGCGAGACGTTGCGCGACAGCGCAACCATCGGCGTCGAGCAGAACAGGCCGATGTTGACGCCAGGCGTGCAGAAGGTCGCCTCATGCGAGGCGATCGCCAGGTCGCAGCTGGCGACCAATTGCAGGCCGGCGGCTGTCGCCAGGCCGTCCACCTCGGCGATGACAGGCAAGGGATGGCGCACGATCGTCTGCATCAGCATGGCGCAAGCGGCAAAGGTCTCTTCGAAGAAGGCCTTGCCGCGATCGGCATCGGCACGCCGCGCGGTCATTTCCTTGAGGTCGTGACCGGCGCAGAACACCTTGCCGGCCGCCGACAGCACAATAACGCGAACGGCCTTGTCCGCCTTGGCGCGTTCCAACTCCGCCACGAGCGCCGCCATCACCGAAAGCGACAGGGCATTGGCGGGTGGATTGGCGAGCGTCAGGCGCAGCACGCCCTTCTCCCGTCTTGTCGTGACCGGGCCCTCGTCGGCGGCAGCAGGCTTGATGGCAAGGATTTCGGCCATGGCTAAGGTCTCCGCGATTCCGGTGGTGCCGGCAGAGTATCTAATATCGGATCGGGTTTCGTCCAACACCCATCGCTTGCGCCAGCATGATGTATATGTTGCCAGAAACACCCGGCTGCGCCCATACAGGCTTGGCGCAGAACGAGAGACCGATATGCCCGCCCAGACCAACCTCAAGCCGGTGCTGACCGCAACGCAGATCAATTTGTTAATGGAAACCGTCTTTCCCCAACTCAACGAGAGTGCCGCCGCCTACGAGGCGATCGACGTGTTTCCAGGCGGCTGCATCGTACGGCTCAATGCCGGTGAACGGCATTTGCGTCCCGGCGGCACGGTGTCCGGCCCTGCCCTGTTCACGCTGGCCGACATTGGCGGCTATGTCTGCGTGCTCAGCCATGCCGGGCCGGATGCGCTCTCGGTCACCACCAACCTCAACATCAACTTCGTGCGCAAGGCCGAAGCCGGGCCGATCGATGGCCATTGCCGCATCCTGAAGCTCGGCAAGAGCCTGATGGTGTTCGACATTGACATCGTCGCCGGCCCGGAAGGACACACGATCGCGCATGCCACGGGCACCTACTCGATCCCGCCGCAGCGCGCCGCCAATGTGGTAAAATAATACCTTTAGTCCAACATGCTGTTTCTACAGCCTTTTCTGCGCTACAGGACTTTTCCGCTACCTTGACGCAGTTACTCCGCTCGCCTATAAGCCTTCACGAAGCAGCGGCCCGCAAAGGCCGCCGTTTTGTTATTGGCTGATGACAAGCGTCTTTCGCCAATCCAAGCAACAAGAAACGCCTTCACTCCCGAAGGTCAGAACCGAGAGCAGAAAACATGACAACCTTTTCGCAGAAGCCTGCGGATGTGGTGAAGAAGTGGATCCTGATCGACGCCGAGGGTCTCGTCGTCGGCCGTCTCGCCACTGTCATCGCCAATCATCTTCGCGGCAAGCACAAGCCGACCTTCACCCCGCATGTCGACGACGGCGACAATGTCATCGTCATCAATGCCGACAAGGTGGTATTCACCGGCAAGAAGTTCACCGACAAGGTCTATTACTGGCACACCGGCCACCCCGGCGGCATCAAGGAGCGCACCGCGCGTCAGCTGCTCGAGGGCCGTTTCCCCGAGCGTGTCGTCGAGAAGGCCGTTGAGCGCATGGTTCCGCGTGGCCCGCTCGGCCGCCGCCAGATGAAGAACCTGCGCGTCTATGCAGGTGCCGAGCATCCGCATGTCGCCCAGCAGCCAGAAGTCCTCGACGTGGCCAAGCTGAATTCCAAGAACAAGAAGGTCGCATAAGATGGCTGAGCTTTCCTCGCTCGCAGAACTGGGCGCCGCCACCGGCAACACCAACACGCAGGCCGCCGCCCCCGTCCACGTCCAGAAGCTCGACAAGTCGGGCCGCGCCTACGCCACCGGCAAGCGCAAGAACGCCATCGCGCGCGTCTGGGTGAAGCCGGGTTCCGGCAAGATCGTCGTCAACGACAAGGAATTCGCGACCTATTTCGCGCGTCCGGTCCTGCAGATGATCCTCAACCAGCCGATCATCGCGTCCAACCGCTCGGGCCAGTACGACATCATCGCCACCGTCGTCGGCGGCGGGCTTTCCGGCCAGGCCGGCGCGGTGCGTCACGGCATCTCGAGGGCGCTGACCTATTACGAGCCGGCGTTGCGCGCCGTGCTCAAAAAGGGCGGCTTCCTGACCCGCGACAGCCGCGTCGTCGAGCGCAAGAAGTACGGCAAGGCAAAGGCTCGCCGTTCCTTCCAGTTCTCGAAGCGCTAACCGTTTCGAATTTTCGGACAATCGAAAAGGCCGCCTCCGAGCGGCCTTTTTGCTTGGACGCGGCGGATCAATTGATGCTGGCGGTCGCGGCTGGCTCGATGCGTTCGCTCGTGCCGGCATAGGGCACCCGATAACCATTCGCCGCCAGCCAGCCGATCGCCGCTTTCGGCTCGTCGGTCTGGATGATGGTGGCGCCACGATCGGCCCAGAAGCCCCAGGCTTCGCGCGGCAGGCTGGCCTGGACCGCCAGTTCGTCGCCACGGCCGCCGGCGAGGAAGCCGCCTGGTTTGTTGACGATGGCATAGGTGTCGGCCCAGATGTGCCAGTCGCCCCTTACCGCCTCGGCGCGCATGCGCGTGCTGAACAGCGGCCCGCCGGTTTCGGTCAGCGTCTCGGCGCCCGCCCGCCAGTTGATCAGTTCGATCGCGCGCGGCGCGAAAGCGTGGTCGACCGTCGAGGCGAAGCCCGCATCATGGACCGCGTCATCGGCGATGATCGGCATGAACTGGAAGCCACCGCCTGCGGCAGTCATGGCCGCCTTCACCGTGCTGATCCTGTTCTGGTCCCAAAGGTTTTCCTTGACGATGACTTGCTCGGCCATGCCGAGTTCGCGCGCTATCGCAATCATGCCCGGGAGGTCGCCGACTTCGAGCTTGTTGTCGAGATTGATGAGGATTCTGTCCCGTGTCGCCATCAGCATCTCGCGCAATGTCGAGACGGTCTCGTTCGTGACGGCATGGGTACCCTCGATCATCAGCCGGCATCTCTTCAACTCGGCCAGCGTGTAGTTGATGACCTCGCCCTTGCAGGTGGTCGTGCGGTCGAGCCAGCTGTCATGCATGACGATGAACGCGCCGTCCTTCGAGCGCCGGATGTCGACCTCGACGATTTCGGCGCCGATCGCGATCGAGCCTTCCACGGCGGCAAGCGAATTTTCCGCATAGAGCGTCTTGCCGGCGTGCATGCTGCCGGCGCGATGGGCGGCCACCATGACATGGTCGCGCCACTGGTTGGCATGTTCGAAGCGGTCGAGGATCTCCCTGGCGCGGGTTTCGCCGGCCAAGGCTTGACCGGAAGCGGCGGAAAGCGCCGTGGAAAGCAGAAGGCTCAGCCAGATCGTCCGCATCGAGAATCGCTCCTTGCCGGATCGAGCCGGGGATAGGCGACATCGGTGACATCCCGGTGAACGAAGCCGGCTAAAGCGCGTCGCGTCGAAACGGATTCAGGCGACGCGCTTTACAGCGTCGCGGCGAATCGGCTTCGCCCGACCCGCTGTAAGCTCCTGATTTTATGCATGTCGTCTTGCCCAAACCGAGCTCACTTTGGGCGACATGCATTAGCGGTTGGATGGCGATGCGGGTCAGATGCGCTTCGACAGCCGGCGGAACCAGGCCATCGCAGGCATTTCGACCAGGCGCCATGTCAACCACGACACGGCGATGGTGGCGGCGAACATGACGACGATCGCCACGGTCCCCGTCCAGCCGGCGCCAAAGCCGGTCGCGGGCTCGCCACGCAGCACGATGTCGCCAACCAGGCCGAGGCCGAGTTTGCGCTCGACCAGCCCGGCGACATTGATCAGGCGCGCCTGAACGAAGATGTGGACCATGTAGATCGAATAGGACAGCGCGCCGAGCGTCAGCATGAACGGCGTCCTCAGCAACGCGCTGATCCAGCCGCCTTCATGAGCGAAGAGAAACAGCGCCAAGGCGAACACCAGGGGCGCGGCAATGCCGGCGTCATTGTCGCCCGCCAGCGAGACAAAGAGAGCGATGACGACCACCATGACGATTTCGGCAACAGTCCAGCTCATCCTCGGGCCGTTTGCGGCCAGAACCTGTCGCGCTCCTGCAATGGAATCATGCTGAAACCAGGCCAGCAGGGCGCCCAGCGAGAAGCCGTAGAGGCAGCGGATGAAGCCGAAATCATAGGACACATCCATATGATGCGTGGAGAAGCCGAGCAGGAACAGCGGCGCGGTGACAGCGGCGGCGACCAACC
Organism: Mesorhizobium sp. B2-7-3; assembly: GCF_006440715.1. Classification (NCBI taxonomy): domain Bacteria; kingdom Pseudomonadati; phylum Pseudomonadota; class Alphaproteobacteria; order Hyphomicrobiales; family Phyllobacteriaceae; genus Mesorhizobium; species Mesorhizobium sp. B2-7-3. The sequence goes on from NZ_VFTY01000013.1 coordinate 151,117, forward strand.
ATATCCAGGCGCGCGCGCCGGCGACGAAGACCACCCCGGCAAACAGGAGATAGGCAAAGAACTCGGCCGAGATGCTCCAGCTCGGGGCGTTCCAGGTCAACCGATCCTCGAAGCCGACACCTTGCAGCAAAAGGAGATTGGCAGCCAAGCTCCTGAGGTCGAAGCCACCGGTGAAAGGAGCAGCGCCCGTGCCATGCAGCTGCGGCAGCACGAGCCGCAGCAGCTCGAAGGCGGCAAAGGCGGCAAGCATGACCAGATGCAGCGGATAGATGCGGCCGAAACGGACTAGCACGAAGCGGCAGACCTCCTGAGTGCGGCCGAGCCGATCGGCATAGCTGGAGGCGATGACGAAGCCGGAAAGGACGAAGAAGAAGTCGACGAAGAGATAGGACGAACCGATGAAGCTGCTCTGCGAGATCGTCGAGGCGGTCGGGAAATGAAACAGCGCCACCAGCAGCGCGCAGATGCCGCGCCACGAATCGAGAACCCGGAACCGATCGCCGGCGATCGTACCGGTGTGGGTCGACACCACGGCATCCGACGGATTAAGAAACGCGGTCTGCGTCATGATGATACAAGTCCTGTCTTGCCGTGGCACCCGGGCGGCGCGCTTTCGTCTCCCCAAGCCGTGACTGGCATCTTCCATGCCGGTTCTGTAGTTGTTGCACCCCGATGAAAACGAGGACCCGTAATGGCGACCAACACCATCGACCATGCCTTCACCGCCCGCTCCAAAACGGGTGGCGCCCTCGAGCCGACCTACTCCGGCGCGCTGTCTTTCATGCGGCGCAAATACACCAAGGACGTGAAGGGCGCGGATGCGGTGGTGTGGGGCATTCCCTTCGACGCCGCCGTCACCAACCGACCGGGCGCCCGGTTTGGGCCGCAGGCGATCCGCCGCGCCTCCGCGATCCTCGACAACGACCCGCAATACCCGTTCTCGCGCGATCTGTTCGAACACCTTGCCGTGGTCGATTATGGCGATTGCCTGCTCGATTCGGGCAACCATCAGAAGACGCCCGGCACGATCGAGCGCGAGGCGGCCAAGATCCTGAAATCGGGCGCCTTCCTGCTGACGCTCGGCGGCGACCATTTCGTCACCTGGCCACTGCTCAAGGCGCACGCCGCCATCCACGGACCGCTGGCCTTGGTGCAGTTCGACGCCCATCAGGACACATGGCCCGATGACGGCAAGCGCATCGACCATGGTTCCTTCGTCGGCCGCGCGGTCAAGGAAGGCATCATCGATCCCGATCGCTCGATCCAGATCGGCATTCGCACCCATGCGCCCGACACATTCGGCATCAAGATTCTCCATGGCCATGAAATCGAGGAAATGCGCGCCTCCGACATCGCCTACGCGATCGTCGATCGCACCGGTGGCAAGAAGACCTATCTGACCTTCGACATCGACTGCCTGGATCCGGCCTATGCGCCGGGAACCGGCACGCCGGTTTCGGGCGGCCCGTCGTCGGCGAAGATCCTGTCGACGCTGCGCCAGCTGAACCAGGTCGATATTGTCGGGGCCGATGTCGTGGAGGTTGCGCCGGCCTACGATCACGCCGATATAACGGCGATCGCCGGCTCGATGGTGGCCATGCAATATCTCGGTCTGCTGGCCGAGCGAAAGGCCCGGCTCGAGGAGCTGAACAACGGCAACCACAATGGCGCCACGGTCAATCATGGCAACGGCATATAGTTTCGAGATATCAGGGAATTTGATCAGGCAATGAAACCGAAAATCTTCATCGATGGCGAGCACGGCACCACCGGCCTCCAGATCCGGGCGCTGCTTGCCGAGCGCGGCGATTTGGAGATCATTTCCATCCCGGTCGAGCGCCGCAAGGAAACGGCCGCCCGCGCCGAATTCCTCAACGCCGCCGATATCGCGATCCTATGCCTGCCCGACGATGCGGCCAAGGAAAGCGTCTCGCTGATCGCCAACGAAACCACCAAGGTCATCGATGCGTCGACCGCGCATCGCGTGGCCGAAGGCTGGGAATATGGCTTCGCCGAACTGGACAAGGAGCAGGCGAAAAAGATCGCCACGGCCAAGCGCGTCGCCAATCCCGGCTGCTGGCCGCAGGGGCCGATCGCAACGCTCAGGCCACTGGTCACCGCAGGCCTGCTGCCGGCCAGTTTCCCGATCGCGGTCAACGGCATTACGGGCTATTCGGGCGGTGGGCGCCCGATGATCGAGGATTATGTCGCCAAGGGCGAGGACGCTTCGGAATTCCTGCCCTATGGCCTGACCCTGCAGCACAAGCACGTGCCGGAATTGAAGGCCTATGCGAAGCTGTCGCATGATCCGATCATGCAGCCGGCGGTGGGCAATTTCGCGCAAGGCATGATTACGGTGGTGCCGTTGCAGCTCGGTGGCCTCGACCGCGTGCCGACGGGTGCCGAACTTCACGCCGCCATTGCGGACCATTTCGCCGCGATCCAAGGCGGCGTGGTCGAGGTGGCGCCCTATACGCATCTGGAACGCGTGCCTGACATCGATCCGGAGATCTACAACGGCACCAACCGCATGAAGGTCTATGTCTTTGCCAACGACAGCAGAGCCCAGGCGCTGCTGCTGGCGGTCTACGACAATCTCGGCAAGGGCGCTTCGGGTGCGGCCGTCCAGAACATGGACCTGATGCTCGGTCTCTGATGGATGCACCAGCCTTTCCAGCGCGCTGGAAGGTCAGCGAACCGGAACTCATGGCCGAGACCTTTTCGAGCGGCATCTGGAAGGTGCGGCTCGAGGACGGCTCCCCAGACCGCCAGGTGCATATCGCCGTGGCCCAGGCCAGGCTCGATGCGCTCAAGGCCGCTGACAGGGTTGCCAAGGCAAATCAGGACCAGGCGGCCAAGCCGACCAGGACAAATCGGCACCATCCGCCGCCGCACTGCGTCAGGCTGAATTCGACGGCGAGAAGACGACCCAGTCGAACGAATTCTGGATGTGATCGGCTGCACTCAACGTCCGACGGCAATCTCGTTGGGTAAGGGATAGGCGCCCTTGGTGCCGCGCCAATGCGCGGCGGCAAAGCCCAGCACGACGAGCGCGAAAGCCTGATGGGTCAGCGCCATGTGCAGTGGCACCTGCATCAGCAGCGTACCAATACCGATCGAAGCCTGCACCAGCACTAGAACGAACAACAGTGTCGCGCGTCGCGCATGCGTTGAGCCGGGCAGACGCAGACGCGTGGCGATCATGTGCCAGAGCGCGACGGCGAAGACCGTATAGGCGCCAAGCCGATGGATGAACTGCACCGTTTTCGGACTTTCGAAGAAATTGCGCCACGCCGGCTCGAGCACGAGCAGATCGCCGGGAATGATCCGGCCGTCCATCAGCGGCCAGGTGTTGTAGCTCATGCCGGCGTCGAGACCGGCAACCAGGCCGCCGAGATAGATCTGGACCAGCGCCAGAAGCACGATGAAAGCAGCCAGCCGCTGCGTCGAGCGATCGGCCGCGGGCTCGGAATGCGGCGCAAGGCCACGCGCGACGACCATGGTCGCGGTAAAGATAAGTGCCGCCAGCGTGAGATGCGTCGCCAGCCTGTACTGGCTCACCGACACGCGGTCGACCAGGCCGGACGCCACCATCCACCAGCCGATGGCCCCCTGCAGGCCGCCGAGAAGCAGAATGCCGACCAGTTTCGGCCCAAGGCCGCGCTCGATGCGACGCGTCGCCCAGAAGACCAGCAGCGGCAAGGCAAAGACCAGGCCGACGCTGCGCGCCAGCAGGCGATGCGCCCATTCCCACCAGAAGATCGGCTTGAACGCCTCGACGCTCATACCCTTGTTGAGTTCGGCGTATTGCGGGATCTGTTGGTAGCGCTGGAATTCCTCCTGCCACTCGGCGTCGTTGAGCGGCGGGACGACGCCATGGATCGGCTGCCATTCGGTGATCGAAAGGCCGGATTCGGTCAACCGCGTGGCGCCGCCAACCAGCACCAGCGCGAACAGCACCAGGAGCACGACATAGAGCCAGCCGCGCACGAGTGCCCGGTTGTGCAGGTCGCGGTCGCGGGCCTGATAAGGCGCGGCGGCGGTGATGGCGGCCATGGATATGTCCCGGCAGGTTGAATGTCGCGGATTGGTGAACCATCGCACTCCTGCTGGCAAGGCCGCGCAGCGCGGCACGCCGTCGCGCCCGGTGTCGTGGGTTGCGCGTGCCTTGCGTTGGGCCTAAGCGGTAGCCATCAACGAGGCCAAGACATGCCCATTCGCCTGAAAAAACTGATCGGAATGTTCCTGCTGTTGGCGCTGGTCATCATCTACGCGCTGGTCGCCTCGATCTTCGCCGTCGCCCGCCTGTCGGAATCGGGCGCACTGGTGCAATTCCTGTTCTTCCTCGTCAGCGGCCTGCTCTGGGTGCTGCCGGCAATGGGCATCATCAAATGGCTGATGCTGGAGCCGCGGACTAAGCGCTGAAGCCCTGCCCAGTCATGCCTTACGTCAGACTGTAACAAGCATCTTGCCGGCATTGGCGAGCGGGGTCGTCACGCCCGACAGCATGGTGCGGATGTGGGCGAGGCTCTGGTAGCGGCCATTGACCGAAATGCGCGGCAAGGCATGCAGGAAGCCGGCATGTTCGGCGCGCAGCACGCCGTGGCGGGTGGTCACGGCGGAGGCATAGCAGGCGTCGCGCGCAAAGCCCACTTCGCGGCAGCCGACGGCGCTCGCATAGCCATAGGGATAGGCGAAATGGCGCGGCTCCTCGCCAAGTCCGGTCCGCAGCATGTCCTTGACGGCGCCGATCTCGCGCCGCGCATCGGCCTCGGAAAGCCGCTTCAGATTGCTGTGGCTGATCGTGTGGGCGCCTATCGTCACCAGAGGGTGCGCGGCGACGGCGCGGATCTCATCCCAGTTCATCAGCGTGCGCAGGCGCGGGGCGTCGGCGTCGACACCATGCGACGCGGCGAGACCGCGCAGCACGGTCCGCAGGTCTTCCTCGCGGACCTCGGTGGTGAAATAGGCATGCAGGCGGGCAATGGCCTGATGTTTCCTGGCGGGGGTCCCGCAATCGATCACCGCAGGGCCGTTCGATGTGGCCAAAGTCAGGCGGTCGCATGCATTGACGATATCCTCCACCACATCCCACCAAAGGTGGGCGGAGCCATCGATCAGCCCGGGCGCCACATAGATGGTGAGCGGCGTGCCATGCTTTTCCAGCACCGGCAGGGCCTCGGTCATGTTGTCGCGATAGGCATCGTCGGCGGTGATGGTGGCGAACCGGCCGCCCTTGCCGCCTGCCTCGATACGCTCCACCGCTTCATCCATCGAAACGAAGGCATAGCCGCCCGCTTTCATGTCGGCGATCACGGCATCGAGGAAACTGGGCGCGATGTTGAGGTGCCGGTTGACGCTGTCGGGCTTTTCGGGCGTCGCCGTCACGCGATGCAGCATCAGGATGGCGCCAATGCCGCCGACAAACGGCCTGGCCAGCGGTGCGAGGCCGGTATAACGGGCGACGTTGAGCGCCAGTTTCCGGATTGCCTCCTCACCGTCGATCATTCATTCACCTTTTGCGCCTAGGCTAACCAAGCACGGAATACGCCCGAGCGCGCCCCAAATCGGGATCAATACGCCTTAAGGATTGAGGTATGGTTGACGCAACCGCGTCATTTGATGGCAAGCGGCTCGCGGCGAGCCAGGCCTCGCCACGCACGCTACCCAGAAATGCCGCGGGGCCGTTGGTTTCCATTGCCGCCGCCGAGGGGCTCGCGGCATATGCGACGTTCTGTCGTTCGGCGCTCTATGCTCCAGCGCAAAGTGCGGCATGGGTGTTGAATTGGGCCGCCGAGGTCAGGCCCGATCTGCTCATTGCCACGCTGGAACTGGAGGGCAAGCCGGCCTTCGCACTGGCGTTGGAGGTGGTCAAGCGCGGCCCGTTGCGGGTCGCCCAGTTCATGGGCGGCCGCCACGCCAATGGCAATTTCTGCGCCGCCGAGCCGCAATGGCTGGCCAGCGGCGACCTCACGGCCATCCGATCGATGCTCGCGGCGATCGCCAAATTCCGGCCCGACATCGATCTCATCGCGCTGGAAAGACTGCTGCCCGATCTCGACGGCATCGCCAATCCGCTGGCATCGCTCGATCACTTCGCCAGCCCCAATCTTTCGCTGGCCGTCGACCTCAGCGGCGGATTCGATGCGCTGCTGCTGCGCGCCAGCGGCAAGCGCAAACGCAAGAAGCATCGTTCGCAGACGCGCAAGTTCGGGGCTGTCGGTAGCTACCGGCGCATCGAGGCGAGCAGCGACGGCGACGTGGAGAGGCTGCTCGACGCGTTCTTCGATATGAAGGAACAGCGCTTCCGCAAGATGGGCATCGCCAACGTCTTCGGTGACGACCGGACACGCGCCTTCTTCCGCGGGCTGTTCAAGCAAGCACTTGCCGAGGACAAGCCTTGCTTCGTGCTGCACGGGCTGGAAGTCGCCGGCAAGCTGCGCGCCGTCACTGGAGCGAGCCGCTCGGGCAGGCGGCTGATCTGCGAGTTCGGAGCGATCGCCGAGGATGATCTTGCCCACACCAGCCCGGGCGACTTCCTGTTCTTCGACAACATCCAGGATGCCTGCCGGAGCGGGTTCGCGGTTTATGATTTCTCCGTCGGAGACGAGCCTTACAAACGGTTATGGTGCGATATCGAAACCCGGCATTTCGACGTCCTCGTCCCACTGACGCTCAAGGGCCGTGCGCTGGGACAGGCGCTTCGGCAGGGCGCGCGGCTGAAGGCCTTTGTCAAGAACAGCCCGACAATCTGGAAGCTCACCAAGCTGCTGCGCCGCAAGGCCGTTGGACAGACAGCGCCCGTGCCCACGGAAGACGAAAACTAGCCCCAATACGCCAACAGGATATTCGATGTGACGACGCAGGAACTCGAATAGACCTGATGGGCCTCTGAACAGCTGTTATCTCAAGCAGCCGAACGCCGCCCCGGCACCGGATTGCCTGGCGGCTCGTGGCCGAGCGGCGTCACCAGCGTCAGGTCGGGATAGCCGCTCTCGATCAGCTTGACCGCGGCCTGCGTCACCTCGTCGTCGGCCTCCAGCATGGACAAGAACACCTCGGTGGCCTCGCCGCCCAAACGGCTGATGCCTTGTGCATCGGCCGGCCCGCACTCGACCACCACCAGATCGTAGGCTGTTGTCAACGACTGCATTATGATCGGCAGCCGATCGGCGGCACGCATGGCACGGACCGGATCGGCGGTGCCGACGGGGATGACATGGCAGTCGGAATAGAGGTCGCCATGGATCACGTCGCTGAACTGCGCCTGCGACGCCAGCAGATTGGTGATGCCGGGGAAAAGCCCGCTGTCCAGCATCGGGCGCGAGGCAGCCCCTGAGGCAGTGAGGTCGAGCAGCAGGACGCGCAGTCCGGCGTCGGAAACCTCGCGCGCCACCAGGATCGCCGACGCCGCCGCTTCATCGCCCTCGGGGGAAACGAATATGGCGCGCGCGGCCCCGCTGGCGATCAGCTTCTCGGCTGCCTTCTCGACGTCGATCTCGCCGAGCACGGAGCGCGGCCGCCGAACCTCCACGGGTTCCGGCTCAGCCGTGGGCTCAGGCTCTGCCAAGGGTCCAGATTTGGTCAAGGGTTCAGGCTCGACGATAGGCTCCGCTTTGGCGACGGGCTCGACCTCGGCGGCGGGCCGCGGCTGGGCCGGTGTTTCGGTGACCGTTTCGGGCCATGATACGTCGGCGGTGCGAGTGGCGCGCTCAGTGGCGACAGCCGGTTCGAGGCGGGTGGACGGCTCCTGATAGGCGGCCGGCGGCATCGTCACCTCGTCGATCGGCTCAAACCGCGCGCCCCTGGCCGGGCGCATGGCACGGCCCGAGAAAAGCTCCCGCAGCAGCGTGAACACGGCCGCCAGCAGAAGGGAAGCCGCGGCGGCAGCACCGACGATCGGCCCGACCTTGGGGAAGTATGGCTCTGCGGGGACCGAAGCCGGTGAGGCGATGCGGGCGTCGACCGGGATATAGTTGCGATCCTGACGCGACGCCGCCTCGCGATAATTGGTCAGGTAGAGTTCGAGCTGCTGGCGCTTGGCGGCGGCATCGCGCTGCAGCGCGTCGAGACCGACCTGCTGCTCACCGGCCTGCGCCGAAGCAGCCTTGAGTGTGTTGACGTCGGCGACGAGCTGGCTTTCGCGCGCCTTGGCGGCATCGGCCTGCATCGCCAGGCCCTTCATGATCTTCTGGGCTTCGCTGCGGATCTGCGCGTCGAGATCGGTCAGTTGCGATTTGGCCGCGCGAACACGCGGATGATTGTCAAGCAGCGTCGTCGACAGATCGGCGATGTTGGCGCGCAGCTCGACCTGGCGCTCCCGCAAGCGCTGGATCAGATCGGAAGACAGCACTTCCGGCAGCGAATCCAGCGATCCGCCGTTCTGCAGCGCCTTGCGCACGCTCTCGGCCGTGCCTTCGGCCGCGGCCCGGTTGGCCCGCACCCGCGACAACTCGGTCGACAGCTCGGCCAATTGCTGGGTGGCCAGGGTGGAATTGTTGCCGCCCATCAGGAGGTCGGACTGCGAGCGGTAAGCCGCGACCTTGGCTTCGGCATCCCTGACCTGCTTGGACAGATCGGCGATCTCGGGCGCCAGGAAGTCGGCGGCGGCGGTGTTCGATTCGCTCTTGGCCGCGCCCTGCCCCGCAATGTACGCGGCGGCAATGGCATCGGGGATGGCGGCCGCGAGCTTCGGAACTTCCGAGGAGAACTCGATGGCAATGATGCGAGTCTTTTCAACGCCGTAGACGTTGAGCTTCTCGCGCATCTTCTTCAGGACACGTTCATCGGCCGGAACATCCATCGGGTCGTTCTTAAGGCCAAGCAGGATCAGCACGCGACTCAGCGACGACATGTTGATCGTCTCGTCAAACTCGGGCAGTCGCGACAGGCCGAGCTTCTGCGCGACCTGCTTGAGGATCTCGTTGGACGAAATTATCTGGACCTGGGTGGCAACGCCCTGCTCGTCGAGGATCGGCTTGTCGCTGTCCGGATTGCTGCTGGCGGGCCGCGTGTAGACCGATTCTCGCGGGGCGATCTCCACCTGCGTCTGGGCCTTGTAATGGCGGGTCGCGAACGACGCAGCCACGAAGGCAAGCCCCGTCACCACCAGAACGAAGACCAGAATCCGCAGCCAGTTGCGTCCCAGGCTGGCGAAGAGCTGCCTAAGATCAACGTCGACGTCTGCGGCCGCGGATTGAACGGACATGCATCCCACTCCGAAACTGGATCAGCATGCACCGTAAACAACTATGGTAACCCAGCCGTTAAGATCACGGTAAGCTTCCGTTAGGATTTTGCCGGGGCCGACAAAAAAATCGATAAAATAGCAAAACCTTGCCTGCTAAAACGCTATTGGCGCGCTCCTTTACCGGCCATTAACCCTAACAGGATGATAACGGACCCGATCCCAGATGTTTGCTGCGACATCGCAGCGGCCAGTCGAAGGTACCTGTCCGGTCATGAAAAGCACTGCTTCCCTGTTTCGCGCACTGCTTGCCGTTTCGATGCTCGCCGGCTGTTCCAGCTACCGGCCGACGCCGGCCGCCTTCCACGAGGTCCTCGAACAGCCCTATCGCCTCGGCGCAGGCGACCGGGTCCGCGTCACTGTGTTCGAACAGGAGGGCCTGACCAACAGCTACAGCGTCGACCAGTCCGGTTATATCTCCTTCCCGCTCGTCGGCGCCATACCGGCACGGGGCCATACCGCGCAGCAGATGGAAAAGGAGATCGCCGACAAATTGCGGCAGGGCTATCTGCGCGACCCCGACGTCTCGGTCGAGATCGATCGTTACCGGCCGATCTTCGTCATGGGCGAAGTGGGCGCCGCCGGCCAGTATTCCTACGTGCCCGGCCTGACGGTGCAGAAGGCCATCGCCATTGCCGGGGGCTTCACGCCACGCGCCAACCAGGAGAGCGTCGACATCACCCGCGATATCAACGGCAAGGTGATAACTGGCCGTGTGGTCACCTCCGATCCCCTGCTGCCGGGAGATACCGTCTACGTCCGCGAACGTCTGTTCTGACAGACACCTCGTGGCGGACAAGCTCAGGATCGTCCACTGCTTTCGCTCACCCGTGGGAGGAATTTTCCGGCACGTGCGCGACCTGGCGGAAGCGCAGGTCGCCGCCGGCCACATGGTCGGCATCGTCTGCGACTCGACCACCGGCGGTGAATTCGAGGAGCGTCTTTTCGGGCAGATGGAGGACGTGCTGGCGCTAGGCATCCATCGTACGCCAATGCAGCGTCACGTCGGCCCGGGCGACCTCGCCTCGGCCCGGCGCACCTACAGGATCATCAAGGAATTGCGGCCGGACGTGCTGCACGGACATGGCGCCAAGGGTGGCGCCTATGCCCGTCTGTTCGGCTCATTGTTGCGGGTATCAAGGTCTCGCGTAGCCCGCCTCTATTCGCCGCATGGCGGCTCTCTCCACTATGACGAGAACACAGCCACCGGAAAGCTGTTCTTCGCGCTCGAGTATCTCATGGCGCGCTTCACCGATTGCCTGCTGTTCGTCTCCGACTACGAGCGGCGGACCTACCGCAGGAAGGTGGGTGAACCGCCGATCCCGAACACGCTGGTCTACAATGGACTTCGCACCACCGAATTCGAGCCGGTAGCCGCCAGGGCCGATGCGGCTGATTTGCTCTATATTGGCATGATGCGGGACCTCAAGGGCCCGGATATCTTCATCGATGCCCTGGCCGCCGCCGCTCCCCGGCTCGGCCGCGCACCGAGTGCGGTGATGGTCGGCGACGGCGACGACCTGCCCCGCTACCACGCGCAGGTGAAACGCCTCGGGCTTGAAGACAATGTCCGTTTCCTGCCGCCAATGCCGGCCCGGGAGGCCTTTGTGCTGGGGGCGCTCGTCGTCGTTCCTTCGCGCGCGGAAGCCATGCCCTATACCGTGCTGGAGGCACTTGCCGCGGCAAGACCTGTTATCGCGACCTCGGTCGGCGGCATACCGGAGATTTTCGGTTCAAGCTCCCCCGCCCTGATTCGCCCGGATCCGGCCGAGCTCGCCGACAAAATGAGCCAGGCGCTGGGTGACCTTGCCACCTATCGCCGATTGATGCCTGACGAATCCACGCTCAGGGCGCGCTTCGGCGCCGACGTCATGGCCGCCGAAATCGAGAAGGCCTACTTCGCCGCGCTCGAAAGTTAGCTCGGGCCCTTCCAAAGCCACAGGTTGTTTCAAGGGTTTCTTAGCTCTCTTTTGCTAATCACCCTGGGAAGCTTGCGGACTGTTCCATGAACGAGATCGACCCCGCGCACCGCTTTTCATCAGAAGCGGTGCGTCACTTCGACGGGCCTGCCGATGGCGACAAGCCGGGCGGCATGAACGACGTTGCCCGGCAGGTCGCGTCGCAATACCGGCGCGATACGATGTCGCCGATCATGGTCAGCGGCGTGCTGCGCATGGTCGAATTCGCGGTGCTGTTCGTCTCGGGGCTCGGCGTCTATTTCTACTATGTCGGTTTCTTCAATTATCTCGCCTGGCAATATCCGCTGACGATCGCCGCCGCATCGTTCCTCGCCGTGGTGCTGCTCGATGTCACCGATTGCTACCAGGTGGTGTCCCTGATGCGGCCGATCGCCAATTTTGGGCGCATCCTGCTGGTCTGGGCCGGCACCTTCGCGCTGATGGCGCTAACAGCATTCGCCATGAAGATGTCGCAAGACTATTCGCGCCTGCTGTTCGGCACCTGGTTCGTCGTCGCCTTCGTCTGCCTCTTCGGTCTCAGGCTGGTGATGTCGAGGCTGATCCGGCGCTGGGCGCGCGATGGCAGCATGGAACGGCGCGCCGTCATCGTCGGCGGCGGCAAGGCGGCGGAAGTGCTCATCCGCTCGGTGGAAAAGCAGCCTTACAACGACATCCGCATCTGCGGCATCTTCGATGATCGCAGCGACAAGCGTTCGCCATCCCTCGTCGCCGGTTATCCCAAGCTCGGCACGATTTCGGAACTGATCGAATTCGCCCGCATTGCCCGCATCGACATGCTGATCGTGTCGTTGCCGCTAACCGCCGAATCGCGCGTGCTGCAATTGCTGAAGAAACTGTGGGTGTTGCCGGTCGACATCCGGCTGTCGGCGCATTCCAACGCGCTGCAATTCCGTCCGCGCGCCTATTCTTACATCGGTTCAGTACCGATGCTCGACATCTTCGACAAGCCGATCAACGATTGGGATTCGGTCGCCAAGCGGGCCTTCGACATCATCTTCAGCCTCATCGGCATCGTCGTGTTCTCGCCTGTCATGCTGGCCGCCGCGATCGCCATCAAGCTCGACAGCAAGGGACCGGTGCTGTTCAAGCAGAAGCGGCATGGCTTCAACAACGAGATCATCGAGGTCTACAAGTTCCGCTCCATGTACACCGACCGGTCGGATCCGACCGCCAAGCAGACGGTGACCAAGAACGATCCGCGCGTCACCCGCGTCGGGCGCTTCATCCGCAAGACCTCTGTCGACGAACTGCCGCAGTTCTTCAACTCGCTGCTGGGCTCGCTGTCGCTCATCGGTCCGCGCCCGCACGCCATTGCCGCGCAGTCGCACAACCTGCTCTACAACGAGGTGGTCGACGGTTATTTCGCGCGCCACAAGGTCAAGCCGGGGGTCACCGGCTGGGCGCAGATCAATGGCTGGCGCGGCGAGATGGACACCAATGAAAAGATCCGCATGCGGACGGAATACGACCTCTACTACATCGAGAACTGGTCGCTGCTTTTCGACCTGCGGATCCTGTTCCTGACGCCGGTCCGGCTCTTGAACACGGAAAACGCCTATTGAGCGCGATCAGCCATGATCTGCCGCGTGCGGCGGTCAACGCCAAGCTGATCACGCTGATCTCCTCGAGCGCGGTCGTGCTCGGCATTCTTCTGTCCGGCTTCGTCATCAGCGAGCCGGCGCCTTACGAAATCTACATGGCCGCGCTGATCGCCATCTGGGCGCTGTTCGGCCTGAGGATATCGCGCGCGGCCATGCCGCTTCTGGTGCTGCTGGTGACGATGAACATCGGCGGCACGATTTCCATGACGCAGATGGCGGATCTCGCCAACACCCCGCTTTATCTTGCCGTGTCGCTGTTTCTCGCTTTCAGCGCGGTGTTTTTCGCATCGGTTACGGCCACGCAGCCGAACCTCTACCGGCTGATCTTCAATGCCTATGTCGTTTCGGCGGTGGCGACGTCGCTGCTTGGCATAGCGGGCTATTTCCACGCCTTCCCCGGTGCCGAAATTTTCACCAAATACGACCGCGCCGCCGGCGCCTTCCAGGACCCGAATGTGTTCGGGCCGTTCCTGGTGCTGCCCGGCATCTATCTGCTTTATTTGCTGCTGACGGGCCCAGTCACGCGTATGCCGCTGCTGGCTGTGCCGCTGCTGATCATCAGCGCCGGCATTTTCTTCTCCTTCTCGCGTGGTGCCTGGGGCATGTTCGCGGTCTCGGCCATCCTGCTCACCGGCTGCCTGTTCCTGCAGAGCGCCAGCGGCATGTTCCGGCTCCGGGTGGTGATCATGACGATCGCCGCGCTGTCGCTGCTGGCCATCGCAATCATCATCATCTTGCAACTGCCCGGTGTGTCGGAGATGTTCTCCAGCCGCGCGCATCTGGAACAGAGCTACGACACCGCACGCCTGGGCCGCTTCGCCCGCTACACGCTCGGTTTTCAGATGGCGATGGAGCACCCATTCGGCATCGGGCCGCTGGTCTTCGGCACGATCTTCGGCGAGGACACACACGACATCTGGCTGAAGATGCTGATGGACTATGGCTGGCTCGGCTTCGTCTCGTTCCTGACGCTGGTCGTCTGGACGATCTCAGCCGGATTCCGCATCCTGCTGCGCGACCGGCCGTGGCAGCCTTACCTCCTATGCGCCTACGTCGCCTTCATCGGCAATGTCGGGCTCGGCACCTTTATCGACATCGACCACTGGCGCCATATGTATCTGCTGCTCGGCTTGATCTGGGGCGCCATAGCGCTCGAATACCGCCATCAGCGGCTATTGCGGCCGGTATTGCCGGGTCCACCAGCCATCACATCGGCACCGGTACGATTAACGCCGAATTTCGGTTGACCCGAGCCGGGTTATCACGATACATCGCGACCGGTCCGGAGTGTAGCGCAGCCCGGTAGCGCACTTGACTGGGGGTCAAGGGGTCGTCGGTTCGAATCCGGCCACTCCGACCATTTTATGCAGGACTTGTCCCCAAAAGTCCGCCCTGCCGCATCACCCAATTTTCGAATCGCCTGTTCCTTTGCCCGCCGGCTCTGGATTGGATCCGGCGCTACGCTTGGCACACATCGACCCACTCGGCACCGGTAAGATCGGCCATGCGCTGTGGTACAATCCGGACAGCGGCATTGGTGGCGCCGGCGGCGGGGACGACTTCGTCGAATTGGCGCAGCGAGACGTCGCAATAAACCGGCAGCGGCGACGGCAGGCCGAACGGGCAGACGCCGCCGACCGGATGGCTCGTGGCAGCGACAACCTCTTGCGCGTCCAGCATGCGCGGCTTGCCGCCGAACTGGTCCTTGAACTTGCGGTTGTCGAGCCTGGCGATGCCGCTGGTCACGACCAGCATGGTGCGCTCGCCGACGCGAAGACAGATCGTCTTGGCGATCTGCGCCGGCAACACACCATGCGCCTCCGCCGCCAGCGCCACTGTCGCCGAACTTGATTGCGTGACGACGACCTCGATATCAGGCGCGCGAGCCGCGAAGAAGGCACCGACGGAATCCAGGCTCATGTCGAAAAACTCACGGTTCAGACCCGCTGCACGGCGGATGCGTTTGGCGCGGATGGATGCCGCGTATGGACACGTGCGATCTGCAAATCGGCAAGTTCTGCAAATCGGCAAGCCCGGCCTGCAGGCGAACGCCATGGCATCCACAAGAAACCCGCCAAGCGACCTTGGCGGGTTTCTCGCGCATGCCCTGGCGCCGATTCTATGCCTGAGGCCGGCCTTGTGCGGCCAGCGTCGGTACGGCGGAAGCAATAGGAGCATCCTGCGGCAGACGAAGCGCGGACGCAATACGACGCAGCTTCGCCGGGTCGGCCGCCCGGCCGCTCTCGATATCCTCGATCTCTTCGACCGAGAGGCCGCAGGTCAGCGAAAGCGCTTCGAGGCTGTACCCGCGCGTTTCCCGCATTGCCCTGAGGGCGTTGTAGTCCGGTCCGATCTCGTTGGCTAATGGTTCGGAGGGGGCGTGGCTTTTTGCATTGTTGGGCATTGGCAACTCCGTTGGCTGAAAGCGTTTGATCAAAATGGGATGTTGCCTGAGACGAGCAGGAAGATGCCCTCTCGCCAGCGATTTGCCAAGCGCCAATCTGGCCGTCACGGCATCGTGACCCGGATGCCCATGGGGCTGCCACGCCCTGTCCCGATCAAGTTGTTTTGAACGCGCGAGCGGGTTTTGCCCGGCAGTTTCGCCCCACCCGTTCGTTATCTCGACGTCGCTGGCGTGAAACCATTCCTTCCGGCCAGCCTTTCCCAAAAGGATACTCCAATGAACCTCAAGACACCTCTCCTCGTGCTCGGCACCATTTCCATGCTTTCCGGCATCGGTGTGGCCAGCGCGCACGCGGCGGACACATTGCGCGTGCGCGGCACGGTGGTCAGTTTCGAGCCGTCGCTGCTGACCGTGAAAACCCGTCAAGGCGACACGGCCGCGATCAAGCTGAAAGACGGCTGGAAGCTTTCAGGCGTCGCCAACGCATCGGTAAAAGACATCAAGCAGGGCGATTTCGTCGGCATCGCCTCCGTCTCCAAGGCTGACGGCGGCAGCGGCGCGCTGGAAGTGGTGGTCTTTCCAGCGGCCTTGAAAGGCACTGGCGAGGGTGATCGCCCCTGGGACCTGGAGCCGAACAGCCGCATGACCAACGGCACCGTCGCGGACGTCACCGACATAAACGGGCGTGCCGTGACGCTGACCTATGACAATGGGCAGACGAAGAATATCTCGATCCCCGACGGCACGCCTGTCGTGACTTTCGCGCCGGCCGCCCCGACCGATCTCAAACCAAGTGCGACGGTCTTCGTTACCGCTCAGCGCGAGGCGGACGGCACGCTGAGTTCCAGCCGCGTCGTGGTCGGAAACAATGGTGTGATCCCGCCCATGTAAGCCAAAGCAGCCGGCTTCGGCCCTAGCGATCATGGGGCAGGAAGCCGGTTCCTGGGAAACAGTTCAGAAACAAGATTCTACAATCGGGAAATACTGACGAAAAAATTCGGGAGCGTAATTCCGTTCGCGGCGGTCGGGATATCGGCCCGATCGTACCTGCTTGCAAAAAAGGAAACGATCCAATGAAGAAATCCCTCCTCTCGGCCCTCGGGCTTGCAGCTGCAATCGCTTTCGCGGTGCCGGTGGTCGGCGCGACAAGCGCGGACGCGGCCTCAATGGCAAAGCATCATCACCATCGTCACCACCATCATCACCGTCACCATCATCGCCACCACCATCATCACATGAAGAAGATGGGCAACAAGGCCTAAGCACCGCAACGAGAAGACCAGCCCTGGCTTCTTGTCCAAGGCTGGTTTTCTCCTGGTCACAATGCCAGGCCGGGACTACTGGACAAACCCGGCCATCGCCGCGGAAATCGAGCGGCTGTGGCGGATCGATCGATCCGCCTTTCTGCACCGGCAGCACAGCGGTGCCGTGCGCCTCTACGCCGACGCGCTTCGGCCAGATTCCGGAGCGGTATCGCAAACCGCTGACGTCAATGGGAATAGCGGCCGCGCCGGAGGGCGAGCCGCCATTTTCTCTCTGGAAATTCTTGGGTAGCAGTCAGCGCCGGCTGAACAGCAGGCTGGCGACCAGACCGAGTACGACAAGGCCGACCGCTGCGGCCGCCGCCGGATGTTCGCGTGCCGATTTCTCGATCACCCTGCCCTGTTTGCGGATTGCCGGCATGGCATCGCGCAGACGCTCCGCAAGATCCGAATACGTATCAAGAGCAGCATCACGGCCGTCTTCATAGTAAGCGCCACCCCGCTTCGACACTGCCTTGCGCAACGCGGCGAGTTCCCTCGAGAGAGCCGCGACCTGCTTTTCGAGGTCGATGTCCGAAAGGGTCGAAAATGATGCCATCATGCGTTTCCTTGTCTTGCAGAAGGAAACGTAACGCCTCACCCCAAAGCGAGTTCCAGTTTCGAGGCTTTAAAGCGCTTCGCGGCGGTCAGCGCACCTGGTCGAGCAGGCGCTTGCATTCCAGGAGGTCAAACAGCGCTTCCTGCAGCAGCGCGCGGTTGTCACGCGAGAGCTTCGACGCGTCCGGCGCAACCGGACCTTCCTCGTCGCCCTTGCCCAGGCCGAAAAAGCGGCGGCTGGGCTTGACCCTTGGCTGGCCAACCAGTTCGTCATCTCCGCCGCGCGGTTGGGCTGCCGGCGTCAGCGGCACCTGATCGGCCTGCTTGCGCTGCGAGATCGCCTCGACGGCGGCCATGTCGCCATTGCCGATGGCGACCAGGAAATGATTGCCGTTTTCCCGCAGCAGCTTTTGCACGCCCTTGATGGTGTAGCCCTGGTCATAGAGCATATGGCGGATGCCCTTGATCAGTTCGACATCCTGCGGCCGGTAGTAGCGGCGGCCGCCGCCACGCTTCATCGGCTTGATCTGGTTGAAGCGCGTCTCCCAGAAACGCAGCACATGCTGTGGCAGGTCGAGATCTTCAGCGACCTCGCTGATGGTGCGGAAGGCGTCAGGGCTCTTGTCCATGGGCGAAATCCTCACGCTGGCGTATAGCCCGGAACGGTGCTCAGACGAGATCCCGCTCAACAATGAGCAGAGCTTGCTCCGCAGGTGCGGAATCGATCATAAGCCAGAACACCCATCCGGCCATGCTGCCGAATCGGGTCTTATTTCAGCGGTTTGTGAAGCAATATTCAAGTCCGCCGTTGTCGCGGAGCCGGTTTTCAACCGTGCAATGGAGGCTATTTGCCGCCCTTGGCCTTGCTGTTCTGGTGGGAACGCAGGATGCGGTTCTTCAGGACGTTGGACGATTTGAAGGTCATCACCCGGCGCGGCAGGATCGGTACTTCCTCCCCGGTCTTGGGATTGCGCCCGATCCGCTCATTCTTGGAGCGGACATGAAATGTCGCGAAGGACGACAGCTTCACCGTCTCGCCGCGCACGATCGCTTCGCAGATTTCATCCAGCACCGCCTCGACGAGTTCGGCGGATTCAGTGCGCGACAGACCGACCTTTCGGTAGACGGCCTCGGCAAGGTCGGCGCGCGTAAGTGTCTTTCCCCCCATGCGACCGTCCCATCAGCTCAAACATAAAATCGGCACAACAACGGCAGAGCCTAAGTAATTGATCCGGCAAGGTCAAGGACCGAAACCGGACCGTTCTGCACTTACCAGCGAACCAGAACGGCGCCCCAGGTGAAGCCGCCGCCCATCGCCTCCAGGAGCACCAGATCTCCCTTCTTGATGCGGCCGTCGGCGACGGCCACCGACAGCGCCAGCGGTACGGAAGCAGCGGACGTGTTACCGTGCAAATCGACGGTCACCACCACCTTTTGCTCAGCTATCCCGAGCTTTTTGGCCGAAGCGTCAATAATCCGTTTATTGGCCTGATGGGGCACGAACCAGTCGAGATCGTCGGCGGTAATACCGGCGGCCGAGAAGGTCGCCTCGATGACATCGGTGATCATGCCGACCGCGTGCTTGAAGACCTCGCGTCCCTCCATGCGCAGATGACCGACCGTGCCCGTCGTCGACGGTCCGCCGTCGACGAAAAGCTTTTCCTTGTGCGAGCCGTCGGAACGCAGGCTGGCCGCCAGGACGCCGCGATCGGCGATCGTGCCGGCCCCCTCACCGGCTTCCAGAACGACCGCACCGGCGCCATCGCCGAACAGCACGCAGGTCGAGCGATCGCTCCAGTCGAGGATGCGTGAGAAGGTCTCCGAGCCTATCACCAGCACGCGCTTTGCAAGGCCACCGCGGATGTAGAGATCGGCTGTCGTCACCGCATAGACGAAACCCGAGCATACCGCCTGCATGTCGAAGGCAAAACCGTGCTGCATGCCGAGCCGGTTCTGGATCTCGACCGCGGTAGCCGGGAACGTGTTGTTGGGGGTCGAGGTCGCCAGTACGACCAGATCGATATCGCCCGGGGTCAATCCCGCATCGGCAAGGGCGGCACGCGCCGCGGCCTCGCCCAGCGAAGCCGTCGTCTCGTCATCAGCCGCGATATGGCGCTGGCGGATGCCGGTGCGCTGAGCGATCCACTCGTCGGAGGTCTCGACCATACCTTCAAAATCGGCATTCTTCATGATGCGGCGGGGCAGCGCGGCGCCCGTGCCGCGCACAACTGATCTGATCAAAATTCTTTCCTATTCCCTTGCGTCGGTAACGACGTCGGATTTCCTTGATGTCAGGGCATGCGGGTTGCGCGCATGAAACAGGTCGAGGTCGGCCTCGATGCGATCAAGCAGATTGTTGCGCACCATGTCATAGCCGAGTTCGATCGCCGCGGCGAAACCGTCCGAGTCGGCACCGCCATGGCTTTTGACGACGATGCCATTCAGCCCCAGGAAGACGCCGCCATTGGAGCGGCCGACATCCATCTTTTCGCGCAGGCGGTCGAAGGCGCCCTTGGCGAAGACATAGCCGATCTTGGCCATCAGGGTGCGGCTCATCGCGGCGCGCAGATAGCCAGCTATCTGGCGCGCGGTGCCTTCCGCCGTCTTGAGAGCAATATTGCCGGCAAAGCCTTCCGTCACCACGACGTCGACCGTGCCCTTGCCGATATCGTCGCCTTCGACAAAGCCATGGTAATTCATCGAGGCCATATTGGCTTCGCGCAACATGCGTCCCGCCTCCTTGACCTCTTCCTGGCCCTTGATCTCCTCCACACCGACATTGAGCAGGCCAACCGTGGGTCGGGCGATGCCGAACACAGAACGCGCCATGCCGGTGCCGAGAATGGCAAAGTCGATGAGTTGGTGCGCGTCGGCGCCGATGGTGGCGCCGACGTCCAGAACCACGCTTTCGCCGCGCAATGTCGGCCATAATGCCGCGATCGCCGGGCGGTCGATGGTCGCCATGGTGCGCAGGCAGAATTTGGACATCGCCATCAGCGCACCGGTATTGCCGGCGGAGATGCATGCATCCGCGGCGCCCGACTTCACCGCCTCGACCGCCTTCCACATCGACGATTTCCAGCGGCCATGGCGCAGCGCCTGGCTCGGCTTGTCATCCATCCTGACCGCGATCTCGCAGTGGAAGAACTCGCTGACCTCGGACAATTTGGGGAATTTGGCGAGTTCCGGGCGCACCAGTTCCTCACGTCCGTAGATGACGAAGCGGATGTCGGGACGGCGGGTCGCGACCGTCATGAGCGCCGGAATGACCACGGCTGGTCCGTGATCGCCGCCCATGGCATCGATGGAAATCCTGATCACGCGGTATTCATCTCACGGTTAGGCGGCAAGTCGTTTTAGTGATCGCAAAGGTTCGGCGAAAATAGCGGTTTTAGGCTGTCGCACAACCGACTTTTCCGTCGCGAGCGAGGTTTTCAGGATTTTCGCAGCAAGGATCGCAGTTTTTGCTGAAATTCATTCTCGGCCGGTCCGGTGTCGTCATCGGCGCCGATCGAGGCGCCGGGCTTGCGCGGATACGGATCGATGGCCAAGCCGAAGAACTGTTCGGCAAGTGCCCCGACATCGATGGTGTCGCCCGAAAATGTCTCGGGACTGTCGGGGCCGTCGGCATCGAGCAGGATTTCGCCGCCACCTTCGAATCCCTGCCGTCCGAGTTTGGAGTCCTCGGGCAAGAGCAGCGCCTCGAACGGCTCTTCAACATGCGCTTCGATGGGGTCGAGCGTGACGATGCAGGCCTGGGTAATGTCCGCCTCGACACGGCCGCTGACCTTAACGCCGTTGCGCTTCCATGACGTAACCAGCAGTTCGGCGCGATAGGCTTCGACCGACAGCAGCCCATGGGCCTCGGCAAGTGCCGCGCGCTGCGCGGCATCGGCCTCGATCACAACCGGCAGCCCTTTGTGCGGCAGACGCGCGACATTGGCGAAAAAGGATACCGGACTTTGCATATCCACGTTTTTCATCGATCAGCCTCCGTTGGCTACGGGAAACGCCACAGTGCCGGCAACGATCGATTCGGTCGGCTGCGCACTCAGTTGCCGGCTGGCGTCGGCGACATACCCGGCCAAACGTGACGCTTCCGGCCAGCCGCCGGCGTCGGGACGGACATTGCGGGCAAGTGCCGCGGTCAGACCGTCATGGTCGTTTCGTTCCAGCGCATCATCAAAGGCGGCGGTGCGGCCATAGAACATCTTCGCCAGCTTCTTCATGCGTTTTGGCACACCCACGTCACCAATGCCCAGTTCCCGCAGCGAATGATCGACGTCGAGAAAGAATTCGTCGATCAGCACCTGTGCGATCTCCTGCGCCACGCCGTCCTCTCCGCGCAAGCGGTGCTGGACCAGGAACATGTGCAGCGAAAGCATCTCGAAACGGCCAAGCGGCGTGTCCGGCACATTCCAGTGGGAATAAAAAACAGTCTGCCGCGCCGCCGCCACGATTTGTGCGTAAAGCGCGTCGGTGATGGCGCGGTTGGCGTGGCGTTCGCGGCCAAAAAGGCGCTGGAACATGGGGATGGTCTCCGGGGACCGTTTGTTGAATTGGCCTTGTTGCATCGGCAAGCAAGCTGGTTTACCGGTTTTGCGGCCCAGCGCAAGTTGCGGCGATATAATGGAGAATTGTTGTTGCGCGCGCTGAATTTCAAGTCGGGTTTCAATTCCAGGGCTGCCGGCGCGATCTCGCTGCTGGCTATCGTAGCGGCGCTGTCGGCATGCCACACCAACAAGATGATCGGCGACCTCAGTCCGAGCGAGACGTTCACGCAAGGCTATGTCCTCGATCAGCAGGCGATCGATTCCGTGCCGGTCGGTTCCAGCCGCGAGCAGGTGCTCCTTGCACTCGGCACGCCGTCGACCACGGCGACTTTCGACAATGAGGCGTTTTACTATATTTCGCAGACGCGCAAGCGCTACGTCGCGTTCGACAAGCCGAGGCTGGTCGACCAGAAAGTGCTGGCGGTCTATTTCGGCCCGGACAGCCGCGTCACCCAGATCGCCAATTACGGCTTGAAGGACGGCAAGATCTTCGACTTCATTTCGCGCACCACGCCAACCGGCGGCAAGGACCAGAACTTCCTCAGCCAGATCATCAACGGCGCCAGCAAGCTGGCGCCCGGCATTCCCGGCGGCGGCACCCCCTGATCCCTAGAATCCTGCTTCCCTGACTTTGGGGAACAGAAATGTCTCAGGCGACCAAAAACCCGTGGGAGCGATCCCACGGGTTTTTGTTAACGGGGCCCGGCTTGCCAGTGATGGGGCAAACCCATATCAAACCGTCAGGCTGGGGGATTTGGACATGAGCAGTGACGACCATGCGATGCCGGTTGGCTGGATGGCGACCGGGACACCCGACCGGCAGACGGTGACATCAGACTGGCTTGCCATCGATCCGCCGTCGATCGATGGCGTCACAATCAAGGAAATCAGGCCGGTCGCTACATCCAACGGCTATCTGACCGAGGTCTTTCGGGATGAGTGGGGACTTGATCCATCGCCTGTCGGCCAGGTGTTTCAACGCACGATGTATCCAGGCGCGGTAACCGGCTGGCATGCGCACAGGGTGACGCTGGATCGGCTCTTCTGCTGTGCCGGCAGCGTCCGCATATCGCTCTATGACGGCCGGAAGGCTTCGCCCAGTTTCGGCACGGTGTGGCACAAGATACTCGGCGCGTTGCGGCCGGCGATCGTCATAATCCCGCCAGGCGTGTGGCACGGCGTGACGGCGCTCGGGCCGGAGATCGCCCTGCTGCTCAATCTCGTCGACAAGGCCTATGCCTACGACGCGCCCGACCATTGGCGCCTGCCACCGGACACCGAACAAATCCCCTACAAGCTGGTGTAGCGTGGAAGGATCGCGCTTGTTCGATGCAACAGGGCAGCGCGTGCCGCTCGTCTCGGTGGTGATCGCCACCCACAATCGTCCCGCAGCCTTGCGACAGACGCTGTTCAGCGTCTTGCGCCAGACGCTGCAGGATTTTGAAATTCTGGTGATCGGCGACGACTGTCGCCCTGAGACACCGGCGATCATCGCCGAATTCGCCGATCCGCGCATCTTCTATATCGACCTGCCCGTCAATTTCGGCGAGCAATCCGGCCCCAATAATATCGGTTTTGCCAGGGCGCGCGGCCGGCTTGTCGCCGTGCTCAATCACGACGACCTCTGGTTTCCGGATCATCTGGCGGCAACCACGGGATGGATCGATGCGACCGGCGCGGATGTCGTCATCGCTCGTGGCGCCATCATCGAACCGGTGCGGACGAGAGACGATGCTCTCAAGACCTCGATTTACGGAATGGGCAAAGACGGTTTTTACGATCCCGTCGTCACGGCCGGATACGGATCGGCACAGGTGGTCAGGCGGGCGTCGCTGGACTGGCTCGGCCCCTGGCGGCCTGCCAGCGAATGCTCATGCGAAAGTTCGCAGGACTGGCTCTTCCGGGCCTGGCGAAAGGGAGCCGTGATCGCGACCATGCCGCACCTGACGGTGCTGAGTATCTTCTCCGGCCAGCGCAGCGGCAGTTATCTCGATGACACGGCAATGGAGCAGGAGGAACTCATTGACCGCATGCGCATACCGGACGACCTACGTGTCAAGGTTCTTGCCGCAGCGGCGGTGCCGTCTCGCCTGAAGAAATCCAGTTATCTGAAACGAAGGGTTTGGGCTGCATGCGGCATTCATCCGAGATCCGTCGAGTTTCGCCGCAAATACCAACGCGGTGCTTTTGTCTCCATGCTTCGAAAGGTACGCGGCCTGCCGCCCATGCCTGAACGGGAGCCGACCGTGGATGATCTGTTGGCTATGTACCGCAGAGGCAGCAAGCGGGAAGAAACCGGAGAATAGCGGCTGTCGCGCACGCGGCGCCCAGATGCCGGACCAAGCGACCAGTCAGCTGACATGAAAAAAACCCGCGGGGATCGCTCCCCGCGGGTCAGACTGCTGACAAACCCCGTCAATTTTGGCGGGGTTTTGTTTTTATGGTTTGAATGGGCTGGTTATTTCGGTGTCGGGACGAATTGTCTGGAGGTTGCCGGTTCGGCCGCGGGTGACGCCTCGC
>NZ_VFTY01000014.1:0-149081 GCF_006440715.1 Mesorhizobium sp. B2-7-3
TTGCTCTCCTTGCAAAGGGCCGAAAGTGTAACCCATCTATCCGGAATGAACTGTCACCCATCTCTCGGGAAGGGCATCAATGGCTTATGTTGCATGCCCTCACGCGGTCGCGCGATCCTACCCCTGCCTGCCAGTGCTGCCACGCCGCTTACCGGAAGCCGGAACAGAGTTCGGCCCGCGCAGGGCTCTGGAATTATTTCGTGATCTGGCCCTGTTGGAACCTTGGCCAAGACTACGCGTTCGGGGCCTTGTATTCGTGGAGCCTCATAAAGGCACTATGCGGGCAAGCGAACGGGTGGGCAAAACAAGCGCGGGTTGGGGGAGGAGAAACAAGGCTATGTCGAAACGTGAAATTGGAACGTCCCCTGCCTTGGGGCGGCGTATCGCCGATCTCAGGGCTCGAATGCAAGACGCCGAAATTTCCGGCCATGAAATGAAAACCTTTCACAAGGTGGCCGCCATCATGGGATCTGGCGACGGTTCCTTGCAACTGGATGCCGACGACCTGATCGCGGCATCCTTCGTCGCCGAAGCGGTTGGGCCGGCGCCCAGCCGCTGACTTCGGAATTTCCCTTGTCCGAAATCCGGTGAGCAAATCGCGTCCTCCATTGGGGCACGGCCGCCTGTTGGGCGATCGTGCTCCAGCGCCCGGCCCCTGATCTCGTCTCGTCGTCACCTGATCTCGAATTGAAAGGAAAGTCTTATCATTTTGTTTGCGTTGGCACGTCATAGTAGGGACGGCTAACGGAGTGAAAAGGGATGAAGCTGGACCTGTCGCCCACCAGCTGGGGCAGGGTGATGGCCGTCACCGCCGCCGGCACGGCATTCTTCATTGCCGTGGCGTTTTTCGTCGATTCGTTCAATTTCCCGTATCTTTCGCCCGAGTCTGTCTGGCGCGCTAAGCTGACCGACCTTCTGCTGCCCTTGGTGCTCGGCGGCTCGTTTCTGTTTTTCCTGACGTGGAAGATCCGCCAGCTGGCGATAGCCCAGCGCGACCTCAGCGTCATTGCCGCGACGGACAGCCTGACGGCGGTGCTGAACCGCGGCGCCTTCTCGATGCTGGTCGAGGCCTATCTCGAACAGACCCGCAAGCAGGAAGAGACCCGTACCGGCGCGCTGCTGATCATCGATGCCGACCACTTCAAGTCGATCAACGACCGCCTCGGCCATGATTGCGGCGACCAGGCGCTTAAACTGATCGCGCAGGCGATCAAGGGCCAGCTGCGCGGCACCGATATCGTCGGCCGGATCGGCGGCGAGGAGTTCGGCGTGTTCCTTCCCGGCGTCGACCCCTCGCAATCCTGGCTGGTTGCCGAAGGCATCCGCCGACGGATACGCGAAATGGACTTTTCGCCCGATGGGCGGTCCTGTCCGCTTTCCGTCAGCATCGGCGGCACCAGCTTCAGCGGGCCGACCACCTACGAGGCAATATTCTCCGCCGCCGACAGACGGCTTTATGCCGCCAAGTCGAATGGACGCGATCAGGTCAGCTTCGATCCGGCGGAAGCCGCTCTAGTGTCTCCGCTCAGCGCCGCCACCGTCCACTGAGGGCAGCCTCGCAGCCGGCTGGCACGACCGCTTCCTTGACGCATACCTGTCTGTGTGCTTCCTCCGCGCAAGTGATGTATGGAGCATCGCCAGAACCACTCCTGCTTCTTGAGTCCCTCGATCGTGCGGTTCGCGGGTACGGCACGGCCCGGGGATGCAGGGAATTGAATGGCCAAACGCCCCGGGCCCGGTAAGCACCGCGATCATGATCCACTTATTCAACGGCTTTCAGAATCCGTTTGGCGGCAGTGAGCGCGAAACCCTGGAGTTGTATCGGCTGTTGAGTGCCGACTCGCAGGTGCGCCTCTGGGCGACCTCGTCGCGCGTATCCGAAGACCTGATGCAGGAATTTCCGATACGCCGCGTCTCGCCGGCAACACGCAATGTGCCGGCTGGCGGCACCTATGTCTTTCTCGGTGCGCATTGGCGCAACAAGATGTGGCCTTATCTGATCCCGCGACCGCGCCGGCTGATCTATGTCTTCAACACCTTTCATCCCAAGATCATCGCCCTGACGACGCACAGGCCGCGCCTGCTGGGTTGGCCCGGTGCCGAACTGGTGCTGATCTCCGACTTTCAAAAGCGCATGCTGCGGGTCGAGGGCGTCGTGCATCCGTCACCCATCGACATCGAGCGCTTCTCGCCACGGCAGGTAAGGCCAAACGGTCCGTTCACGGTGGGGCGACTGAGCCGCGATACGGCGGACAAGCATCATGCCGACGATGTGGCGCTGTATGAGGCATTGCTGGCCGACGGCGACGCGGTGCGGATTCAGGGCGGCATGCCGCTCAAGGACAGGCTTGCGCCGCATTCGCAACTCGAGCTCCTGCCGCAGGGTGAATTTGCCGCCGAACAGTTTCTGCCGACGCTCGACGTCTTCTATTATCGCACCGGCTCACATGTGGAGACGTTCGGCCGTGTGGTGTTCGAGGCGATGGCCTGCGGCCTGCCGGTCGTTTGCCATTCGCATGGCGGCTACGCCGATCATATCAGGCATGGCGAAAACGGTTTCCTGTTCGAAACGACGCAACAGGCAGCACGGATCCTGGCCGAACTTAAAGCCGACCCGGCACTGCGGGTGGCCGTCGGTCAGAAGGCGCGGCGAACTGTCGAGCAGCTGTTTTCGCCGCAGGCGGTTCAACAGCGGCTGGACTTCTATCGGCGTTAGCGGCGCCACGCCGTCCGGCTTTCCAGACACTCTCGGCCAGCAATCCACGTGCCCCGTTTGGCATCGATCCCGACATCGCGCTAAAGCTGGCATCACGTGAATCGCGGGGCGGCCGGCATCGGCGCGCAGACAGATCGAGCAGGGCTTCTACCGATGACATTGACGGGCGCCGCGGCACTGCTGATCCTGATCTTGACTTATGCCGGCGTCGCAATCGGCCGGATACCTGGCTTGCGGCTCGACCGGGCAGGTATCGCGCTGCTCGGCGGCGCGGCCATGATCGCCATCGGCGCGCTCAGCATGGAGGATGCCTACCGGGCCATAAATTTCGACACCATCACGCTTCTGCTCGGCATGATGATCGTCGTGGCGCATCTGAAGGTGTCGGGTGCCTTTCGCGGTCTTGGCGCCATCGCCATCGAGCACGCGCATGCACCGTTCATGCTGCTGGTGATGGTGACGCTCCTCACCGGCGTGCTGTCGGCCTTCCTGGTCAACGATGCCATCTGCCTGGTCATGGCGCCGATCGTCGTCCACGTTACCCGCGTCATCAACCGCAACCCGATCCCCTATCTGATCGCCACCGCCACCGCTTCGAACTGCGGCAGCGTCGCCACCATCACTGGCAATCCGCAGAACATGGTCATCGGCGCGCTGTCGGGCATTTCCTATCCGGCCTTTTCGGCGGCGCTCGCGCCGGTCGCCTTGTTAGGCCTTGTCGCGGTCATCGTCATCGTGCGCATCGTCTACCGCGCCGAATTCACCCGCAACGGCGAACTGACGCCACACATCTCGCGCGGCCGCATGCATCGCGGCCAGGTGCTGAAGGCGGTGGTCGTCTGCGTCGGGCTGGCGATCGCCTTCTTCGCCGGTGTTCCCGTAGCCAAGGCGGCGCTCATCGGCGGCGCCATCCTGCTGCTGACCCGCGCCATCAAGCCATCGCGCATCTACCGCGAGATCGACGGACCGCTGCTGTTCATGTTCGCGGGCCTGTTCGTGGTGGTTGCCGGCGCGGAAAAGACGCTGCTGACACCTGACATGATCGCCTCGGCTAAGAACATCGGGCTCGACAATGCCTGGAGGCTGTCGGGTTTCACCGCGGTGTTGTCCAACGTCATGAGCAATGTTCCGGCCGTGCTGGCGCTCAGGCCTTTCATACCCGGCCTGGAAAACCCCGAGCGCGCCTGGCTGGTCGTGGCCATGAGCTCGACGCTCGCCGGTAACTTCACGTTGCTCGGCTCGGTCGCCAATCTGATCGTCGCCGAGCAGTCCAAGGCCGCAGGCACGCCGTTGTCTTTCGGCGCCTTCTTCAAGGTCGGCCTGCCGCTGACGTTGATTACGCTCTTGGCCGGTACGGGATGGCTGGCGTTCGGGGGGTAGCCCCTAGGCCTGGCTGCCCAACATTCGCGCCCTGACAAGCGTGGCCGCGGCTCGTCCGGCTGCTTCGACGTAGTCGGGGTTGCGATGGATGAGCATGATCGAAAAGCAGCCGTCGATCAGCAGCACGATCTCGCGCGCCAGCGCCCGCGGCCCCTCGACATGGTGGCCGGACAATTCTGCCGCCAGCCATGTCTCGAAATTGCTTTTGTGCCGCGCCCCGACCTTGACCGCCGGGTGCCCTGGCATCGAGGCAAGCTCCGCGGCGGTGCGCAGGAAGCCGCATCCCTTCCATTTCGGATGGCGCGTGGCCCGGGCCAGGTTGGCGAAGATGGCTTCGACCTTGCTGTCCACACCACCTTGTTCAGCCTCGAACCAGCCGGCCATCCGTTTCAGATTGGGCTGATCGCGGCCGTCGAGATAGGCTGCGATGAGGTCGTCCTTGCTCTTGAAGTGGTAATAGAGCGTCCGCTTCGTGAGACCTGCTTCCTCGGCGACGGCATCGACGCTGACACGGCCGATCCCCTCCGCGTAAAACAATCTGGTTGCTGCGTCGACAATGCGCTTGCGGGTAGGACTTTGTGCTTCGGGCATGGGTCTAAGTATACCGACTAGTGAATATACACAAGGCGCGAATGGCGTAACCTTCCATCTCGTCACCATGCTGGAGGAAGCCAGATGACCGATCTTGTCCTGAACGAAAACAGGGAAGGCGTTGCCGTCCTTTCCCTCAACCGCCCGGAAAAGCTGAACGCGTTGAACTATGCGCTGATCGATCGCCTGCTCGCGACACTCGATGACATTGAAGTCGACGACCGCATCCGCGCGGTCATTCTGACGGGCGCCGGCGAGCGGGCCTTCTCGGCGGGCGCCGACATAGAGGAGTTCTCGGCCAGCGTGGCGCTGGGCGCCGAGACGGCGCTGCGAGACTTCGTCATGCGGGGACAGCGGCTGACGGCAAGGCTGGAAGCCTTTCGCAAGCCTGTCATCGCAGCCGTCAACGGCCTCGCCTTCGGCGGCGGCTGCGAAATCACGGAAGCCGTGCCGCTTGCAATTGCCAGCGACCGCGCGCTGTTCGCCAAGCCGGAGATCACTCTGGCAATGCCGCCGACTTTCGGCGGAACGCAGCGCCTGCCCAGGCTCGCCGGGCGCAAGCGCGCGCTCGAACTGCTTTTGACCGGCGACTGGTTCCCGCCACAGCGGGCTCTTGACCTTGGCCTCGTCAATCAGGTGGTTCCGCATGACGATCTGATGCCGGCTGCGTTCAATCTGGCCAGGCGTATCCTTCGGCACTCCGGACTGGCAGCCGCGGGCATCCTCACGGCGGTAACGCGAGGGCTCAATCTGAGCATCGCCGAAGGCTTGCTGGTCGAGGCCGAGCAGTTCGCCCGTATGACCCCGACAGCCGATTTGCACGAGGCGCTAGATGCCTGGATCAGCAGGCACAGGCCTGGACACGACGGGTCCTGGACGCATGTCGCGCGGCCCGAGGAGGCAAGGCGGGCCTCCTCGGCCCTGGATCACGGCGCCACCAGCAAGCGTCCCTTCATATTGGGATGGAAGCGGCAGAAATAGTCGACCGTTTGCGCCGTCTTCAGCGTCATGCTTGCCGACTTCTTCGGCGGGATTATCACCTCCCAGCCGCCCTTCACGGTGGCCGTGTGGGCGATCACGTCCTTGTTCACCCACTCGATCGTGTCGCCGACCTTGGCATCGACGCTGGCCGGCGAAAAGACGAGCTTGTCGACGGTGACCTGGATGGTTGCCGCCGCTGCCGGCGCTGTGGATGCCAAAGCCAGCACGACCAGCCGCGCCAGAAGACCCAAGGCGCTCGTTTTCATTTCAGCATGCCGGCGACGTGTTCGGCATGCTGCTCATGGCCCTGGAAGATCTTGAGGCCGGTCTCGAGCAGGCTCTTCAACTCGGCATTGCTGGCCGACGGTATGAGCAGGGTTTCGAGCGCGCCATTGACCTGCTTGTGATAGGCGACCTCGTTTTCGATATAAGCCTTGTCGAAGGCCGCCCCTTTCAGCTTGGCGAGCTTGGCACGTTCCTCCTTCGCCGCCTTCGTCAGCGCCTGGCTGGTAGCGTTGTCCTCGGGCTTCACCTTGAGCTTCTTGACGAGATCGAGCGCCTGCTTGTTCACCGCTTCGTGGTCGCGCTCCATGTCCTTGGCGAAATCGACGACCTCCTTGCTCTTTGACTTCTTGATCGCCTGCTTGGCCGCCTCGATGTCGAGGACGCCTGCTGTATAGGCGATATGGGCGATCTGCGGGTCGGTCGGCTTGTCGGCGGCTTGCGAGACCGGGGCAGCGCCGACGAGAAGCAGGGCGGCAAGGGCGACGGTATATCGGGTGAACATGGCATCCTCCTTGGCCCGGCCGCGCGGAGGCGCCGGGCTCGAATTTGCAGTTGACGCTCATTGGATGCGGGGCGGGGAGAAACGTTCCCGGAAAATCAGGAC
This sequence comes from Mesorhizobium sp. B2-7-3, assembly GCF_006440715.1. NCBI lineage: Bacteria > Pseudomonadati > Pseudomonadota > Alphaproteobacteria > Hyphomicrobiales > Phyllobacteriaceae > Mesorhizobium > Mesorhizobium sp. B2-7-3. The sequence continues at coordinate 6,558 of NZ_VFTY01000014.1, forward strand.
GGCATCATTCGAAACCCAGCCGTCCCATTACCGCCTGGGTCAGTCGCTCGCAGCGCCGACCCGCGAAGGGGAAGGCATCGAGCAGCACAGGGCCGATTTCATCGTCCAGCGCCTTGCGCAACAGGGCGCGCGCCCGGTGCAGCCTCGTCTTGACGGTCTCTGGCCGCACGCCAAGCAAATCGGCGGTTTCCTCCATGCTCAGGCCCTCGATGACGCGGGCGACGAAGACCATGCGGTAGATGTCGGGCAGGCTGTCGGTCGCCCGTTCGACAAGTGCGAGAATCTGCCGCTGCGCCATCGTCCGCTCCGGATCGTCGTTGGATTTGAGGGGAAACCTGATTATCCGCGCTTCCGGATCGGCAGGCATTTCCACCGTGCGACGTCTCTTGCGCAGGCGGCCGAGCGCTTCGTTGATGACGATGCGCGACAGCCAGGTGGCGAGCGTGGATTGACCGCGAAACGCCGCCAGGCTGGCGAAGGCGCTGACATAGGCCTCCTGGACGACGTCCTCGGCTTCGGCGTCGTTGCGCAGAATGCCGCGCGCGATGCGGTAGAGCCGCTGGTTGTGTACCTTTATGATGGCGCGAAAAGCATCCGGGTCGCGGGTCAGCGCGCGGTGGACGAGCTGCATGTCGCCGGAAGGGCTTTCGGCAACCGCGGGCACCGTGGCGGGCATTGGCTGCTTGCTCATCGCGACCGGATCTCCTCGTGCAAATGCTGCACATTGGATGCGCCTGCCGGCAAAAGGTTCCCGGACCAGAGGGATCCGGGACCGGTATTCTAGGCTGCCGCCAATCCCTTGTCTGCCCTCTGCACGCGTGCGGCGGCCGCCAAGAGGTCGGTCTGCGTGATCAGGCCGAGAATGCGCCGCTCGCCATCGACGATGACCACGGCATGGCTGCGGCCGTCGGTCAGCGCCGGAAGCAGGCTCATCGCCGGCGTCGCGGGCGAGGCGGTGCCGGCTTTTGCCATGACGCTCTTCACCGAGTCGGTGGCTTTCGTCAGCTCGCGCAGGCCGACGGCGCCAACCAGCCGGGCATCCGCGTCGACCACCGGCAAGGTGCGGATATTGTGATCGAGCAGCTGCTGGCGCGCCTCGTCGGCGGTGGCTTGCTCGAACACGGAAACCACGTCGCGCGACATGATGTCCTCGCACAGCAGCGTGCGGTGCGAGCGCACCATGGCCTGCAGTTCGACTTGTCTCAGCAACCGTTCGAGGTCGGCGCGGTCGATGTCGAAGGTCTCGTCCAGTGTGGTCAGCGCCGCGTCGATATCCTCGGGCCGGAAGCCGACGCGCTGCTGAGCCGGCGGATCGGCGGTGCCGTGGCTGTTGGCGGTTGGTGCCGCGACATGCGGGTAGTTGCGCCGCGCCAGCTTGTGGAAAAGGAAGCCCAGCGCCACCAGTATGGTCGAATTCAAGGCCACCGGCACGAACGGGAACAGGAAGCCCGCGCTGATGACGGCCGGGCCGCCGAGCACCGCCGTCAGCGCGGCGGCGCCGCCTGGCGGATGAAGACAGCGCGTGAACGACATCGCGGCGATGGCGAGCGCCACCGCGAGCCCTGAGGCCATCACCGGATCATGGATGAAATGCGCCACGGTCACGCCGACCAGCGCCGATATGGAATTTCCGCCGATGATCGACCAGGGTTGCGCCAACGGGCTGGCCGGTACGGCGAACAGAAGCACGGCGGATGCGCCCATCGGCGCGACCAGCAGGGCCACATGCGGGCCGCCGCCCATCGCCAGCCCGCTGATCACGCCCGTCAGCGCGATGCCGATCGTGGCGCCGATACACGCCAGGATGCGTTCGCGCAGCGTGGCGCCGGCGAGGATGGGGACAAAAAGACGAAAGGCCATTGGAAAACTTTGCGAGGACTGAATCTGTCGAGGATGCGTGCGGCACGCAATGCAGCCGAATTCGCCGATTTGAAAGTCAAACAAATCCGTAAAGTCATGACGTAGGAGAATAATATTGCGCACCGATCTTCGCCGGAGTGCTGGCAGCGCCTCGCGCTTTGTCATCAGCGTCAAGGGCTTGCGGCCCTTTGCTGACTCTGTTTGAGGTCAGCCTGCGCGCGCCGCTGCCGCAAGCCCGCCCCGGATGTCGGTTTTCAAGTCGTCGACATCCTCGAGGCCGATCTGCAGTCGTATCAGCGGACCTTCATAAGTGCCTTTCGCAACGACGCGGTCGCCAAGCCAGACCGGCACCGCGAGGCTCTCATAGCCTCCCCAGGAGTAGCCGAGACCGAAGATCCGCAGTGCGTCGAGGAAAGCGTGCTGCTCCTGCTGGCCACCACCGGCCAGCACGATCGAAAAGATGCCGCTCGAACCGCGGAAGTCGCGCTTCCAGAGGTCGTGGTCCGGATGGCTGGGAAGGGCAGGGTGGAGCACGCGCGCCACGCCTTTTTCGCCTTCGAGCCACGAGGCGATGGCAAGTGCGCTGCGCTGGTGACGGTCCAGCCGCACACCCATCGTGCGCAGGCCGCGCAGCACCTGGTAGACGTCGTCGGGTCCAGCACAGCAGCCAAGCGTGCAAAAGCTCTCGTAGAGTTGCGTCCAGCAGGCCTCATTGGCTGAGACAGTGCCGAGCAGCACGTCGGAATGGCCCGCCGGATATTTCGTCGCCGCATGGATCGAGATGTCGACGCCATGGTCGAGTGGCCGGAAATAGAGCGGCGTCGCCCATGTGTTGTCCATCATCACGATGGCGCCGGCCGCGTGCGCCGCCTTGGCGATCGCCGGGATGTCCTGCACCTCGAACGTGTTGGAGGCCGGCGATTCGGTGAACACCACTCTGGTGTTCGGCTTGATCAACGCCGCGATGCCCGCGCCGATATTGGGAGCATAATATTCGACCTCGACGCCGAGCCGCTTCAGCATCGTGTCGGCGAAGTTTCTCGTGGGATGATAGACGGAATCGACGATCAGCAGATGGTCGCCCGCCGATACGAAGGCGAGCAGCGGCACGGTCACCGCCGCCAGGCCCGACGGCACCGCGATCGTGCCGGCCGAGCCTTCCAGCGCGTCAATGGCATGCGCAAGAGCGTCCGTCGTCGGTGTGCCGCGCGTGCCGTAAGTGTACTTCTGGCTGCGTGCGGCCATCGCGGCGGCATTTGGGAACAGCACGGTCGAGGCATGCACGACCGGCGGGTTGACGAAGCCGAAATAGTCATGCGGGTTGTTGCCCGAATGGGCGAGCCGCGTGTTGATGCCCATCGTGCCGGAACCCTGCTCGCTGCCGTCTTTCGCCATTCTTGGTCGCCTTGTTTAACAAGGCGCTAGCCATAATGCGGCGTCGTGGACCGTGCAACAGCCCACCGTTCGCCAGGAATGGACTTTGAATACGCCAATTCCTGGTCCGGAAGACAGCCCGCGATCTGATCCGGAATCGGACCAACCACGCGCGGCGGTGCCCTGTCGGAAGCTTGGTCGTCAGCTGGTGAACCTATTGTAGCCGGCTGTGAAAGGTATATGATAAATTTCTAATGTTAATCGCCGGATGCTTCAATCAGATGCTGCCGGATGGTTCTTGCCGGTTATCTCCTGATCCCCATCCGGGTATCCCGCTCAGCGAGCGGAAAGGGGAGGAATGTCATGCCTGACGTCAAATGGACGATGAAGGCGCGCGAATTCATCAACTGCAATTGCGCCTATGGCTGCCCGTGCCAGTTCAATGCCATGCCGACATACGGATTCTGCCAAGCCGTCGCCGGCATGGAGATTGAGACCGGGCACCACGGCGACACCAAGCTCGACGGGCTGCGCTTCGTCGGCATCTTCAGCTGGCCCGGCGCGATACACCAGGGCAGGGGCGAGGCCGCGGTGGTTATCGACGAGAGAGCCAGCGAAGCCCAGCGCGAAGCCCTGCTCCGCATACTGGGCGGTCAGGACACCGAACCAGGCGCGACAATATTCCAGGTCTTTTCGACCACCTTGGAGAAGTTCCACGATCCGATTTTCGCCGCGATCGATTTCGAGGTCGACGTCGATGGGCGAACCGGCCGGCTGCACGTCAAGGGCGTAACCGACGGCCGTGGTGAGCCGATCAAGAACCCGGTCACCGGCGCCGAGCACCGGGCGCGCATCGACCTGCCGCACGGCTTCGAATACGCCATCGCCGAGGTCGGGCGCGGCTGGACCAAGACGACGAGCCCGATCAAGTTCGAGGTGGCGGACACGCATAGCCATTTCGCCAACCTGCATCTCACGCAGAGCGGCATCGTGCATTGATCTGATCCAATGGGCGACACGGCTCTCGAGGCGGTGCTGCGGCGCGACCGCGCGGTCGTGACGGCCGCGCTTGCCGTCATTGCCGTGTTCGCCTGGGCCTATGTTCTTTGGCTGGCCGCCGACATGGGTAGCCCGGTGTCGGGCGGCGAGGCAGGCGACGTGGCCGGGATGGACATGGCGAGCATGAATATGGGCGGCATGGATATGGGCGCCGCCGTGGTGCCGGGTTTCCGGGCCTGGGCATCGGCCGATTTCGTCTTCACCTTCACGATGTGGGCCGTGATGATGGTCGGCATGATGACGCCGTCGGTCGCGCCGATGTTGCTGCTCTATGCCGGCGTCGGCCGCAAGGCGCTGGCGGACAGCCGGCCTATCGCTTCGACGGCATGGTTTTTTACCGGCTATCTCGTCGTCTGGGTCGTCTTCAGCATCGTGGCGACGGGTGCGCAATGGCTGCTCACTCGTTTCGCCTTGCTTGATCCCGCGATAGCGGCGCACAGCGCGGTCCTCGGCGGTGTCATTCTGATCGCCGCCGGCCTCTACCAATGGACACCGATCAAGGGCGTCTGCCTGCGCCAATGCCAGGCGCCGATCGCGTTCCTGGCCAGCCATGGCGGGTTCCGCACCACCGCGCTCGGCGCGCTTCGGCTTGGCATGGATCACGGCGCCTATTGTCTCGGCTGCTGCTGGGCACTGATGGCCCTGCTGTTCGTCGGTGGTGTCATGAACGTGCTGTGGATCGCCGGCATCGCCATCCTTGTTCTCCTGGAGAAGGTGGTCCCGGCCGGGCAATTGATCCCGCGCATCTCCGGTGCATTGATGGTCGCGGTCGGCCTCTGGCTGGGCCTTTCCGCGCTTTGAGACCGCGCGCCGATTTTGTCCACAAGCAATATCGACCGCCAATCATGGGTAATCGTCGGCCGAAGGTATTCCGTAACGTCAATGCATTTCGTGCCCGGGGGCAGTAACGCCGAGCTATTGCCCGGAACGGATTTTACAGCGCCGGCTCACATCTGCGTCAAATGAGCTTTGCCGATTCAGGTCGCGCTTCTGACGAGATCGCGTGCACGTTTGTCTGCAATTCAGGCATTTCAGGCAATCGATTTTCAAACCCGGTCGGATTCGGTCATTTTCCTTGACCTCACGGGAATTATCGCCTTCGATGCTGTTCGTGAATGGGAGGCGGCGCGTCGGTTTGCGATGCGGGGTTTCGGGAATGGGCCGGGATGGGAGCTGCGTTCACAAGGGAAAAAAATCAGGGTTTGCCTGAAAAAACAGAAAAGGGTCTGTGGGTTATGAAACACATTGCTATCGGCATTCTTGGCGCCGCCACGCTCGGACTGATGGCGTCGGCCGCGTCGGCCGGCACGCTCGACACCGTCAAGGCGAAGGGCTTCATCCAGTGCGGCGTCTCGACCGGTCTGGCCGGCTTCTCCGCGCCGGACGACAAGGGCGACTGGCAAGGCATCGACGCTGATTTCTGTCGCGCGGTTGCCGCCGCCGTTTTCGGTGATGGCACCAAGGTCAAGTTCACGCCGCTCAGCGCCAAGGAACGCTTCACCGCGCTGCAGTCCGGCGAGGTCGACATCCTCTCGCGCAACACCACCTGGACGATCAACCGCGATACCGCGCTCGGCCTGAATTTCATCGGCACGACCTACTATGACGGCCAGGGCTTCATGATCAACGCCAAGAAGCTGCCGGGCGTCAATTCGGCGCTGCAGCTTTCGGGCGCCGCCGTCTGCGTGCAGAGCGGCACGACGACCGAGCTCAACCTCGCCGACTACTTCAAGGCGAACAAGATGGAGTACAATCCCGTCGTCTTCGAGAAGCTCGAAGAGGTCAATGCCGCTTATGATGCCGGCCGTTGCGACGTCTACACAACCGACCAGTCGGGCCTTTACGGCATTCGCTTGACGCTCGGCTCGCCGGCCGATCACGTCGTGCTGCCCGAGATCATCTCGAAAGAGCCGCTCGGACCTGCCGTTCGCCAGGGCGACGACCAGTGGTACCACATCGTCAAGTGGACCTATTTCGCTCTGCTCGACGCCGAGGAGCTCGGCATCACCAAGGCCAATGTCGACGAGATGAAAAACTCCGCCAGCCCGGAGATCAAGCGTGTGCTCGGCCAGGAAGCAGACACCAAGATCGGCACCGACCTCGGCGTCTCCAACGACTGGGTCGTCAACATCGTCAAGGCCACCGGCAACTACGGCGAAATGTTCGACCGCAATGTCGGCTCCGGCAGCCCGCTCAAGATTGCGCGTGGCATCAATGCGCTATGGACCAAGGGCGGCCTGCAATACGCGCCGCCGATCCGCTGATCGAAATGTGATCCGGAAGGCAGGCTCCTGCCTTCCGGTTTCTCTTTCACAGGGGACGTGACATGGCATCGCAGGAAATCCTACGCGAGGAGCCGAGCCGCGGCTCCTTCGTCAATGACCCGAGAATTCGCAGTCTCTTCTTTCAGACGCTGGTGGTCATCGTTCTGTTCGGGTCCGTCTGGTGGATCGTGCAGAACGTCATCGACAATCTGCAGCGCCTGCACATCGCCTCCGGCTTCGGCTTCCTCAAGGGGCGCGCCGGCTTCGATATCTCGGACACGCCGATCGCCTATACGTCGGACTCGACCTATGGCCGCGCCATCGTCGTCGGCCTGATCAACACCATCATCGTTGCCGTCGCCGGCATCATCACCGCCACCATCATCGGCTTCGTCATCGGCATCGGCCGCCTGTCGCAGAACTGGCTGATCCAGAAGATCTGCACGGTCTATGTCGAGATCTTCCGCAACATCCCACCGCTGCTGGTCATCTTCTTCTGGTATTCCGGCGTGCTCGCCGTGCTGCCGGCGCCGCGCGATTCCTATCATCTGCCCTTCGGCTCGTTCCTCAACCAGCGCGGCTTCTATTTTCCGCGCCCGGTCTGGGGCGACGGCTCCTGGCTGATCCTGGTCGCCCTTGTCGTGGGCATCGCAATGTCATGGTTCGTTGCCCGCAGGGCGCGTCAGCGGCAGATGGCGACGGGCCAGCAATTTCCGGTGTTCTGGACCTCCGCCGCGCTGATCATCGGCCTGCCGCTGCTGGCTTACGTGCTGAGCGGCTTTCCCCTGAGCTTTGACTTGCCCAAACAATCGACCTTCAACCTGACCGGCGGCTTCCAGGTCAAACCGGAGTTCCTTTCGCTCTATCTGGCGCTGTCCTGCTACACGGCGGCCTTCATCGCCGAAATCGTGCGCGCCGGCATCAGGGGCGTCAGCAAGGGCCAGACCGAGGCGGCGGCCGCACTTGGGCTGCGATCCAGTTCGATCCTGCGGCTGGTCGTGGTGCCGCAGGCCATGCGCATCGTCATCCCGCCGCTGACCAGCCAGTATCTCAACCTGACCAAGAACTCCTCGCTGGCGATCGCCATCGGTTATCCCGATTTGACGGCAACGGCCGGCACGGTTCTGAACCAGACCGGACAAGCGGTCGAGGGCGTGCTGATCATGATGATCGCCTATCTCATACTCAGCCTGGTGACCTCGGCCGTCATGAACGTGGTCAACGCCAGGATGGCGCTGGTGGAGAGGTAGGACCATGCAGGAACACGATCTGTCCTGGGTGCGCGCCGAAATGGCGCTGGCGCAGCCCGCGCCGGCGAGCGTCAGCGGCCCCGTCGCCTGGGTGCGCAAGAACCTGGTCGGCTCGGTCGGCGACACCATCCTCACCATCCTCGGCATCGCCATCGTCGCCTGGGTTCTGCCGCAGGTCATCAACTGGGCGTTCATCAACGCACAGTGGACGGGACCGGACCGCACGGTCTGCGCCACCGTCGCGCAAGGCGGCATTCAGCCCGATGGCTGGAGCGGTGCCTGCTGGGCTTTCGTCAATGCCAAGTTCGGCCAGTTCATGTTCGGCACCTATCCGGTCGAGGAGCGCTGGCGGCCGATCCTGGTCGCCATCCTGTTCGTGGCGCTGCTGGTGCCGATGCTGATGCCGCGTGTGCCGCGAAAGGGGTTGAACGCGATCCTGCTTTTCCTGGTGCTGCCGATCGTTTCCTTCTTCCTGCTGGTCGGCGGCGTATTCGGCCTGCCGCATGTCGAAACCTCGCGCTGGGGCGGGCTGCTGATCACGCTGAGTCTGTCCTTCGTCGGCATCGCCGTATCGCTGCCGCTGGGCACCGTGCTGGCGCTCGGGCGGCGCTCGAAGATGCCGATCATCAAGATGCTGTGCATTATCTTCATCGAAGCCGTGCGCGGCATACCGCTGATCACCGTCCTGTTTTTCGTCAGCGTCATGCTGCCGCTGTTCCTGCCGGCCGGCGTCACTTTCGACAAGTATCTGAGGGCGCTGATCGGCGTGTCGCTGTTTGCGGCGGCTTATATGGCCGAAGTGGTGCGCGGCGGCCTGCAGGCGATCCCCAAGGGCCAGTATGAAGGCGCCGATTCGCTCGGCCTCGGCTATTGGCAGAAGATGAGCTTGATCGTGTTGCCGCAGGCGCTGAAGCTGGTCATACCCGGTATCGTCAACACCTTCATCGGCATGTTCAAGGACACCAGCCTGGTCCTCATCATCTCGATGTTCGACCTGCTCGGCATCGTCAAGCAGAACTTCTCCGACGCCAACTGGGCCACGGCGCAGACCGCGAAATCCGGTCTTGTGTTCGCCGCCTTCGTCTTCTGGCTGTTCTGCTTCGGCATGTCGCGCTATTCAATGTACACGGAACGCCGGCTCGACACCGGCTACAAACGCTAAACAAAAGAACAAGGGGATCCCAGCCATGGCCACCGAAAATGCCGTCAGCGCGGAAGAGATCAAGGTCAACGCCGCCAAGATGCATATCTCGACCACCGATGTCGCCATCGACATCATCGCCATGCATAAATGGTACGGCGAGTTCCATGTGCTGAAGGACATCAATCTGAAGGTGATGCGCGGCGAGCGCATCGTCATTTGCGGACCGTCCGGGTCGGGCAAGTCGACCATGATCCGCTGCATCAACCGGCTGGAAGAGCACCAGAAGGGCAAGATCATCGTCGACGGCAAGGAACTCACCAACGATCTAAAAAAGATCGACGAGGTGCGCCGCGAGGTCGGCATGGTGTTCCAGCACTTCAACCTGTTCCCGCATCTGACCATCCTCGAGAATTGCACGCTGGCGCCGATCTGGGTGCGCAAGACGCCGAAGAAGCAGGCCGAGGAAATCGCCATGCATTTCCTCAAGCGCGTGAAGATCCCCGAGCAGGCCAACAAATATCCGGGCCAGCTTTCCGGCGGCCAGCAGCAGCGCGTGGCGATCGCCCGCTCGCTGTGCATGAACCCGCGCATCATGCTGTTCGACGAGCCGACCTCAGCGCTCGATCCGGAAATGATCAAGGAAGTGCTGGAAACCATGGTGGGGCTGGCCGAGGAAGGCATGACCATGCTGTGCGTCACCCACGAGATGGGCTTTGCACGGAAAGTCGCCAACCGGGTGATCTTCATGGATCAGGGCCAGATCGTCGAGCAGAACACGCCGGCCGAGTTCTTCGACCATCCCCGCCACGAACGCACGAAGCTGTTCCTGTCGCAGATCCTGCACTGAGCGGACTGACGCCAAGTCGAGAAAGCCCGGTCGCGCCACGGCCGGGCTTTTTAGTGTCTGGCCGATCCGATAAATGATCTTCTTCATTGAGCCGCGACGGAATCGCGAAGCCGCACCGATGAGAAAACTCCTGCGTTTCCTGGCCATTCTGGTTGCAGCACTGGTGCTCGCCGTGTCGCTCGGCACGCTGGTGCCGCGGCCGCTCTGGCCGGCAGCCGCAGCGGGCGAGGGCATCCGGCACATATTGGTGCTGAAAAATCCGATCCACACCGACATCGCCATTCCCGTGGACGACGAGGTGCGCCGGCGCTTTCGTTTCCTTGCCGATGCCGGCCTGCCATCGGACGCGCCCGAAGTGCGCTACCTCGTCTTCGGCTGGGGTGGGCGCGCCTTCTACCTGGAAACGCCGACATGGTCGCAATTGAAGGCGCTGCCCGCAATCAAGGCTTTGACGCTCGATGCGTCGGTGATGCATGTCGCCGTCGCTGGCAACATTCCCGAGCCGCACCCCGATGTCGCGGGCTTCGACGTGGGCGAAGACCGTTTTGCCGCATTGCTCGATTTCATCGAAGCGAGCTTTCAAGAGGGGCCGAACGGTCCGATCGTCATCGACAATGCCGCCTACTCCAATTTCGATCGCTTTTATGAGGCCAATGGCCGTTTCAACGCGCTGATCGGTTGCAACACCTGGACGGCGGCGGCACTGCGCACCGCCGGCCTGCGCACCGGCTGGTGGAACCCGCTGCCGGTTTCGCTTGGACTGTCGATGCGGCTGTATAATTAGCTTTGCCGCGGGCTCCTTTCAGCGACGGATGATCCGCTGCTGCTCCCACCCGTAAAGCCAGTCCAGATCGGCTGCGAGCTTCTCTCCCGGTCGCGCCGCCAGAAACAGATTGCGGGCCAACGCCACCGGGCCTCCGGCATGCCAGGCAAGCCGGTTGAGCGCGCCGCGACGGATGACCTTGGCGATGCGCGACCGCCGCAGGTTCTCCCAGATGACAAGGCTTTGCGTCAGGTCGCCGGAGAAGTCGGCGATCAAATCGGCAAGCGTCGCCGCGTCCTCGATCGCCATGGCCGCGCCCTGAGCCGCGAACGGCGTCATGGCATGCGCGGCGTCGCCGATCAGCGCGATGCCTTCGGGCATGGTCCAGCGTCGCTGCTCGACCGTGTGGATGGGGAAGGCGGTCCACGGGCCAGCGAGTTCCACCAACCGCGCCAGCGCCGGCGCGGAGCGGCGCATGGCGCCTGAAAGGATGGCGGGATCGGCGTGGCGTGACCACCCGTCGGCGATGCGCTCGCCCCGGGTGAAGGCGGCAAGGTTGAAGGCGCTACCCCTGCTGACGGGGTAGGCGACCATGTGGAATCCGGGGTGCAGGAAGGTGGTGACGCAGTCGGTGGCGCCGATCGCGGCGAAGGCTCGCCCCGCCTCGTTGTCTGCGCTCACCGTCGCCCGCCAGGCCAGTTCGCCGGAGAAATGGCTGTTCGCCAAGCCGGCTCCGCTGCCTGGACCCGCAAACCTCCGCACCGCTGACCAGACGCCATCGGCGCCGACCAGCAGAGATCCTTGGGTATCGATGACCTTGCGGCCGACCCCGTCTGTCGTGGTGATAACGAATGAACCGGAGGCCACGCTGCTGATCTGCGCGCCGGTGGTGAGATGGATGTCGGGCAGTTGCGCAACGCGCGCCATCAGGGCGTCTTGCAGATCCGCCCGGTGCGCCACGAGATAGGGTGCGCCCCAGCGTTCCTCGCCGGCTGTGCCAAGCGGCACGCGTGCCAGTTGGCGCAGGCTCGCGGCGTCCTTCAGCACCACGGCTTCCGGCTGGACGGCATTGGCAAGAAGCATGTCGAGCACGCCAAGCTGGCGAAGTATGCGCGTCGCGTTAGGAGAGAACTGGATGCCTGCGCCCGCCGCTTCGAGACGCTGCGCCTGTTCGAACACCCTCACGGAATAGCCGCGTTCGGCAAAGGCAATCGCCGCTGTCAGCCCGGCGATGCCAGCCCCGGCGATCATGACCTGCCGGGACCGCGTCTCGCTCATGATCGGAAGGTCAGGCGGCCTGGTCGATGTAGAGGCAGCCCGCCGGCAGCGTTTCGGTCGCCTTCAGCTTCGGCGAATAGCGATAGAGGGTCGAGCAGTAGGGGCAGACTTTCTCATTGTCGTCGCCCATGTCGAGAAAAACATGCGGATGGTCGAAAGGCGGGTTGGCGCCCGTGCACATGAATTCCTTGACTCCGATGTCGATCGCCGGATGGCCCGCATCGTTCTGGAAATGGGGAATGGAACCGCCTGCCATCGTCGTCTCCTTAACGCAGTCTCTCTGCATCTGGATCATATCAAGTCTGTTTGCAAGTTCGATGAAATCAAACTGTCGCAAAAGCCTGTCAGAGAACTGTCGCAAAAGCCTGCCACAGGATAAGTTAAGCCGGTTAACCGGCTGAGGCGCGCGGAAGAGCAGGAATCATGAACGAACTGAAGCCGGTACAGAGCGAATTCAACAATGTCGCGGCAGCGAGCCCGGAAGGCAATCCGGACCGCTTCGTCAACCGCGAATTCTCCTGGCTGCAGTTCAATCGCCGCGTTCTCGAGGAATCGCTGAACACCCATCACCCGCTGCTGGAGCGCGTCCGCTTCCTGTCGATCTCGGCCGCCAATCTCGACGAGTTCTTCATGGTGCGCGTCGCCGGCCTTGCCGGCCAGGTGCGCGAGGGGATCGTGCTGAAGAGCCCGGACGGACGCACTCCCGAACAGCAGCTCGAACAATTGCTGCGTGAGGTCGAGCGGCTGCAGGAGGACCAGCAGAAGAGCCTGTCGGCACTCACGGTGCTGCTCAACAAGGAAGGCATCGAAAGCATCACCCGTGACGCGCTGACAAAGGACGAGAAGGTCTGGCTGGAAGACCATTTCCAGGAGCAGGTGTTTCCCGTACTCACCCCGCTGTCGATCGACCCGGCGCATCCGTTCCCGTTCATTCCCAATCTCGGCTTCTCGATGGCGCTGCAACTTCGCCATCGCAAGAATGGCGAGGAGATGAGCGCGCTCTTGCGCCTGCCAGTGGCGCTGAAGCGCTTCATCCGCCTGCCGGACCGTAAGCACCATGTCCGCTTCATTCCGCTGGAGGAGGCGGTCGGCCTCTACATCGGCAAGCTCTTCCCCGGCTACGAGGTCAAGGGCTCCGGCACGTTCCGCATCATTCGTGACAGCGACATCGAGGTCGAAGAGGAATCGGAAGATCTCGTGCGCCTGTTCGAAACGGCGCTGAAGCGCCGCCGCCGCGGCTCCGTCATCCGCATCGAATTCGACAAGCTGATGCCTGGGGAATTGCGCGATTTCGTCGCCGGCGAGCTTGGCGTCTCGTCGAGCCGCATCAGCGTGCTCACCGGGCCGCTGGCACTCAGCCAGATCTCCGAGATCGTCTCCGTTCCCCGCGACGACCTGAAATTCATCCCCTACAACCCACGCTTTCCCGAGCGTATCCGCGAGCATGGCGGCGACTGTTTCGCCGCCATTCGCGAGAAGGACATCGTCGTCCATCACCCCTATGAGTCGTTCGACGTGGTGGTGCAGTTCCTGCGCCAGGCGATGGCCGACCCCGAAGTGGTGGCGATCAAGCAGACGCTTTATCGCACCTCCAACGACAGCCCGATCGTGCGTGCTCTGGTCGATGCGGCCGAAGCCGGCAAGTCGGTGACGGCACTGGTCGAGCTCAAGGCGCGTTTCGACGAGGAGGCCAATATCCGCTGGGCGCGCGATCTCGAACGCGCCGGCGTGCAGGTCGTGTTCGGGTTCCTGGAACTCAAGACCCACGCCAAGATGTCGCTGGTGGTGCGGCGCGAGGACGGCAAGCTGCGCAATTACGTCCATCTCGGCACCGGCAACTACCACCCGGTCACCGCGCGCATCTACACCGACCTGTCCTTCTTCACCACCGATCCGACGATCGCCCGCGACGTCGCCCAATTGTTCAATTTCATCACCGGCTATGCCGAGCCGACCGCGGAGATGCGGCTGGCGATCTCGCCGTTCACGCTGAGGAACCGCATCCTCCAGCACATTTCGGACGAGGTCACCCATGCGTTGGAGGGACGGCCGGCGCGTATCTGGATGAAGATGAACGCGCTCGTCGATCCCATCATCATCGATGCGCTCTACGACGCCAGCCGTGCCGGTGTGGAAATCGATCTGGTCGTGCGCGGCATCTGCTGCCTGCGGCCGCAGGTGCCGGGCCTGTCGGAAAACATCAGGGTCAAGTCGATCGTCGGCCGTTTCCTCGAGCACAGCCGAATCTATTGCTTCGGCAACGGTCATGGCCTTCCCTCGGACGAGGCGATTGTCTACATCTCCTCGGCCGACCTCATGCCGCGCAATCTCGACCGCCGCGTCGAGACCATGGTGCCGATCACCAATCCAACTGTGCATGAACAGATTCTGGGCCAGATCATGCTGGGCAACATCATGGACAATCAGCAAAGTTTCGACGTATTGGCTGATGGGACCTCCCGGCGCGTGGTGCTGGAGGAGGGCGAGGAACCGTTCAACGCGCAGGAATATTTCATGACCAATCCGAGCCTGTCGGGACGGGGTGACGCGCTGAAATCGCATGCGCCCAAGCGAATCGCCCAGTTCAAGCGCCGCAAGAAGAACGCTGCCACCTGATGCTGTCCAATTCCCAGGGCCGGCTGCAGGACCGCCGACCGCTGTCCATCATCGACATCGGCTCCAATTCGATCCGTCTTGTCGTCTATGAGGGGCTGGCGCGCTCGCCGACCATGCTGTTCAACGAAAAGATGCTGGCCGGCCTCGGCCGCGGCATCGTGTCGACGGGGAAGCTGGACCCCGAGGGGGTGGCGCGCTCGATGGAGGAGTTTCGCCGTTTCCGAGCGCTCTCCGACCAGGCAGGCGCCGAACACATGTACGTGCTGGCAACCGCCGCCGCCCGCGAGGCGATCAACGGTCCCGATTTCATCCATCGTGCCGAGGATGTGCTCAAGACCGAAATCCGTGTGCTCTCCGGCCGCCAGGAAGCGCATTATTCAGCGCTCGGCGTCATCTCCGGCTTCCACCCGGCCAACGGGATTGCCGGCGACCTTGGCGGCGGCAGCCTGGAGCTTATAGACATTGATGGCGAGGCGATCGGCGACGGCATCACGCTGCCGCTCGGCGGCCTGCGCCTGCAGGACATGGCGAAGAACTCGCTCGTCCAGGCGCAGAAGATCGCGCGCCAGGAACTGGCCCGGGCCAAGCTCTTGAAGGGCGGACAAGGCAGGACTTTCTACGCTGTTGGCGGCACCTGGCGAAACCTCGCCAGGCTGCATATGGAGATGAACAACTACCCGCTCGGCGTCATGCACCACTACGAAATATCGGCCGAAAGCGCTCAGAATTTCCTCAAGCAGGTGGCCAGGGGCGAAGTCGAAAAGGTGAGGGGTATCGAGGGCGTCTCCAAGAACCGCCGCTCGCTGCTGCCCTATGGCGCTCTCGTGCTGCAGGAGATCATGACGGCGATGCAGCCGTCCAGGATCGTCGTTTCGGCGCAAGGCGTGCGTGAGGGTTTCCTCTATTCGCTGCTCGACGCGGCCGAGCAGAAGGCCGATCCGCTGATCTCGGCCGCCGAGGAACTCGCGCTTTTGCGCTCGCGTTCGGTCCATCACGCGCATGACCTGGTCGAATGGACCGGCAAGGCCTTCAAGGCGTTCGGCATCGACGAGACGGAAGACGAAGCGCGCTATCGCCATGCCGCCTGCCTGCTCGCCGATATCGGCTGGCGCGCTCATCCGGAATATCGCGGCAAGCAGTCGCTCAACATCATTGCGCATGCATCGTTCATCGGTGTCGATCATCCCGGCCGCGCCTACCTGGCGCTGACCAACGCCTACCGTCACGATGGCGTCTTCAATGAATTGGTGGCGCCCGAAATCAGGGCGTTGGCGCCGCCGCGCCTGCTGGAGCGCGCCCGCGTACTGGCAGCGATGATGCGCGTGGTGTATCTGCTGACGGCCGCGATGCCCGGCATCATGCCGAGGCTGAAATGGGAAAGCCGCCCCAACGGCGCGCTGGCGCTGGTGCTGCCGGCCTCGCTCTCCGACCTATACGGCGAGCGCCCGGCCGGCCGGCTGGCGCAACTGGCGCGCATCACCAACCGTCGCCTGGTGCTGGCGGTCGAGGGCGGGCAGAGCGTGTCGGCGAAGTAGTCAAGTCGCGTCGGCGCCTATGCCGAAGCCGCGCCCATCGGCCGACCAGGCGCCGGCGCCGGCCATGGCAAGCGCCAGGAAACCACCCGATATCGCGATATCCTTCATCAGCATCTGCTGGTGCAGGAAGGCGAGCGCCGCATCCTCGGCGCCTTGGCCATAGTGGCCGATATAGCCGGCCGCGATGCAGAAGCCGGCCAGCAGCAGTGCCACGATCCGCGTCTGCAAACCAACGAGGATCAGCAGTCCCGCGATCAGCTCGAAAAGGCCGGTGCCCCAGGCGGCGAGCGCCGGCAGCGGCAGGCCGAGGCCGGCGAAATAGCTGGTGGTGCCGGCGATGTTGGCGAGCGCCTGGAAGCCGGACGGCACGAACAGCACGGCAAACAGCAGCCGCGAAACCAGAAGCAATGCACTGCGACCCATGGCTCCCTCCCTTGCCGGCACGGTCGCCGGCGACCATTGCAGTCTAATGCATGTCGCCCGGGAGTGTCCTTGGTCCGGGACAACGACATGCATAAAACCAGAAGCTTACAGCAGGTCGGGCGAATCCTATTCGCCGCGACGTGCTACAGGCCTGTAAGCACACAACGAAAAAGCGGCGCGGAAAATTCCGCGCCGCTCGTTTCAGGTCCTTGGGAGGAAAAAACCTCAGCCGCGCTTGGCGTCGATCGAATAGGCGCCGGCACCCGAGGAGGCCAGCAGCAGGAAACCGCCGGTGATGGCGACGTTCTTGAGGAACTGGATCATCTGCATCTGGTCGGCCCAGCCGGTGTGGGCGACCAGCCCGGTCGCGATCGTAAAGATCGCGAGCACCCAGGCGGCGATCCTGGTCTGGAAACCGACGAGGACGGCAAGGCCGCCAAGCAGCTCGATCAGTCCGACGATGACGGCCGTCGCCGTCGGCGCCGGCAGGCCGAGGCCGCCGAAATAGGCGGCGGTGCCGGAAATGGCTGTGAGCTTGCCGAATCCAGAAAGCAGGAAAATGACCGCGAGCAGGATGCGGCCGATGAGGATGGTGACAGAGCTGTTGGACGCGGTGCCGCTGCCGGCGAAGGAAGTGTTTGTGGACATGGTGGCTCTCCGAATGGGGTTGATGCCCCGTCAGATAGAGCATGCCAACTGTTCACCAAAGCCGCCTATCCGGCGACACATTGTTCACAGGAATACGTTTCTGTGAACCGGTGAAAAGCGGAAATTCATGTCGGTCGACGCGCTGGCGTGAGGATATTCTCCCGCCGAAAAATGCCTTCACCCCGGATGTGTCATGTCCTGCGGCCGCACCAGGCGGTCATAGTCGGCCTCGCTGACCAGTCCGGTTGCCAACGCTTCCTCGCGCAACGTCGTGCCTTTCTTGTGCGCGGTCTTGGCGATCTTGGCGGCGTTGTCGTAGCCGATGGTGGGCGCAAGCGCGGTCACCAGCATCAGCGAACGGTCGAGTGCCGCCTTGATGTTGTCCTCTCGCGCCTCGATGCCGACGACGCAATTGTCGGTGAAGGAGACCGAAGCGTCGGCGAGCAACTGCACCGACTGCAGGAAATTGTACGCCATCAGCGGATTGTAGACGTTGAGCTCGAAATGGCCCTGGCTGCCGGCGAAGGTCAGCGCCGCATTGTTGCCGAACACCTGCACGCAGACCTGCGTCATCGCCTCGCACTGGGTAGGGTTGACCTTGCCCGGCATGATCGAGGAGCCGGGTTCGTTTTCCGGCAGCGACAATTCGCCGAGGCCCGAGCGCGGGCCGGAGCCAAGGAAACGGATGTCGTTGGCGATCTTGAACAGTGCCGCGGCCGCGGCATTGATGGCACCGTGCGAGAACACCATGGAATCATGTGCGGCGAGCGCCTCGAACTTGTTCGGCGCGGTGACGAAGGCAATGCCGGTAATGGCGGCGATGCGATCGGCCACCCGCTCGGCGAAACCGACCGGCGCATTGAGGCCGGTGCCGACGGCGGTGCCGCCCTGCGCCAGTTCCTGCAGGCCGGGCAGCGTCTGCTCGATGCGCTTGATCGAGGAGGCGACCTGCGCGGCATAGCCGGAGAATTCCTGGCCCAGCGTCAGCGGCGTGGCGTCCTGCGTGTGGGTACGGCCGATCTTGATGATATGGTTGAAGTCCCGGCTCTTGGCGGCGAGCGCCTTGTGCAGGTGGTGCAGCGCGGGGATCAGGTCATGCTCGATCCGCTCGGCGCAGGCGATGTGCATGGCCGTCGGATAGGTGTCGTTCGAGGACTGGCTCATATTGACGTGGTCGTTGGGGTGCACCGGCTTCTTCGAGCCCATGACGCCGCCCAGCATCTCGATCGCGCGGTTCGAGATCACCTCGTTGGCGTTCATGTTGGACTGCGTGCCCGAGCCGGTCTGCCAGACCACCAGCGGAAAGTGGTCGTTGAGCTTGCCGTCGATGACCTCTTGCGAGGCCTCGATGATCGCCTTGCCGATGGCCGGATCGAGCCGCTTGAGTTCCATGTTGGCTTCCGCCGCCGCCCGCTTGACGATGCCCAGCGCGCGCACGATTGAAGCCGGCTGCTTCTCCCAACCGATCTTGAAATTGCCGAGGGAACGCTGCGCCTGGGCGCCCCAATAACGGTCGGCGGCGACCTCGATGGGGCCGAACGTGTCGGTTTCGGTTCTCGTCTTTGGCGTGCTCACGGCAAGGCTCCGGTCTGTCGATTTGGGCAACGGCGTATCGCGTTGCACAAATGGCTTCAAGCGGAGAATAACGCGGCAGCGGATGCAAATCGGTTGAAGATGCTTCCGATCTCTCCCACTGGAACCCTTGGAGGAGAGATCGGCGGCTTCGCGTTCTCAACTCAAGGGCGAACCGACAATATCGATGCCATTTTCCGCGCAGATCCGCACCAGAGCCTCGATCATCTCGGGCGTCGGCTCGGACAGCGGCGGCAATTCCGGCTGTCCGGCGGGGCGGCTCGCCTGACGCAGCATCGTCTCGAACCCGCGGCCGCGCGTGACGGTCAGAGCGCGCGCACCTTCTGGAGATTCGACCCTGTATGTGTGCGGCAGGCCTTTCGGCGCAATGAGGGTCTCGCCGGTGCCAGCGACCCGCTCCTGTCCGTCGATCCGAACGCGCAGCTGTCCTTCTAGGATATGAAACACCTCGTCTTCGTGCCGATGCACATGCAGCGGCGGAGAATCGCCATGGGGCATGCTGTGCTCGACGACACAGATGCCGTCCTCGCCCTCCGCCGACGATATCCGAATTGCAACCAGTGTGTTGTTGAACCAGAAGAGTTCCTTGCCTGTAATGGTCCCGACGGTCATTGTCATGGTTCTTCCTCCTTTGTTGCCCTCGGACGGGTCGCGGTCGGAAGGATCTGATCAGGTGCATGCCGCCGATGGAAATCCAATGATCATATGGGGCGGATTGATACCATGAATTTAAATGCGCTCGACCTCAATCTGGTCAGGGTGCTCGATGCGCTTTTGCGCGAACGAAGCGTGACGCGCGCCGGCGAGCAGATCGGGCTGAGCCAGCCCGCCGTGAGCGCCGCGCTCAATCGCCTGCGTCATGTCCTCAACGACCAGTTGTTCGTGCGGCGCGGCAACGACATGGTGCCGACCCCGCGCGCCGAAAGCCTGACGGAGCCGGTGCGCGCCGCACTGCGCGAGATCGAACGCGCCTTTCATTCGGCGCATTCGTTCAATCCGGCGGAACTTGAGCGAACCTTCACGCTCATGGGGGCGGACTTCTTTTCCATGCTACTGATGCCGACACTGGCGGTGCGCGTCGCGGCTATCGCGCCGCATGCGTCGTTACGGTTTCTCGATAGCGCGCGAGGCGATGTTTCGCGTCTGCTCCAGGACGATGAAATCGATGTGGCTCTCGAACGTCCGCTGGAGGTCTTGGACTGGGTCTCCAGCGTACCGCTGTTCCATTCGCCATTCGCAATCATTGCGGCGCAAAACAATGCTGCGATCAGACTGGCGGGGATCGCAGGGGGCGAGCCTATTCCGCTTGAGCTTTTTTGCGAACTGCCGCACGTTCTTCGCTCTATCGACGGCTCGATGTCGGGCTCCACCGACGAGGCGCTCCGCAAAATCGGGCGAAGCCGCCGTGTAAGCCTGGCACTGCCTCACTTTCAGGCTGTCGCGTTGGCCGTCGCAAACGGAAACTACCTTTCCGCGGTTCCCAGGCAGTTCGCGGTTTGGGCAGCCAAGACCCTGCCTCTCGCCATCTTCGAGCCGCCACTTCCCATTGCCGTTCCTGAAATCAGGATGTACTGGCACGCACGCCGAGACGACGAGCCCCCTCATCGCTGGATTCGCCTTCAGATCCTGGACGTTGTGGGCGCTCTTGGATTTGTGGAAAGCGCCGTTGGTGAAGTTGCCGCGCCATAGCGGCCAGGCAGTTCACCCCGCCGTGTAGCCGCCGTCGACGGCAAAGATGCCGCCACTGGTCCAGCCAGCCTCGTCGCTGGCGAGATAGATCGCCATGCCGGCGATGTCTGCGGGTCGACCGATGCGGCCCAATGGGTAGCTGCGTTCGACATAGGCTGTCAGTTCCGCCTGTGCCTCGACAGGCAGGTTGTCCACGGTCTTGCGCCGCATGGCGGTGTCGACCGTGCCGGGTGCGATTGCGTTGACGCGGATGCCGCGCGGACCGAGTTCGAAGGCCAGCGATTTGGTCAGCGAGTTCAACGCGCCTTTGGACAGGGAGTAGAGGCTTGATGGCCGCTTCGGGATCATCTTGTTGGCGAAATAGGAGGAGATGTTGATGACGGATGCACCTGCACCGAGATGCGGCAGCAGCCCCTGGGTGAGGAAGAACGCCGCCGTCACATTGAGCGCGAAAGATTGCTGGAACTGTGCCTCGCTGACACTCTCGAACGGCACGAGATAGGCGACACCGGCATTGTTGACGAGAACGTCGAGTGGCCGGCCGGATTCTTTCGCCTGCTCGACGACCGCTGCGAGGCCGGGGCTGGTGGCGAGGTCGGCCGACAATGTCGCCACCATGCCTGTCGAGCCGAGGGCCGTCAGCTTCTGGCGAGCGGTGTCGAGTTTGCCCGCGTCGCGGCCGACGATCAGGACATCGGCACCCTCGTTCAGGAATGCCTCGGCGATCGCCAGGCCGATGCCGTCCGATCCGCCGGTGATCAACGTCCGCTTGCCCTGAAGCCTCATCACGCACATCACCATGCGTTTGCCATCAAACAGAGGGATCGCACCGCATGTCCGTGACGGGGTCAAGTCATCAGGCTATCCCAGGGTATGAACTTCGGCCGGCGTCCGGCGCGAGCGCCCGACGGCTGGCCTGAGACCCGTCGCAGCGCGAAAACCGGATGACGTGCGGGTCGGTTTCACGCGCTGGCGGTGGAGCGCTCCTGAGTAGCCAGCCGCGCGGCGACATAGCCCTTGACCTGCCGGATCGCCTGTTCGCGCGAGACGCTGCCCGGCTGCAGGCCGAGCCGAAGCCAGAGTCCGTCGATCAAGGCCGTGACGCCAAGCGCGATGTCGTCGGCCTCGTTGGGTGAGGCGAGGCCGCGCAGGCCGGACAACAGATTCGAGCGCATGCGCCCATGGATCACCTTCTGGATGCGCGCCAGCTTTTCATCGCGCGGCACCTCGGCGCAGAGCGAAAGCCAGGCATGGCATAGAGGCGGCAGGAAGAGATGCTCCTCGAAATTGCCCTCGATCACCGCGTCCAGGCGTTCCATCGAAGTCCGCGCCCGGCGAAGCCTTGCGACCACCGCGTTGCATAGGACTGCGTTGGCCTCGCGCATCGCGTGCTCGAACAATTCCTGCTTATTGCGGAAATAGTGCAGCACGATGCCTTTGGAGGCGCCTGCATGGGCGGCGACTTTTTCCAGCGTCGCCCCCGCAATGCCTTCGCGCTCCAGAACCGCGAAGGCCGCCTGGCGCAATTCCTTTCGGCGTATGTCGCCAAGGCGTTTCAGTTTCACGGGATTGTTCCATGCCTCACGAATCCACCTTGACATTTTCGCCCCGCGAGATCAATCATTGACCAATGGGACAATAAAAAGACCGGTGGGTCAATACGATGAGGAGAACGGAAATGGTGCGTATCCTTGCAAGCTGTCTGGCCGCGCTGGCCTTGGCCTCGCAGGCTGCCCGGGCGGCCGACGCCGAGCAATGCCGTGTGGTCCGCATGGCCGAGCCTGGCTGGAACGATCTCGCTTTCACCACGGGTGTGGGCAATGTGCTCCTGCAAGCGCTCGGCTATCAGCCACAGAGCGAGGTGCTGGGCATCAACGTCATCTACGAAGGCATGAAGAACCGGGATCTCGACCTGTTCCTGGGTTACTGGGACCCGGCGATGGTCACCTATTACGAACCCTACAAGAAGGACGGCTCGATCGAGAATGTGCGTGTCAATCTCGTCGGCGCCAAATACACGTTCGCCGTACCGACCTATGTCTGGGAGGCAGGGGTCAAGGACGTCTCCGACCTGCACAAGTTCGCCGACAAGTTCGGCAAGAAGATGTATGGCATCGAGCCCGGCTCCAACCAGCTGATGATGGACGCCATCGCCGATCCGGCCTTCGGCCTCGATGGCTGGCACGTGGTCGAGTCCAGCGAAGCCGGCATGCTGTCGGAGGTCGGTTACGAGATCAAGGAGAAGCAGTTCATCGTCTTCCAGGGCTGGGCGCCGCATCCGATGAATACCATGTACGACTTCAAGTATCTGACCGGCGGCGACAAGTTCTTTGGCCCGAATTTCGGCGCCGCGACGGTGACGACGCAGGTCCGCAAGGGCTACCTGCAGGAATGTCCTAACGTGGCGCAGTTCCTCAGGAACCTGGTCTTCGACATCGACTTCGAGAATGTCGGCATGGGCTACCTCATCAATGACGGCATGAAGCCGGAGGACGGGGCGCTGAAGGCGATCACGCTGAACAAGAACCGTCTCGATGCCTGGCTCGCCGGTGTCACGACTTTCGATGGCAAGCCTGGTCTTGCCGCCGTCAAGGAGAAGCTCGGCCTGTGAGACCGCCAGACGCCTTGCCCATCGCCTGTGTGGAACAGAACGCCTGGGCTGGTCGCAAGCAATGGGTCAATATCGGCGATCTCGACATCGCCTATGTCGAGATCGCCGGCGCCGGGCCGCCGCTGTTGCTGATCCATGGTTTCACCGACACCAGCCTCAGCTTTTCGCTGCTGGCGCCGCATCTGGCTGGCCGCCGGCTGATCATGCCCGATCTGCGCGGCCATGGTGCCTCGCAGGCGGGCGGCGGCTACCGCGTCGCTGATTTCGCCGAGGATATTGCCGGGTTGATCCGGCATCTGCGGCTGGACCGGCCTATCGTCGTCGGTCATTCGCTGGGCGGCATGGTGGCAATTGCATTGGCCGCCCGGCAGCCGGACTTGATCGGAGGCCTGGTCGTGCTGGCCAGCACGCTGAAGCCCGGCTTCACGCCGGACCATGCGTTGCCGGTCGGCATCCTGGCCTTGCACGATCCGATATCGCCGGCCGACCCGTTCTTTGCCTGGTGGCATGCGTGCCAAACCTCGGTGCCGCGGACGTTCCTCGCGGGCCTGGCGACGGAAGCTTCCGCCATGCCTGCGGCCCGCTGGCGTGCCATTCTGGAGGAAGTCCGCATCACCGACCTGACCGCCGAGGCACGGGCCGTGCGGGCCAAGGCACTGATCATCGCCGGCGCCTGCGATCCGCTATTCGACGAGCCGCACCAGCAGGCCTTGGCCGACGCGCTGACCGGATCCCGTCTCGTCTGGGCGCAAAATTGCGGTCACAATCCCCATTGGGAGGACCCGGCCTTTGTCGCCTCGGCGATGGCGGGACTGCTGTCCGGCCGCTGATCACCGCAACAGCGATCGGGCCGTGGGCACCAGCCGCAACGTTTCGGCCGGCTTAGTGCTAATGCCCTGCATGTTCTGGCCAAGTGCCTGCCACGCCGGCGAAGTGGCGAGGCGATGGCTGGCGTGGGCATCGCCGTCGGGGAAGCCGGCAACGGTGATAAAGACGTTTTCGCCGGCGCGCACGGGTAGCCGCGGGAAGGTGTTTGCGGCCGGCTCCGTCAGGAAGGCGCCAAGCAGACGCGCGCCGGTCTGGGCAAGCCGCGCAACCATCTCCGCCCGGAAGCGCCCGGCGAAGTCGGCGCCGATGCCCGGCCGTAAATGATGAATCGAAATCTCAACCAGGCCGGGCAACCCGCTCCGTTCGCTTGTGCTTTTGACCATGTCGGCCATTGGCCGGCGCAATCCCGACAGATCGAAGCCGGCATCCGGCCACGCCGGCCGCAGCAGCAGCACGTCGTCGGAATCGATCATCGTCGCGTTGGCCGCGTCGCGGTGCGCCGCCCATACGGGGCCGTCATAAAACGCGCTCAGAGCATGCTTGCGCGCATCCATGCTTTCGAAACCGCGCATCCAGACGAACATATCGGGGCGGTCCAGGTCGCGGAACTGGCCGATGATAGTCATCCCCGCGTCTTCCTGGCTTTCGATGAACTGCGTGTCGAAGATATCGATCAACGTTTCGCGCCGGCCGGGCTTCAACGTGTACTGCCGCAATTCGACGATCGGCGAGGCCAGTACCGCCGGCTTAGGCGTGGCATTCGGGATCGGGCTCATCCGCGGGTTCTCCAAAACAGGTTGATCGTCCTGTTTATAAACAGACCGGTTGCCCTGTTTTGTCAACATGCTATCCTTTTACAATGTCAGCAGAGCTCAACACCCGGCCAGGGCGAGTCCGAGGCAAACGCATCAACGACCCCGAAGGCATGCGCCGCAAAGTGCTCGATGTCGCCGAGGCAGCGTTTCAGGCACGCGGCTACCATGCTTCCAGCCTCGGCGACCTGATGGCGGCGGCAGGCGTCAGCGGTGGCGCGTTGCATCATCATTTCCCGACCAAGAAGGCGCTGGCGCTGGCGGTCATCGACGAGCGCGTGGCGGCGGCGGTCGAGGAGACGTGGATCGCGCCGGTGCGGCAGGCTGCTTCGGCCCGCGAGGGCGTGCGTCAAGTGTTCGACGCCGTGGCGGCGGAACTGGAACGGCAAGGTTTCGTGCGCGGCTGCCCCCTCAACAATCTGGCCCATGAACTGTCGCTCGCCGATCCCGAATTTCGGAATGCCCTTGCCGGCGTCTTTTCGGCATGGCGCCAAGCGATCGCCGACAAGATCAGGGCCGACCAGCGGGAGGGCAGGGAGCAAGGCACGGATCCCGAGCATTTTGCGGTGTTTGCGGTCGCCGCCTACTCCGGCGCCATGTCGATGGCCAAGACGGCGCAGGACGCCGGCCCGTTGCGCGATTGCCTAGCGGCGCTGGAGCGGAGCGCCTCGCAAGCGGCATCATCGCAGGGCGAGCCGGTGGCGCGGCGACGTCGCAGGGTGCTGCGCCGGCATGGCGGCATTTGAGGCAGGTGGATCGCTGGGCCCACTTTGTGGCTGACGTGAAAAGGGCCGCTCGACGCGGCCCTTTCCTCAGCGGTCAAGCGATTTCTTGACCTTGTCCTTCGCGTCGCCATAGGCCTTCTGCACCTTGCCGGTGGCCTTGTCGGCCATGCCTTCTGCCTGCGTCTGCCTATCGCCGGTCACTTTGCCGGCGGCTTGCTTGACCGAGCCTTTTACCTGCTTGGCCGCACCGGCGACCTGATCCTTGTTCACCATTTTCGCATCTCCCGGGTTTGGTTCGCCTTGGCAAACGAGCCGGCACGGTTTCGGTTCCGCCAGCCGCCGCTTATGTCGGCGAAACAGGGTGTCTTTCGGGCGCCGCGCCGGCAGGCTAGGGTGCCGGCCAGCGCACTCCGCAAGGAGCAAACCGCCAAGGGGGACAAATGTCGGAATTCACGCTCTATATCGGCAACAAGTGCTTCTCGTCCTGGTCGCTCAGGCCCTGGGTGGCGATGCGGCACCTGGAGATACCGTTCGAAGAGGTCTTGGTGCGGCTGCGCACCCCCGAAACCGCCGCCAACCTGGCGAACGTGTCGCCGACAGGTCAAGTCCCTGTCTTGGTTCACAAGCCCTTGAACCACACTGGCGGAATGGTCTGGGAAACCCTTGCCATCCTTGAATACCTCGCCGATCTCTTTCCGGAGAAAAAGCTCTGGCCGGCCGATATCGGCGCCCGGGCGCTGGCGCGTTCGGCGGCGACCGAGATGCATTCCGGTTTTCGCGAAGTCCGCTATGGCTGGCCGATGAATTTGCGGCGGCCAAAGGGCCACAAGCCACTCGACGCCGAGGGCGAGGCGCAACGCGCCCGCATCGAGGCGCTGTGGCGCGAGTGTCGCGAGAAACACGGCAAGGGCGGCCCGTTTCTGTTCGGCCATTTCACCGCGGCCGATGCCATGTATGCGCCTGTCGTCACCCGCTTCGATACCTATGGTGGGGATCTGGCGCCCGATACCAGGGCCTATGTCGACGCCATCCTCGCGCTGCCGGCGATGCGCCAATGGTATGCGGAAGCGGCGAAGGAGCCGTGGCCGGAGCCGGGGCCGGATGAATAGGACCCGTCTGCGAAGCGGTCTTCCCCGTTGACCGGGACGGCCTATCTAGGAGCATTGGCGCGGCGCCCTTTGGAGATGTTGCAATGACCGTTTCTTCCATGCTTGCCGGCAAGGTTGCTCTCGTCACCGGCGCTTCCTCGGGCATTGGCGAGGCGACGGCTGCGGCACTGGCTGCTGCCGGGGCAAGGGTGGCGGTCGCCGCCCGTCGGGTCGATAGGCTCGAAGCTCTGGCCGCCCGCATCGAAAAAATCGGCGGAACGGCTTTGCGCATCGAGGCCGACGTCACCAGCAATGACGATGTCGCGGCCATGGTCGGGAAGGTGGTGGCCGAATGGGGTCGGCTAGACATTCTTGTCAACAATGCCGGCGTGATGCTGCTCTCGCCGGCAGCGGAGGCAACGCTCGATGACTGGCGCCATATGGTGGAACTCAACCTGCTGGCGCTGATGGGCGTCACCAAGGCGGCGCTGCCGCATCTCAAGGCTGCCAAGGGCCATATCGTCAATGTCTCGTCGGTCGCCGGCCGCGTCGCCAATCCCGGCGCCAGCGGTTACGCGGCGACGAAATTTGGTGTCGTCGGTTTTTCGGAATCACTGCGGCGCGAAGTCTATGCCGACAAGGTTCGCGTCACCGTGATCGAGCCGGGCCTGGTGCGCACAGAGCTTGGCGACCATATCACCAACGCTGCCTCGAAGGCGGGGCTGGACCAGCGCCTCGCCACGATGGAAGCGCTGACCGCCGAGGATGTCGCCGCCGCCATCCTCTATGCCGTCGGCCAGCCGGCGCGCGTCAGCGTCAACGAGATCGTCATCAGACCGACCGACCAGGAACGCTGAGCGGCCGCCGGCAACGCTCAGGTGCGGGCGCTTGTTCAGCATGGACGTTGGCCAGATGACGTCCTTTCAGGCGTCGAATTCTCGGATCGATGGCGCAACATTTGACAGGCGTCTGAAACACGCGTAGAAGAAAGTCGTCGATATTTGTTTGACTGACTTTTGTTATCCGCGCTTCCGGGCGCGCCTTTGACGAACTTCCCACATCAAAAATCGAGACAAACGGCGTTGTGCATCCGCATGACGGCGAACGAATATTTGCCATGGAAAGGGTTCGTCATGAGCACCGGCACAGTCAAGTGGTTCAACGCCACCAAGGGTTTTGGTTTTATTCAGCCTGACGACGGCTCCGCCGACGTTTTTGTCCACATCTCGGCCGTGGAACGCGCCGGTATGCGCGACATCGTCGAGGGCCAGAAGCTCGGCTACGAGATGGTCCGCGACAACAAGTCGGGCAAGATGTCCGCCGACCAGTTGAAGGCGGCCTGAAGAAAGAATTCAGCCGTCCCGGTGACCACGGATGTACTGGCACTGGTGAACGGCGAATTGGGGCGCATGGCTACGGGAACTTGAGTTTCCACGGCTTCTGCTGCCCATCAGGAGCTGCCTTGTGCATCCAGTTGGATGCGCGGCGCTCCCAGGGAAGGTCAGGCGGTGCCTGGCCTTTTTCATTTTACGCTTGTTGCCGCCGAAAATGCGCTGCGCATTGGGCTGAACGTGCTAAGGGACGCTCCAGCATCTTGAATCCGCTGCCGCATCGCTTTGTGCATGGTCCCGACCGAAGACCGGTCTCGTCCTATCGGCACCAGGCTCCTGACAGGAGAAAGATTTTGACCGCCCATTCGAAGACAGCCGTCGATCCGGCCGTGTCGCTGTTCAGCAAGACGCAAACCCAGTCGATGTCGCTTAACCGCATCATTTCCGAGCGCGATGCCGTCAGCGAAGCGCGGGAAGCCAAGACCGCGCGCCTGCGCGAGCTGCGGCTGGAGAAAGAGGCCGACGAGATGGCGGCCGCCGCGGCACTCGCGGCGCTGCCGAAACGAGCCGGAAAACGCTGATGGCCACCAAGCGCGTACCGCAAACGCCAATCGCGGCCGATGCGACCATCGCCGACATGGTCGAGACCCTGGACAGGCCGGTCGAATATGTCCGGCGCGTGCTGGAAAAGCTCGAACGCTGCAAGCGCGCCCATGGCGATGCCCAGGTGCGCGTCGGCGTGCGCGGCCGGGCCGAGTGCCCGAACTACCTCATCGAGTATGTCCGCGAAGACGCCAAGACCCATGAGCGTGTCACCTATCAGGATGCCGCCTATAGCGGCAGCACGCATCGTGAGCTGGCCGCGCACCACATCGCGGAAGCCAGGAACTGGTCGCCCGAGGAAATGAACATCACGGCGGTTTCCGCGTTGATCGGCCGCTTGCGCAATCCGCGCGCACCATCATCGCGTTTCGCCGACGAGGATTGAAATGGCCATAAAATTCTCCGCCAAGGATCAGCCGGCAGCGCCGGCTCCCGCCGCAAAGCCGGCCAAGCCGGTTGCCGCGCCGAAGGCCGCCGCCGCCGACCAGGCAGCGACCGATCTGTTCAAGTCGCCAGCGGACGCACCGAAGGGCAAGACCGGCAAGAAGAAGTAGCGCCTTGCCGCGGGACGCCGATCGCAATCTCGCCGCGCCGGGGCCGTTTGCCCAGGCAGCCACGACCAGCCTGCCGTCGGCACAACCAGGCATCGCTCCTATGTTCGATTGCCAGAGCTGCGGCGCGTGCTGTTCCTATTCAGCCGAGTGGCCGCGCTTTTCGACAGAGGACGATGCGCAGCTCGACCGCATCCCGGAAAAATACGTGGCGGCAGACCTGTCGGGCATGCGCTGTGACGGCGTGCGCTGTTCGGCCCTGTCTGGCGAGGTCGGCAAGTCGACCGCCTGCACCATCTATGACCTGCGCCCGGATGTCTGCCGCGCCTGCATGCCTGGCGACGACGAGTGCCTGATGGCGCGCCGGGCGCTCGGATTTTCCACCTCTTAGCGGCGGCTTTGCTGGCGGCGAATGCATGTCGCCCGGAAGTGTCCTCGGTTCCGGGACAACGACAAGCATAAAATCAGAAGCTTACAGCGGGTCGGCGAATCCTATCGCCGCGACATGCTGTAATGACTGTCGCTTGTGCGCACCCCGCTTGCTGGCTAGGCTGCGTCAGGGTAGGGCGCCGGAGGAAATCATCGTGAGCATCGAATTTCTGTTGACGTCGCTGATCGTCGTGGCTTCGCCGGGCACCGGCGTACTCTATACGCTGAGCGCCGGGCTTTCGCGTGGTGCGCGGGCCTCGATCATTGCCGCCTTCGGCTGCACGCTCGGCATCATCCCGCATATGGCGGCTGCCATCACCGGCCTGGCGGCCCTGCTGCACACCAGTGCTGTCGCCTTCGAGACGCTGAAATATCTCGGCGTCGCCTATCTGCTCTACATGGCCTGGAACACGCTGAAGGAAAAAGGCGGCCTGAGCGTCGACGACAATGTCGCGCCTCGCTCGGCCGGCAAGGTGATCGCCACCGGCATCCTCGTCAACGTGCTCAATCCGAAACTGTCGATCTTCTTCTTCGCCTTCCTGCCGCAATTCGTCAGCACCACGGAAACCAACGCACTGTCGAAGATGCTGGAGCTCAGCTCGGTCTTCATGCTTTTGACCTTCGTGGTTTTTGTCGGCTACGGCATCTTCGCGGCGTCGATCCGCAGCCATGTCGTGTCGCGGCCAATGGTGTTGACCTGGATGCGCCGGACTTTTGCCGGCGCCTTCGTCATGCTCGGCGCCAAGCTGGCGCTGGCGGATAGGTGATCGAGGCGCTTAGTCTAGCGCTTGACATAACCCATCGCCTCGACGATCCGCCCGTCCGCGACGCGCATCAGGTTGACGCGGCGCAGCGAATTGCCGTCGGCCATCCAGTAGCGCCAGCGGATCGTGGCGCGGTCGCCGGCCACGAAAGTCTCTTCGAGGTCGAAGCGCGTCCCGGGTGCGGTGGCGATCGCCGACCACAGCTCAACGCAGGTCGCCTTGCCGGCGCGGCGCGCGCCGTCCGGCGCCGGCGTGGTGTTCTCGATCACGCAGTCCTGCGCCACCAGATCGTCGAGAGCCGAGGGATCGTGACGCTGGAACACATCGTTGTAGCGCCGCATGATTTCAGCTGTTTCGCCGGAGCGGTTGGCCGTGTTGATGTCGATGATTAATTCCTGGGTCATGCGATTTCTTCTTCCGTTCAGTGACTTATGAGGTTCGCTTTCAGCGTGATCGTGGCGACGCCGGCCAGCGCCCGCGAGACGAGGCATCCCGCCTTGGCCGACTGCGCCAGCCGCTCGAAGTCGGCGGCGGGGAGCCTCGGGACGTTCGCCTCCGTCTCCAATTCAATGCGGGTAATCGTCGGCCCGGCCGCGGTGGCGCCCAGATGCACCTTGGCGGTCGTGTGGATGTCGCTTGCGACATGACCTTCACTGCCGAGGACGGCGGTGAGCGCCATCGAGAAGCAGCCGGCATGGGCGGCCGCGATCAGTTCCTCCGGATTGGTGCCGGGGCCGTTTTCGAAGCGGGACGGGAACGAGTAGGCGCCCTCGAACACGCCGCTGCCCAGCCTGAGCCGTCCGGAACCTTCCTTGAGCGGGCCGTGCCATTCGGCCGATGCTTCGCGAATTGTCATTGCTGTCTCTCCTCTGCTTGATGAAATGAAGGCTCCGCGACCGCTTCCTCATGCATCACGAGCCAGGCCGCCGTCTTGCCCTTTCCGCCGATACTCATCCATCTCTGCCTCCGAAATATGTAGACCGATTTACATATTATGTAGACCGGTTGTCATATTTCGGGCAAGCACTTATAGTGCGCGCTCCTGACAGAGGTTGACATGGCGACGGACACACGCACGCGGATGATCGAGGCGACGGCACTGCTATTGCGGCGGCGCGGCTATCACGGCACGTCGCTCAACGACATTTTGAGCGCCAGCGGCGCACCCCGCGGCTCGCTCTATTTCCACTTCCCAGGCGGCAAGGACCAACTGGTGGTCGAGGTGACGCGCGCCAGCGTCGCCGAGGTAACCGAGCGTCTGGGCGCGGCTTTGGCCGCCGAACGCGACCCTGCCGTCGCCGTCCATCACATCTATCAGTCGGTGGGACGCATGCTGGAAGACAATGAGTTCTCACTCGGCTGCCCGGTCGCGCCGGTCGTGCTGGACTCGCCAGGCGATGTGCCCGACCTTGTCGAACTGTGCCGCTCGGCCTTCGAACAGTGGATCGGCTTGCTGCGTGAGGCTTTCGTCAGGGCAGGAGTGCCCGAGCGTCGCGCGCAGGCGCTGGCGCTGCTGGCCGAGTCTTCGCTGGAGGGCTTGATGGTGATTGCCCGCGCCACCCGCGACCGTTCATCGCTCAACGCAGTGGCCGATGAGGTGGCCATCCTTATCGAGCAGGCCGTGCTCGCCGGCAAGGTGGCACAGCGGGCGGAGACGCCGCTGTCTGACCGCTAGTCCCAACTGACTGTGGTGGAGCACCAGCCTCAAGACGAAAAGAAAAGGGCGACCTCGAGGGCCGCCCTTCGGTAGCTGAATGCAGATGGAAGCGTGGATTAGAAGTCCATGCCGCCCATGCCGCCCATGCCGCCGCCGCCCATGCCGCCAGGCATGCCGCCGCCAGCCGGATCCTTCTTCGGAGCTTCGGCGATCATGGCTTCGGTGGTGACGAGCAGGCCGGCGACCGAGGCCGCGTCCTGGAGGGCCGTGCGCACGACCTTGACCGGATCGACGATACCCATGACGATCATGTCGCCATATTCGCCGGTCTGGGCGTTGTAGCCGAAGGTCGCGCCCTTGTTCTCAAGGATCTTGCCGGCAACGATCGAGGCTTCCGCACCAGCGTTGGCCGCGATCTGGCGGGCCGGAGCCTGCAGCGCACGACGAACGATGTTGATGCCGGCGGCCTGGTCGGCGTTGACGCCGGTCACCTTGATGTTGGCCGAAGCGCGCAGCAGGGCAACGCCACCGCCAGCAACGATGCCTTCTTCCACGGCCGCGCGGGTCGCGTTGAGGGCGTCATCGACGCGGTCCTTCTTTTCCTTGACTTCGACTTCCGTCGCACCGCCGACGCGGATCACCGCAACGCCGCCGGCGAGCTTCGCCAGACGTTCCTGCAGCTTCTCCTTGTCGTAGTCCGAGGTGGTCTCCTCGATCTGCTGCTTGATCTGGGCGACGCGGCCCTGGATCTCGGCTTTCTTGCCGGCGCCGTCGACGATGGTGGTGTTCTCCTTGGAGATCGACACCTTCTTGGCGCGGCCGAGCATGTTGAGGCCGACATTCTCGAGCTTGATGCCGAGGTCTTCCGAAATGACCTGGCCACCGGTCAGGATGGCGATGTCTTCCAGCATGGCCTTGCGGCGATCACCGAAGCCCGGCGCCTTGACGGCGGCGATCTTCAGGCCACCACGCAGCTTGTTGACGACCAGCGTGGCGAGCGCCTCGCCTTCGACGTCTTCCGAGATGATGAGCAACGGCTTCGAGGTCTGCACGACGGCTTCGAGGACCGGCAGCATCGCCTGCAGGTTGGAGAGCTTCTTCTCGTGCAGGAGGATGTAGACGTCCTCCAGCTCGGCAACCATCTTGTCGGCGTTGGTCACGAAATAGGGCGAGAGATAGCCGCGGTCGAACTGCATGCCTTCGACGACTTCGAGTTCGGTCTCGGCGGTCTTGGCTTCCTCAACCGTGATGACGCCTTCGTTGCCGACCTTCTGCATCGCTTCCGCGATCATCTTGCCGACCGACTCGTCGCCATTGGCCGAGATCGTGCCGACCTGGGCAACTTCCTCGGAGGTCTTGATCTTCTTGGCGGCCTTGCCGAGAGCAGCGACCACTTCGGTGACGGCCAGATCGATGCCGCGCTTCAGGTCCATCGGGTTCATGCCGGCCGCAACCGACTTGTGGCCTTCCTGGACGATCGACTGCGCCAAAACGGTCGCGGTCGTGGTGCCGTCGCCGGCGATGTCGTTGGTCTTCGAAGCAACTTCGCGGACCATCTGCGCGCCCATGTTCTCGAACTTATCTTCAAGCTCGATTTCCTTGGCGACGGTGACGCCGTCCTTGGTGATGCGCGGGGCGCCGAACGACTTGTCGATGACGACGTTGCGGCCCTTGGGACCGAGCGTGACCTTCACCGCGTCGGCGAGGATGTTGACGCCGCGCAGCATGCGCTCACGGGCATCGCGAGAGAATTTTACGTCTTTGGCAGCCATGTTTTAGCTCCTGGCAGGGGCTCGGATAGAGCCCGAAAAATTCAAGTTGAGGGTGAGGCCGATAATCAGCCGATGATGCCCATGATGTCGGATTCCTTCATGATCAGAAGGTCTTCGCCATTGAGCTTGACTTCGGTGCCCGACCACTTGCCGAACAGGATGCGGTCGCCGGCCTTGACGTCCAGCGGGACCAGCTTGCCAGCTTCGTCACGAGCGCCGGAGCCGACGGCGATGATCTCGCCTTCCTGCGGCTTTTCCTTCGCCGTATCCGGGATGATGATCCCGCCAGCGGTCTTGGATTCGGATTCGACCCGGCGAACGACCACGCGGTCATGAAGCGGGCGGAACTTCGACTTTGCCATTTTTTCTTCCTCGATGAGAACGGTGAGAAACAGTTCCTCGTCCGGCGGCGCCGGACACATAGTTAGCACTCACCAAAGGCGAGTGCTAACGTGGCGCTGAAATAGGCCGCCGACCTGCCAGAGTCAAGGCGCGCGGAGCGCCTCTTGGTAGGATGGCGATGACTTATCGAAGCTTGGCCGAACCGAGCACCAGGAGCGGACAACGTTCCGCCAGGGGATAACTGCCGCTTGGCACGACGCGCACCTGGTCGAACCAACCGCGCGCCTCATCCTCCAGCATGGCCAGCGTCGCGAAGCTGTACTTCGTTTCGGAGCCCGCATAGACGTCGATCGTGTTGATGGATGCCATACTCCATCCGGTGCATGCGGCAAGGGCCTCCCGATTCGGAAACAGCTTGTCGAATGCCGCACGGATTGCTTGCACATCGACGCTGCTGTCGCAGTCGCCGGTCGTGCACGCCATGGCTATCCGCCATTTGAGCGCGTGGAAATTCTCGATTCCGCCGGCCAGGACCAGAGCTTCGATGCCGCGCAGGTCATCCGCGGTTTCCGGCCGAGCAAACACGCGGATCGCCGCACGCCGGCCAGGCTTTAGCACCCTTGCGATTTCACCGAACAGCGAACCGCGCGCGGCCTTGGTATCGACCGCCGACAGGCAGCCGTCGCCGATGACCGCGTCGAAACATTCCCGCTCGACCGGGAGGTCAAGCCAGTTGCCGGCCATCGCCCTTCGCGAGGTGTTGTCGCCGGCCCATACGCCGGAAATCATGGCAGCCGATTGATCGATCGCCAACATCGATCTGCCTAGAACCGCCAGTTCAGGTGTCACCCCAAGCAGAAGGACATCGGCATTTCCGAGATCGAGTTCGCGCTCGAATATGCCGACGGTTTCCGGCGTCGGCCGGAGCGGGGCGTCCAGGAGCTTCCAGTGCCGATGATAACTGTCCCAATGATTCGTCATGCAGACCCGTTGGAGCCCAGGAAAGTCTGGCATTGATTGATTAGAGCCGCTTAATGGAAGTGGGGATGGAAGCCAAGGGGTTAGCTGGTGGCGCGCATCATTGTCATAACGCATGAGCATGACCGGTTCCTGGGTCGCCGCGGCCTTCTGCTGCGCCGGAATAGCCGTTACATGCTTTTCGATATTCTCGAGGACCTGAAGAGGCGGGGCCATTCGGTCCGGATTCAGCCTGGCCTCTCCGGACAATCCAGCGCCGATGTCGCGGTTCTGCACGTCGATGCGACAACGACACCGGCAGATTATCTCGAATATGCGCGGAGTTTTCCCTTATGCCTCAATGTCGGGGCCGCCGACATATCGAAACGGCGGGTAAGCGGAGCGCTTCTGGCCGAGGGCGACGGCTGGCTGGGCCCGGTCATCATCAAAAGCAATCTCAACAACCAGGGCATTCCGGAGACACGGCTCAATCGGCGGTCGAGGCGTGCCGGCCAACCGGCACCCTTTGCGCACGTGCCAGCCATGCCGTCCTACGAGGTCTACCAATCCCGGGACGACGTTCCCGATGGCGTCCTCGATCGCGATGATCTGGTCGTGGAAAAGTTCATCCCGGAAAAAGAACCTGACGGCTTTGCGGTGCGCTTCTGGGTGTTTTGCGGAGAGCGCGAGCGCTGCACCCGCTACGTCTCGCCAAACAGCCTGGTCAAGGCATCGGAAACGATCCGGCGCGAGCCCGCCGCTGTTCCCGACGAACTGCGCGAACGGCGGCGTGAACTCGGCTTCGACTATGGGAAATTCGATTTCGTCATGCATGAGGGCAGGGCTGTTCTCCTCGATGCCAACAAGACGCCCGGCCGCCCGCAGAACCTGGTGAAGATGTTCGCGGCCGGCGCTTCCGACCTGGCCGATGGTTTCGAAGGCCTCATCCGCCGGGCGAGATAGGCCCCCGGTTGCCGGTCGCTAAAGAAACAGCCGCAACTGGGTGTGGATGATCGATCGGTAATCCTCGATGGTCCGGCGGCTTTCCACTTCGCCTTGCGCAAGCGCCAGGCGCACAACGCCGCCGGCGAGCTGGAAGATCAGCAGAACCATGCGTTCGAACTGCTCGTGCTTTTCCGGCTCGAGCAAGGCGATGACGTGGTCGCAGAACATCTTGGCTTGATGCCGGGTTTCGGCGATGTCGAGATTCTTCAGCGCCTTGTCGGCCTGGATGGCGTTCTGCAGATCCTGGATGGCCGGATCGCCGGCGACCCGGCTGAGGTAGTCGTCAAGCAGCCGATCGGACGCGGCGATGACGTCCTTGGCTTCGCGGACATCGGCGACGATCGCCGTCAATCGCGACCGGCTGACCTCCGAGAATCGCTCATAGAGCATCGCCAGGATCGCCGACTTGTTGGGGAAGTAGTGGTAGACGGTGGCGATCGGCCCGCCCGCCAGCATGCCGACCTCCTTCATGGTGACGGCATCGATGCCCTTCTCGCCGATCAGCCGCATGGTGGTCGACAGGATGGCGTCGATGCGCTCGCGGCTGCGCTCCTGCTTGGGCCTGCGCCTGGGCTCGGTGATCGTTCGACTTGCTTGCGTCATGCACCGATCTTTCGCACGAGTTCCCAAATTCCGGTTGACAAGAAATATGATCAAGTATCAGTTTCTGAAATACTGACAGAGTGTCAGCTTTTTTGCCGTGCGGCAAGGACGTTGGGAGGCGCCTATGGCTTCGACAAGCGCTGATCTTCAGGGCGAAGGCGACTGGCTGGTCGGCAATCCCAGCGGCGGGCAGCTCGCCTCGGCCCTGTGGATCGGGTCGGTCGGCCTGCTCATTCTCGGTCTGCAGCCCGTCCTGCTCGGCGCCCTCTATACCGAGGGCCATGTCAGCGGCGACGAACTGGCGTTGGTCGCCACCGCCGAGATGATCGCCATCGCGATTGGTTCGGCGATCGTCGCGATGCTGCTTTCCGCCCACAACATGCGCTGGAAAAGTGCCGTCCTCCTGCTGCTCTTGGCGCTGGCCAATGTGTGGACCGCCTATGCCGCCGGCGCCAACACGCTGATGGCGGCCCGCGCGCTGGCCGGCCTTGCCGAAGGCGGCCTTGTCGCGGTCGCCACCGAACTGATTGCCCGTTCGCGGCGCGCCGAACGCATCGGCGGCTATTTCGTCACCATGCAGACCCTGGCGCAATGCGCTCTTGCCCTGGTGCTGGCGCTCTATGTCATTCCAGCCGCCGGGTCGGCGGGCGGCTTCCTCGTTCTTGCCGTCGTCTGCGTCGCGTCGCTGGTGGTCGCCTTTGCTGTCCCCGCCGATTATGCCGATCTGCCGAAGGACGAAAACCTCGCCAATGTGCTGACGGCTTCCTCGATCACCGCGCTGTTATCGGTCTTCTGCTACTTCATGTTCTTCGGCGCCGTATGGGCCTTTCTGGAGCCGCTTGGCGCCCAATTCGGCATCGATGGCCGCACCGTCGGGCTGATCGTCTCGGCCAGCCTCGCGGCGCAGGTGCTGGGCGCGATGACGGCGACCGTGTTCGAGGCGCGCATCGACTATCGGCTTGCCATCACGGCGATCGGCCTCGTCGCGCTTGTCGCCTCGCTCGTGCTTGCCAGCGGGCCCGGCCTCACGATGTTCTGGGTCGTCGCCCTGATCATGGGTTTTATCCTGCTGTTCATCGTGCCCTACCAGATCCGGCTGGCGATCACCGCCGACGAGACCCGCACCGCCGTGCTGCTGGTGCCGGCCGCCCAGCTTTTCGGCCTGGCGATCGGACCGGTCGCGGCGTCGCTGCTCATCGACGGCAAGGAGTTTCGCCCGGTTCCCGAGTTCGCCGCCGCAAGTGCTGTCGCCAGCGTGGCGTTGCTCGGCCTGTTTGTCCTGGCGGCGCGGCGTCGCCGCGCGATTGCGTGAGCCCCATGTCGAACAGCTGGAGCAACTGGTCCGGCTTTGTCACCGCCGAGCCGCGGCTGCTTGCCAGTCCGGCAGATGCCGGCGAACTCGGCGATATCATTCGCACCGCACCCGGCCCGGTCCGCGTCGTCGGCGCCGGTCACTCCTTCACGCCATTGGTGAAGTCCCAAGGCACCATCCTGTCGCTGGAGAAGCTGGAAGGGCTGGTTGCGCATGACGCGAAAAGACATCAGGCGCGTGTGCGGGCAGGGACGCGGCTTGGTCCGCTCATGCACATGCTGCAAGGCATCGGCCAGGGCCTGCCCAATATGGGCGACATCGACCGCCAAGCGATAGGCGGCGCCCTGGGCACGGCCACCCATGGCTCGGGGCCGACGCTGGGCGCGTATCACACACAGCTGGAAACGGTGCAGATCGTCGACGGGCTTGGCAAGGTCCGCGACTTCAAGCGGGAAGGGGATCAGGAAACGATCCATGCGATCGGCGTTGCGCTTGGCGCCTTCGGTGTGCTCAGCGAAGTGACGTTGAACAACATCGCGACCTACCGGCTGCGGCGCCGCAAATGGGTGCTGCCGATAGCCGACATGCTGCGCGATTTCGAAACGATGATGAGCGAGCACCGGTCGGCCGAATTCTACTACATCCCATTTTCAGGCTACGCGCAGTTCATCGCCAGCGACTTCAGCACCGAGGCGACCACTCCGCGCCCGACCGACGATGACGAGGGCTCCCTGCGCACGCTGCGCCGCCTGCGCACCGGGCTTGCCTGGCTGCCGTCGCTGCGCCGCAGGCTGATCCTGGGCGCGGTCGCCAAGGTGCCGGCCGAGGATTACGTGCAGGACTGGCTCAACGTCTATGCCAGCGACCGGCAGACCAGGTTCAACGAAATGGAATATCACCTTCCGTTCGAGGAGGGGCCGAAGGCGCTGGCCGAGATCATCGAACTGACCGAGAAGCATTTTCCGGAAGTCTATTTCCCGATGGAAGTGCGGTCGGTGGCATCGGATGAATTCTGGCTCTCCCCTTTCCACAAAAGGCTCACCTGTTCCATCGCCATCCACCATGACGCGGCGAACGATCCGTTGCCGTTCATGCGCGCGGCCGAGCCGATCTTCCGCAGATATGGCGGCAGGCCGCACTGGGGCAAGATGCACAGCCTGAAAGCGGCCGACCTGAAAAAGCTCTATCCGCGCTGGGACGATGCGATGGCGGTGCGCCGCGACATCGATCCGCAAAACCGCTTCGTCTCGCCCTATATGGCCGACCTGTTCGGCATCGAACCCAGTTCTTTCGGCATCCAGCCATGAAGGCGTATTTCGCCACGCTTTCGGATGCGCTGAGAGAGGCGGACATTTTCCAACCCTGCCTGCTGCTCGACCTCGATCGGCTGGATGGCAACATTGCCCTGGTGAAGAAGCGGCTTGACCCCAGTCTTGCCGTCCGTTTGGTCGACAAGTCGCTCGCTTGCCTCCCGCTGCTCTCCCATATCGGCAAGGCGCTTGGAACCCACCGCCTCATGACCTTCCATCCGCCGATCACCGAGGCGGTGCTGAAGGCGTTCCCGGATGCGGATCTGCTGTACGGCAAACCGATGCCGGTTGGCGCGGCCAGGGCGGTGCTTTGCAGAGGCGACGTGGCTTGGTCGCGGGTCTGCTGGCTGATCGATACACAGGAGAGACTGGCGGAATATGGCGCGCTCGCCGACGAACTCGGCGCCGAATTGCGCATCGCTTTCGAAATCGATGTCGGACTGCATCGCGGCGGCTTTGCCGAACCGGCGGCCCTGTCGCGGGCGCTGAATGCGCTGCCTACCCACAAAGGGCTGCGCTGCGAAGGCGTCATGGCCTATGAGGCGCATGCGCCGCACATACCCGGCCTGTTCGGTGGACCGGCCAAGGCGTTGGCGCAAGCCTCCGAACAGGCCGCCGCTTTCGTCGCGCGCCTCGGCGCCGACCAGCGCCATGTCCTGAACATTGGCGGCAGCAAGACCGCGCTGCTTCATCATGGCGGCATCGCCAATGAAGTGTCGATGGGCTCGGCCTTCGTGCTGCCCGTCGATTTCGACACGCCCGGCCTTGAGGGCTTCCAGCCGGCGGCCTTCATCGCGACGCCAATCCTGAAAGTGGTCGAGCCGATGCTGCCTGGCCCGCCGGCGGTCTCGCGCCTGCTGCAGGCGCTGGGCCGGTTTCCGCGCAAGGGCTGCTATCTCTATGGCGGCAAGTGGATGGCCGAACCGGTGTTTCCCGAAGGCATGACGACAAACGGCCTGCTTGGCCTGTCTTCCAACCAGCAATTCATGGGTCTGCTCGCCCAGGCCGTCGTCAGGCCCGGCGACTATGCGTTCCTGCGGCCGACGCAGAGCGAGGCCGTGCTGCAGCAGTTCGGATCGATCGCGGTGCTTTCCGGTGGCAGGATCGTCGACCGCTGGCCGGTGTTGCCGATGATGTAAGCATCTCGGGCGCCTTCCCTAATGGTTGACTCCGTCAAGTAAATGATCGATCCTGCCAGCAGGAGATGACTCGAATGACAATCCACCATCAGCCAGACAAGGCTGCGCCCAACAAGGGCCTGATCGATGCGGTGCGGGCGTTCAACCGCTTCTACACCCGCCAGATCGGACTGCTCGATGAAGGGCTGCTGAAGAGCGCCTTCTCGCTGACCGAGGCACGCGTGCTCTACGAACTGGCGCATCGTGACGGACTGACCGCGACCGATCTCGGGCGCGATCTCGGTCTCGACGCCGGCTATGTCAGCCGTTTGCTGAAGAAGTTCGAGCGCCTTCACCTCATCTCCAGGGCCACGCTGGCTTCGGACGCTCGGCAATCGTCGATCGCGCTGACGCCGGCGGGCAGGAACGCCTTCGCGCCGCTGAACCAGGGTTCGCACGATCAGGTCGCGGCGCTGCTCGATCGTCTGCCTGCGTCGGAGCAGGACCGGCTGGTCAAGTCCATGCGGACCGTGCAGCGTCTGCTGGACGCCGGTGCAGAGCCCAAAATCCCTTATCTGCTGCGGCCGCCGCAGGTCGGCGACATTGGCTGGATCATCCGCCGGCAAGGCATGCTCTACGCGCAGGATTATGGCTGGGACGAAACCTATGAGGCGCTGGTCGCCGAAATCCTCGCGGCGTTCGTAAAATCCTACGATCCGAAATGGGAGCGCGGCTGGATCGCCGAGCGCGAAGGCGAGGTCGTCGGCTCGGTCTTCGTCGTGCGCAAGTCGGATCAGGTGGCCAAGCTCAGGCTGCTCTATGTCGAACCTTCGGCACGGGGGCTCGGCATCGGCAAGCGCCTGGTCGAGGAATGCATCGGCTTTGCCCGCGCCAGGGGGTACAGGACGCTGACCCTATGGACCAACGATATTCTGACCGCCGCCCGGCACATCTACCAGGCGGCCGGTTTCAGGCTGATCGAGGAAGAGCCTCACCATTCCTTCGGCAAGGATCTGGTCGGCCAGAACTGGGAACTGGAGCTGTAGCAGCGCGTCATGCCTTGACGGGCACCCAGATCTCCAGCCCGCCATTGCCGGTGTGGGCATCGAATTCAGGCCCGTAGCGCTCGAATTCCGGCGCATCGGCAACCTCATGGCCGGATGCCGGCAGCCAGCTGTTCCAGATCGTATTGATCGTTCGCCGGATGGTCGAGATGTGTTCGCGATGCGTGAAAACGGCGTATCTCTGCGCCGGCACCCGCACCCGTTGGAACTCCTTCGGCAGATCGGCGAAGTCGCGCACCTCGACGCCGACGACATAATCGAAATTGCCGGCATCGTCACCATTGAGGCAGACGCCGTAGAAAACGCCGGCCACTTGCCCGGGGATGTGGCCGATATGGGGAGCGAAGCGCTGCCATTGCATTGGAATGCCGGCGCTGGACTCACAACTGTAGCGCTCGCCCAGTCCGGCGATGAGGAATGGCCGACTGGTCTCGAAGCGCGGTGGTTCAAGTGTGGTCAAAAGCGAATTGTCCATCAGGATGGGCTCCACGAGGTCGAGGGTCTCAGTCGAACCTTGCGCGCGCACCAGTTCCGGCGTGGTGCCGAACTGGTCGCGAAAGGCCCGGGTGAATGCCTCATGCGAGTTGTAGCCGGCGTCGAGCGCGACGCACAGGATGTCGGGCGCCCCGCCGGCCAGCCTGCGCGCCGCCTCGGTCAGCCGGCGCGAGCGCATGTAACCCATGACGGAGCGGCCGGTGGCGGCGCCGAAGGCGCGCGTCACATGAAAGCGCGATACGCCGCTGCTTTGGGCCACGTCGTCGAGCGTAACAGCTTCCGGCAGGTGGCTTTCGACAAACCATAGCGCCTTCTCGGTCGGGTTCATGTGTTCCTCGCATGTGGCGTCCTCACTCTGGCGCCTCGTTGCCCGGCCAGCTTGATCGAAATTGCGCATCGCGCAAATAGGCGATCGGGCCCGCGCGGTGTCGTCCGCGCGGCCCGTCGTCTATCGTTGGCTCGGATGACCGGCAAATCGCCGTTGAACGGCCGACTGGTTCAGCGGTAGCGCGCCTGATTCCATTTGTGGCCAAGCAGCGAAAGGATGATGATCAGCCCGTTGAAGAACTGGACGTAGAAGCCGCTGAGCCCAGCCGCCACGACGCCAGTTTGGATAAACGACACCGTGACGGCGCCGATCGCGCCGCCGGCCACGGTGCCGATGCCACCCCAGGTCGGCGTGCCGCCGACGAACACCGAGGCCAGCACCGGCAAGAGATAACCGTCGCCGGCGGTTGGCCACCAGGTGAAGTTGATCATTACCGAGAACGTGCCGGCGATCGCGGCCCCGATGCCGACGAAGACGAACACTTTCACCCGCACGCGCTTGACATCGATGCCCATCTGCTGGGCACTGTCGGGATTGTCACCGACCACCTTCACCTGCGCGCCGAAGCGGTGGCGGTTGTAGAGCATCGCCGAAAGGACGACGAAGGCGATGGCCCAGAAGATCTGCACCGGAACGCCCAAGACCTGGCTGGAGAAGATCCTGTAGGCCCAGCTGTCGGCAAGGCTGGTCAGCGAAGTCGATCTGCCCTCATTGATGATCTGGATCAGGCCGCGCAGCAGGAAATTCATGCCGAGCGTGGCGATCAGCGACGACAGCCCGCCATAGACCACCAGCGACCCGACGAGGAAGCCGAGCAGCGTGCCGGTGACCAGCGCCGCCGCAATGCCGAGGAACGGGTCGTAGCCCGCCTGCACCACCAGCGCGAAGACCCAGGAGGCAAAACCCATCGTCGCGGGAAACGACAGGTCGATCTCGCCGCAGGTGACGACGAAGACCAACGGCACGACCACGAACAACGCCACGGGAAGCGTAGTGAGCACGGCGCTGTAGAGATACCAGGTTGTGAAGACCGTCGGGTTGGCGATCATGAAGACCGCCATCATGACGACGAACACGCCGAGCGTCCCAAGCGAAGCGCGGTTGTCAAGGATGAAGCCGCGCATCCAGTGATCGGACGGGTGCTTCCACTCGTTCTGGGAACTGCCTTGGCGGGAAATGCCGGCCGACGGCTCGTGCAGATCGGGCTCCATGGTCTTGCTCATCGTGCTCTCTGCTCCGCGTCGCCAGTGTCGTGCAGCCCGGCCAACCCGTCCGGATGCGCGACGTCTTCCATGAAGTTGATGAGGTCTTCGGCCGACTTGACCTCGCTGCGGTCGGCGGTGAGCGCGACCTTGCCGCGATCCAGCACCACGAAGCGATCGGCGATGTCGAAGACATGATGGATGTTATGGCCGATGAACAGGATCGAGCGGCCGCTCGCCCGCACCTGGCGCACGAAATGGAAGACCTTGGCGGTCTCGGTCAGAGACAGCGCCGTCGTCGGCTCGTCGAGGACGATCAGTTCCGCCTGCTTGTAGATGGCGCGCGCGATCGCCACGCCCTGGCGTTCACCGCCCGAAAGCTGGCCGACGATCGAATGCGGCGTGAACACTTTCGAGGTGAAGCCGATCTCGCGCATCAGCCGGCTCGCTTCCTCGATTTCCTTGCCGACCTTCAGCCAGCCGAAAGGGCCGGTGAGTTCGCGGCCCATGAAGATGTTGCGGACGATCGTCTGCTGCACGGCCAGTGCCCGGTCCTGGAACACCGTTTCGATGCCGGCCTCGCGCGAACGTGCCGCATTCCATCCGGTCACCGGCTTGCCGCGGATGAGGATCTCGCCGCTGGTCGGCTTGACCACACCG
Organism: Mesorhizobium sp. B2-7-3; assembly: GCF_006440715.1. Taxonomy (NCBI): domain Bacteria; kingdom Pseudomonadati; phylum Pseudomonadota; class Alphaproteobacteria; order Hyphomicrobiales; family Phyllobacteriaceae; genus Mesorhizobium; species Mesorhizobium sp. B2-7-3. The sequence continues at coordinate 50,468 of NZ_VFTY01000014.1, forward strand.
GAGAGGATCTTGATCAGCGTCGACTTGCCGGCGCCGTTGTCGCCGATGAGGCCGACCACCTCGCCGCGATCGACGCTGAGATTGACCCCGCCAAGTGCGTAGACATGGCCGTAGGACTTAGCGATATCGCGCAGTTCTATGAGACGTTCGGCCATAGCATCCTCGCTTGATTGTCTGGCGCCAGCTTTCTCGCCAGCGGCCCCGCCGGCCGGGGCCTGATCCCGGCCGGCGGCTTGGGAGGTCAGCGCAGCGCCTGCTTGGCGAGTTCTGCGACGATCTCGTAATTTTCGGGCGTGACGAAACCGGCGCCGGTGTCGACGTTCATCGGCGCCAGACCCAGCACCACCTGCTGGCACAGGCTGAGGATCGGCAGATAGCCCTGCAGGAATGGCTGCTGGTCGGCCGTCAGTTGCACCCAGCCCCCCTTGAAGCCCTCGACGATCTGCGGGCTGGTGTCGAAGCCGAAGTTGAAGATGTCGCCAGGCTTTCTGCCAGCTGCCTGCATGTAGGTGGCGACATTGCCGAGCATCTGTCCGCCGGGATAGCCGACGGCCTTGACATCAGGATTGTTGAGCAGCGCTGCCGTAAGCACCGGTATCGCCAGATTGGGGTCGGAAGCCCATTCGCCGCTCGGCGGCGACGACAGCTGGATGACTTCGACGCCAGCCTCCTTCAGGGCCGCCACCGTGCCGCGCTCGCGTGCGCCGCGGCTCTCGTTCTCGAACGGGCCGATCATGATCGCCTTGTCGCCGGCCTTCAGCTTACCGAGCTTGAACGCTTCGGCGCCAAGTGCGCGGCCCTGCTGTTCCTGCTGCGCGCCGATATAGCCGCCACCGAACGCCGCCGTCACCTTCGGCACCGGGACGTTCTGGTACATCATCTTGATGCCCTCCTTATGGGCCTCGTCGGCGAGCGGCATGATCGCGGCGTCGCCCGGATGGCCCATCATGGCGATGCCCTGGGGCTTGACCGCGACCGCTTCGCGCAATTGCTGCACCATCTTCTCCGCGTCCCACTGGGAGAAGATGTAGTCGACCTTGGGTCCGAGATCTGCCGCCGCCTGCTTGGCGCCATTGTAGACGATGGTGCCGAAGGCGTCGCCCTCGGCGCCGCCGACGAAGAAGCGGATGTGGACGTCCTTGCACCATTGGGCGTCGAGCGCCTGCGCCGGCAAGGTGAAGATTGCGGCGGTAAGCGCCGTGGCCGCCGCCACGACGGCCGTGCGCAGAAGTGTCGTCCTGATCGCTATGCTCATGCACGTTCCTCCCATTGTTTTCCTCGTCAGCCGAGGGGCCTTTGAACGATTGCTTTGGCAATGCCACTTGCGGCCGGCTCCTCCCGCCGACCGATCCTCACGCCGGATTTGGCAGGTAGCTCGCACCTCCCCGGCATAGCTTGAGATACTCCAGGGCGCGTGCCTGCCCCGTGATCTCGAGGTCGCCGCGATAGACCGGGTCGTGCCAGCCTTCGATGTCGATGGCGCCCTTGTACCCGGCCAGCCTCAGTTCACTGATCACCCGGGTCCAGTCGCTGTCGCCGAAGCCGGGCGTGCGCATCTGCACGAAGGGCAGGCGGCCGAACACGCCGTTCTCGCGGATGACGTCCCAGCGCACCGTGGCGTCCTTGCCGTGGACATGAAAGATGCGATGCGCCCATTTGCGGATCTGCGGCATCGGATCGATCAGGTAGACGAGCTGGTGGCAGGGCTCCCATTCGAGACCGAGATTATCGTTGGGCAATTCGTTGAACATCAGCTCCCAGGCATCCGGGTTGTGGGCGATGTTCCAGTCCCCGCCGGCCCAATTGCCGTCCATGGCGCAATTCTCGAAGGCGATGCGCACGCCCTTGTCGGCGGCGCGTCTGGCCAGTTCGCCCCAGACCTCCCGATAGCGCGGCAGGCTGTCGGTCAGCGGTTTTCCGCGGATGCGGCCGGTAAAACCGCTGACCAACGTGGTGCCGAACAGATGGGCGTTGTCGATGACCGTTTTCCAGGCATCGAGCACGCCGCGGTCGGTGTCGCCGCTCTCGAGCGGATTGCCGAACACGCCGATCGAACTGACGGTGACGTCGGCATCGCCGATCGCCTCTTCAATCTCTCCGGCGAGCCGCGGCAGATCCTTGCCGCCGAGCGTCTGCCAGAAAAAGGGCTGGATGCTCTCGAAGCCGAGCGGCAGGATTTGCCTGATATAGGCGGCCGGGTCTTCGAGATTGGCCCGCACCATGGTGCCGATCCTGATGTCGAGAAGCGGGTTCGGCATGGTCATCCTTCCTGTGATGCGATGTTCACGCGACGACCGGTCTCGGCGCTCTGGATCGCCGCGAAGACCATGGCCAGGCTCTTGATGTTGTCCGAGCCCCGTGTCTCCGGCTCGGTGCCGGTTTCCACGGCTTGCACGAAGTCGGCAATGACGCCGAGATGCCCGCCGATACGGTCGGACGGATCGAGGGGAGGCACTGTCACCGGCCCGACCTTGTCGATCAGGCCTTCGCGCTCCGGTAGCACGACTTCCGCCTTCACCTCGTCATGGCCGTCCCAGATCAGGCTGCCGCGCTCACCGACGATACGCCAGCTGCCCTCCCAACTGGTGCGAAAGCCGTCGGCGCACCAGCTGCCACGATAGGTGAACATCCTGTTTCGGCCGAGCCCGAAAGTGGCGCTTGCCGACGACCCTTGCCGATACCAGGAATTGGCCGGCTCCCATTCCTGGCAATAGACATCGGCAGGTTCGCCGTTGACCATGTAGCGAGCGGCATCGAAGGTGTGGATCGCCATGTCGAGCAACAGCACGTGGCGCATCTCTTCGCGAAAACCGCCAAAGTGCGGCGCCACGAAAAAATCCGCGTGGATGCTGGTCGGCGCGCCGATGGCGCCTGAATCCAGAAAGCGGCGGATGCGCCGGACATTGGCGACATAGCGGCGGTTCTGAACGACGGCGTGGACGCGGCCGGCGCGCCGCGCGGCGTCGACGATGGCGCGGGCGTTGGCCGGACTGTCGGCGAGGGGCTTTTCCGTCAGCAGGTGACAGTGATGGGCAAAGGCCGAATTGGCCACCTCGCGGCGGGCGGCCGGAACGACCACATCGAATACCGCATCGGCTTTGGTCTGATCCAGAATGACGTCGAGATCGGTGCCGATCGCGGCCCCGGCAACGTCGTATTCGCGGGCTCGCTCGCGTGCCCTGTCGGCGTCGAGGTCGACGAGACCGGCAATCCTGATTTCAGGGGACTGACGGGCGGCCTCGAGCCATGTTTTGCTCATGGCTCCGCACCCGACCAGGACGACATGCAGCATCCGGCGCTCCTCCGCCAACCCCTCCCGGTTGGCATTCACGGTTCTTCCGTAAACGTTTACGATGACACACCCGAAGGCGTAGAATGTCAACCGGATTTGTGGTCGTTCGTCTGAGTGGCCTTGGCCGCAAGGTCCGCTAATGTTAGCGGGAACGGAAGGGGATTGGTCTTGGCATCCAGCATTCACGATCTTGCGCGTCATTTGAATATTTCGATCGGCACGGTGTCGCGGGCGCTCAATGGGCGCGCCGATGTCAATGCCGAGACGCGGCAGCGCGTGCTCGATGCGGCGCGCCTACTCAACTATTCACCCAACCAGTCGGGCAGGAACCTGCGCCGGGGCACCACGCATGCCGTCGCGTTCATGCTGCAGCCCCACCCGGGTGATCAGCAATATGGCGAGCCGTTTTTCATTCCGTTCCTGAGCGGGCTGCAAGCGGCACTGGCCGAGCACGGGCTCGACCTGATCATCGTCATGGGCGCGCCCGCCGACTATCAGCAGGAGCGCCTGCGACGGGTCGTCGAGACACGCCGCGCCGATGCCGTGTTGCTGGCCTGGACCCGGCGTGAGGACGATCGCATCGACTATCTCAGCAGGGCCGGCTTTCCCTTTGCGACGCTCGGCCGAAGCCAGTCCGGTGACGAGACCTATCCCTCGCTCGACCTCGATTTCGAGAAGGCGGGCGCCGACGCAGTCGACCGCCTGGTTGCACGCGGCCACCGCCGCATCGCCGCCATCCGGCCGTCACTCGACCTCAACTTCGGCTATCTGTTTCTTGACGGCTATCGCAAGGCGCTGCGGCGGCACGGCATCCACATCGATCCCGAACTGATCGCCGACGGCTTCATCAACGAAGCCGGCGGCTACGCGGTGACGCCGCAAGTCATGCGCTCGAAGGATCCGCCGACAGCGATCATCTTCAACAATGACGCGATGGCGCTCGGCGGCTGCAAGGCGCTTGCCGAGATGGGGATCATGCCCGGTCAGGGCATCGCGGTGATGGTCATCGTCGATACGCCGCTCTGCCGCTATTTCTCCCCGGCGCTGACCGCTTTCCGCCCGGCATTGGAGCCGATGGGACGGCGGCTCGGCGAAATCCTGCTCGCCTCGCTGCCGGCTTTCGCCGGGCCCACGGGGCCGCAGACCATCAGGGAGGTCTGGCCGCTGGAACTGGTCGCGCGCGACAGCGATTGACCACACGCCTGTTTCCGCCATCCGCATTTGCCGGCTTTCATAGCGAAGTGGCATCTTGAATAGTAAGCACGCTTATTATATGTATCGCTCATGGTTTCAGATGGCATCGATAGATTGGGATTTTTGATCCACGACGTGCAACGCCTGATGCGCAAGCGCTTCGAGGCGCGCGCCAGCGGGCTCGGCCTGTCTTCGGCGCAATGGCGGCTTCTGGTCCGCGTTGCCAAGGAGGCGGGCGTTGCACAGGCGCGGCTCGCCGAACTGCTCGAAATCGAGCCGATCAGCGTTTCACGCCTGGTCGATCGGATGGAGGAGGGCGGCTGGATCGAACGCCGCTCCGACGCGACCGACCGGCGCGTGCGCATGATCTTCCCGACCGAGAAGGCGAATGCGGCCTATGCGGACGTCAAGAGCCTTGCTGGCGAGGTCTATGAGGAATCGCTCAGCGGCGTTTCGCCGGAAGACCGGCGCATCCTGATCCGGGCGCTGGATGTAATCGTGCAAAATCTGACGGACAGCGAAGCTTCGTCGCTTGAAAAGATCAAGAGTGCGGAAGGTGCGGCAGCATGAACGCGGTAGCCAAGGTAGAAGAAAACGCTCCCAAGGTGGAGATGGAAGCGCCGGTCCAGCCGGCATCAGCCCCGGTCGCGGTCGCTCCTCCCGTGCAACCCGCGCCGGCGCCGAAGAAGAAGCGCCGCTTCGGCCGCTTCTTCTTGATGTTCGCCTTGCCGGCGGCATTGATCATCGGCGGCGGCTATGTCTGGGTGACCGGCGGGCGCTACCAGGAAACGGAAAATGCCAATCTGCAGCAGGCCAAGGTGTCGATCGCCTCTGATACGGCCGGTCGTATCGTCCAGGTCGCCATAACGGACAACCAGACGGTCAAGCAGGGCGATCTCCTGTTCGCCATCGACCCCGAGCCCTACCGGATCGCGCTCGCCCAGGCGGACGCCGCGGTTGCTACCGCGCGCCTCAATGTCGAGCAGTTGCGCGCGGCCTATAGCCAGGCGCTGTCGCAGCAGAAGTCCGCTGCCAGCGAGGTCGACTATGCGCAGTCGCAATTCGATCGCGCCGCCGATCTTGCCCAGAAGGGCATCAACGCCAAGTCGTCGCTGGATCAGGCCAAGAACGATCTCGACAAAGCCAGGCAGCAACTGGCTGTTGCCGAGCAAGGCATCATCAGCGCCAAGGCGGCACTCGGCGGCAACCCCGACATCGAAACCGACAAGCATCCGACGGTGATGTCGGCGCTCGCGGCGCGCGACAAGGCTGCCTATGATCTGGAGCAGACCACCGTGAAGGCGCCTGCCGATGGTGTCGTCTATCAAGCCGCGTCCTTCAAGGTTGGCCAGTATGTCGGCTCCGGCACACCGTTGTTTGCGCTGGTCGAGACCGGCGACACCTGGGTCGACGCCAATTTCAAGGAAACCCAACTGACCAACATGAAGCCGGGCCAGAAGGCGGAGATCGTGGTCGATACCTATCCGGGCAGGACCTTCGAGGCGACGGTCAGGGCTATCGGTGCCGGCACCGGCGCGGACTTCTCGCTGCTGCCCGCCCAGAACGCCACCGGCAACTGGGTCAAGGTCACCCAACGCATCCCGGTGCGCCTGGAACTGACCGACCCCGACGCCAAGATGGCGCTGCGCACCGGCATGAGCGCCTCTGTTACGGTCGATACGGGCGTCGCGCGTGGCTGGCCGTCGATCTTCGGTCACGCTACGGCCGGCGAGCCCGCGAAGTAGTCTCGGCAGAAGCCCGCGGAGACCAAGCGGGTGAAAGCGAGTTGAAGGATTGGTCTGACGGGAGGGGTGGGAAGGATCAGCGTTTGGGCCGAGCCGCGTGGCAGCCGTCCAAAATCTGAAATCTTCGACACGGACCTGTCGGTCCTCAGGTTTCCGGGCGGCAGGCATCCGCTCATCAGAGACTTTCAGTCGATGTAACCCCCACATCGATAATCGCGTCCCACCGCGACGAAGGTCTCTCAACGGAAGGCTTTGCCGCCCGGAAACCCGTTGTACACGTTTCTGTTACCTTCTGGAAGTTCTGCGCCATGAGCACGTCCGAACCATTCAAAGAAGTGCCGCATCGTGGCCTGATCACGGTCGCGCTCATGCTGGCGACGGTCATGCAGGCGCTCGACACCACCATCGCCAACGTCGCGCTGCCGACCATGACCGGCGATCTCGGCGCCTCGCCCGACAACATCAACTGGGTGCTGACCTCCTACATCGTCGCCGCCGCCATCATGACGCCTGTCACCGGCTGGCTCGCCGACCGTTTCGGCCGCAAGGAGCTGTTCCTGACGGCGGTGGTCGGCTTCACCATCTTCTCGATGTTGTGCGGCCTGGCGTGGAGCCTGGAAACCATCGTGCTTTTCCGGCTGATGCAAGGTGTGTTCGGCGCCGCGATCGTGCCGCTGTCGCAGACCTTCCTGCTCGACATCAACCCCAAGGAGCGCCATGGTCAGGCGATGGCCATATGGGGCGCCGGCATCATGCTGGGACCGATCCTCGGCCCCACGCTCGGCGGCTGGCTGACCGAGAATTTCAACTGGCGCTGGGTGTTCTTCATCAACCTGCCGGTCGGCATCGTCGCCTTTCTTGGCATGGCGGCCTATTTGCCGGCGGTCGCCCGGCGGGTGCGCAGCTTCGATTTCTTCGGCTTTGCCATGATATCGCTCGGCGTCGGCGCCCTGCAGCTGATGCTCGATCGCGGTGGCGAGGTCGACTGGTTTTCCTCGGTCGAGATCTGGATCGAGCTTGGTCTTTCGCTCACCGGCTTCTGGGTGTTCATCATCCATACGATGACATCGGAACATCCGTTTATCGATCCGAAGATTTTCCTCGATCGCAATTTCGTCACCGGGCTGGCGTTCATCTTCGTCATGGGCGTGCTGATCCTGGCCTCGATGTCGCTGCTGCCGCCGATGCTGTCGACCATCTTCGGCTATCCAACGGTCACCATCGGCATCGTCATCGGGCCGCGCGGTGTCGGCACCATGATTTCGATGCTCGTCGTCGGGCGCATCATGGGCAAGGTCGATGCCAGGATTCTCGTCGTCATCGGTTTCCTCCTGACCGCGCAGTCGCTCTACACCATGGCAAGCTTCACCCCGCAGATGGACAACTGGCTGATCCTCAGCTCCGGCGTGATCCAGGGCCTCGGCATGGGCATGGTGTTCGTGCCGCTGTCGACGGTTGCCTTCGCCACGCTCGACGCCCGCTACCGCACCGATGCAACCTCGCTGTTCAGCCTGGTGCGAAATCTTGGCTCGTCGATCGGCGTGTCGGTCGTGACCGTGCTGCTGGTGCGCAACACGCAGATCAACCACGCCGAGCTTTCAACCTTCATCAACCCGTTCAATCCCAATCTCTGGGCGGTCTCGCCGGCAGCCGCCGGCGGCGATCCGACGGCACTGTCGCAGGTCGACCGCATGGTCAATCTGCAGGCGATGATGATCTCCTACGTCAACGACTTCAAAATCCTGATGATCATGACGCTGGCCGCTATCCCGTTCGTCTTCCTGCTGCGCAAGCCGAAAACGGCGCCGGCCGGCGGCGGTGCGCCCGCCGCTCATATGGACTGATGTAGCGGCTGCTCGTCAGCGGATGTCCGCTGCCGGCGATGTCTTTGCTACCTGCCGAGCACCAGCGACCAGTAGCGCAGGTTGGGGTCGCGGCCGTCACGGACATAGGCAAGTCCGAAGCGGTTGAAGTCCGGATCGAGTATGTTGCGCCGGTGTCCCTGCGAATGCATCCAGATATCGAACAGCTTCTGTTGGTCGAAACGGCCGGCCGCGATGTTCTCGGCCGCGGCACCGTGCACGCCATTGTCCCTCATGCGCGAAGCGAAATCCTTGCCCCAGCCGGTGGTGTGGCTCATGTTTTCACGCTGCGCCATGTAGCCGGCCTGCTGCAATGCTGCTTGCTCCAACTGCGCGTCCGGGGTCAGCGGGCCGCGCCCGGCCGTGGCGCGCAGGCTTGCCAGCGTGCCGGTTGCCGAGGAGGAAACCCCGGCGCCTTGCCCTGTCGGCAGCGAGACGGTGCTGCAGGCGGCAAGCCCAAGCAAGGCCGCCAAGCCAGCCGCCTTGAGCCAGGTGCGCCTGTTCAAGTTCGCGATCTGATCGCAATCGATTTTCGAAGTGGTCATGCGTGCCTGACTCGGTCCCGATCATGGCTTTTGCCGGGCAGGCGGTGAAAAATCTCGATCGAAGCGGCCCCTAGTTCACAAGCGTGATGAGGCGGCTGGAGTACATCTCTCGATTTCCGAACACCGCCGTGCAGTCGGTCTTGATGGAAGAGTTGCCTGTCATCTGCACGGTCAAGCCAACAAGCCTCAGGCAGTCCCCCTGACCACTCATGTCCGAATTGCCGGCAAACGAAACGGCCGCGTCAGGCGCATAGACGAATCCGCTAATCACGGAATTTGCGCCGCCATTCAGGGTCAAGGCCGAAACGTTCCCGCGGCTCTGGAAGATGGTGATGCCGGCGTAAGGTCCGCTGGTGGGCGGGGAAAGGTTCACCTTTTCATTGGCATTTATGATGATCTGTGCCCCTTCCGTGAGGAATATGGTTACGCCCTGGCCGCTCAGGCTGCCATTCCCGCCCGGCTTCAGGGTGACGCCGCGCAAGATGTAGACGCCCGGGTTGAACGTGATGTTTCCTGACAATGTCTTGTCGCAATAGGTGCCGGGCGACAGCGTGTAGGTTTTGCCGTTCGGCACCGGCAGGCAAAGTGTGTAGGGGGGAGGGACGATGTCGGCCAGGGGATCGAAGGACGCATATTGATGTTCGAGCGGCGTGCCGCAGGTGAGATTGGCAGCGGGCGGAGAAAGCCCGGAAGTGCCACCGACGGCCGATACGCAGCCCGCCGAGACCTGCGCGGAACCGCCCCTGCTGACGGCATCGGACGCGTCCGAGTTTGCCGCGATCACGCAGTTGCTCATGGCGACATCGGTCGAGCCTTGTAGGCTCACCGCCGCCGACGCATGCGGATCGAGCGCCAGCACGCAGGCCTGGGCGCCCGGGTGCATCTTGACCGTCGCCGACCGGTGAGCTGGCCAGGGGGCAGCGCCGTTGATGAAGCTCGGACGGTTGATGCCGGACGACAGCGAGATGTAATAGGCGCTCGGATCGCCGCTGGCGGTGGCCGAAAAGGCGGAAACGCTGTCTGAATATTCCTGCTGGTCGGCAATGCTCAAATTGGCTGCGAAGAATGTCAGCCCAAGCCCCTGGACATCGTTCGCGCTCATGCTGGGCAGGTATTTGGTGCCGACGGCAAGGCCAGCCGCGTCCAGCGAGTTCTGCAGTTGCGCGGCGTCATCGCTCGTGCCCGTCAGGTCGAGGGTGCCGGCGACGACAGCCATTATCGGCAGCAAGGCTACGGCGGTCGCCATGGCGAAATTGCCGCGTTCGCAAGACCAGAAGCCCTTCAATGTGAACATCGCCCCTCGCCAACGTTTGTAAAGCTCAGGTGATACGCTCTGGGTCTCTACGAGTAATTTAAGCAATAGCTAAAATGCATGGATTCTAAAATGAACTCAGTGGTTCGCCAGACGATGACCGCTCAGCAAACCTTATGAGACGCGGCGACAATCCCGGGAAGATCGGCTATTATGTCAGCGTTCTTGAAGTGGCAGCTACGGGCAGCCACCCTAGGCGGTGACCGCCCCCCGAGAAAAACGGAGGAAGGTTATGGCCGGCTTTCATGTCATGGCGGACGCGTACGGGATGCATGTGCAACCAGCGGTCCGCCGCATTTCCACGGCGGACCTCTGGGACGCGCTCAGACTTGGCGCCGATGACTTCTGGGCCAAGCCCTCGCATTACGTGTTCCTGTGCCTGATCTATCCGGTCGCCGGCCTGATCCTGACGCAGTGGACGTCCGGCTCCAACGCCATCCAGCTCGTCTATCCCTTGATGTCGGGCTTTGCCCTGGTCGGGCCGTTCGCCGCGATCGGACTCTATGAGATCAGCCGCCGGCGCGAGCTCGGCATGAACACCAACTGGCGGCATGCGCTCGATGTTCGCCATTCATCGGCGCTGCCCTCGATAGCGGTTATCGGAATCATGCTGTTCGCGCTGTTCCTGTTGTGGCTGTTCACGGCGCAGTCGATCTACACCAGCCTTTTCGGCGGCGAGCCGCCGGCTTCGGTCGGGGCCTTCCTGCGCGATGTGCTGACGACCAGCAAGGGCTGGAGGCTGATCCTTCTCGGCAACGCGGCCGGCCTGGTTTTCGCGGTGGTCGTGCTGGCGACCACTGTCGTTGCTTTTCCGCTTCTGCTCGATCGGGATGTCGGCGCCGTTTCGGCGATAGAGACCTCGGCGCGCGCGGTCATGGCAAATCCGCTGCAGATGGCGCTATGGGGCCTCATCGTCGCGGTGCTGCTGGTGATCGGCTCGATCCCGCTGTTTGCCGGTCTCGCCGTCGTCATGCCGATCCTCGGCCACGCGACCTGGCATCTCTACCGCAAGGTGGTCGAGCCGGCCCAGATCCGGCCGCCGCGCCGGCCGATGTGACGCTTCAGCGCTGCGCGTCGGTCGCCATCTTCAGCGCCAGCGCCGTCAGCACGGTTCCCATCATCCAGCGCTGGATGACCAGCCACAGCGGGCGTCCGGCGAGGAAGGTGGCGATCGAGCCGGCCGTCAGCGCGATGACGGCGTTGACGCTGAGGCTGATCGATATCTGCGTCGCGCCCAGCACCAGAAGCTGCGACAGGACATGGCCCTTGCCGGGGCTGATGAACTGCGGCAGCAGCGACAGATAGAGAACGGCCACCTTGGGATTGAGCAGATTGGTCATCAATCCCATGGCGAACAGCTTGCGCGGCCGGTCCTTCGGCAGGTCGCGCACCTGGAATGGCGAGCGTCCGCCCGGTTTCACGGCCTGCCAGGCCAGCCACAAGAGGTAGAGTACGCCGGCAAAGCGCAGCACGTCATAGGCATAGGGCACCGCGATCAGCAGCGCCGTGATGCCGAACGCGGCCGACAGCACGTAGAACAGGAATCCGACCGCAACGCCGCCAAGCGAGATCAATCCGGCCTTCGGCCCTTGCGACAGTGAGCGCGAGATCAGATAGATCATGTTCGGACCCGGCGTCAGCACCATGCCGAGGCAGACCAGCGCGAAGGCGAGATGGTTGGCGGTATCGGGCATTGTTCGTTCCCCAGCCTGCCGCGATGGATGAGAGACCATGCGAGCGGCCAATCTGTGCCTGTCACCGCAGGCGCCCGCAAGGGCTTGACGGCGCCGGGCGTTGCGCCAGGGAACGAACTCGGGTTAGCCGACGACGCGCAGGTTCGACAGCTCGTTGCCGATTTCCTTGAAATCGTTTGCCAGGCTGGCGCCGGTCGCATTCCAGAACAGCTTCGCCGGTTTGCTCGGATCCGTCGCATCCTTGCGGAAGCGTGAATTCGACGAGCAGGATTTCAGCGCATCGATCGCCAGCTTGTCGCTGGCCTTGGTCGTCGATAGGTCGAGCGCCACCGTCATCACCATGATGTTGGCTGCCTTGGCGTTGTTGCAGAGCGTGGCCATCTGCTCGTTGAGGGCGTTGGTGTAGTTGCCGTTCGAATAGTCGAACTGCCCGATGGCGCTCGATGTGCCCATGAACAGGCGTCCGACCGAGGTGCCGTTGTAGCCGGGGTTGAGGTAGCCGAAGGAGGCGTAGGTCGATTTCGAATTGGCGGGGTCGGAATAGCCCAGCGAGGATGGCGTATAATAGGTGTTGGCGCCGTCGGTCAGCACGATCACCACCTTGTCGTTGCCTCTTTCGGCTTCCGGGCGCCCTTGCGTGAACGGCTCTCCGCTCGAGACCACCCGCCAGCCCCAGGCCATGCCCTCGGGAACATTGGTGCCGCCATTCGGCTGCATCAGGTCGATCGCCGCCTTGATCGAGGTGAGCCCGTCGGCGACGCTGACATCGGTCAGCGGCGTGATCGGGTTGGTGGTGCAGCTGTAATTCGGCCCGTTGCCGGCAGGCAGTGCCGGCGCATCGATCGGCCGCGGCTGGAAATATTTGGCCATGTTGCGCAGCCGCGATTGGCCGCTGCTGCTTGATGGATCGTCGTTCCACCAGCTGTTGATGGCACCATAAGTTACCGGTGCGGCCTCGTCGGGGTCCTGGGTGAGTTTCCAGTGATTGCCGGGTTCGTCGGGCGCGAACATCGGCACGAACATCGTTGCCGGATCGCCGACGCCGATGCCGGTGTTGGCCGAGCCACCGGACGGCGTGGCGTCGTTGATATTGTAAGGGTAGGGCCGTGCCTCGACGCAGCCTTGCCAACTGGCGAACGGACCGTAGGAATCGACATAGTCATATTCGTTGTGGCTGCTTTTGCAGGTGTTGTTCGAATTGTATGCGTCGCAGACCACGCGCTTGCTATTGACGATACGCTCGTGGTTGGTGACGACCTTCATGTCGCGATAAAGCGAAAACCGGGTCAGCATCTGGCCTTCCTCGGTTCCCCAGCCGGTGCCGCGCTTGTACCAGATGCCGTTGGTCTGCTGGGCGTATTTGTTGGCGCCGTTCAGCGTCGACCAGTCGAAATTCTCGTTCGATACCGGCGACAGACCCTCGGTGTCCATCCACGAGGCGTTGCCGTTGCCGGGGCCGACATTGACGGAGGCGGCAAAGGGCACGAGGCCGAATTGCACCGGCCTGTCGACCTGCTTGATCATCGCGGCCTGCTGGGCAAGCGTGTCGACCAGTTGCTTGGCCGCTGTTTTGAGCAGATCGATGCGCTTTTGTCCTGAGCCGGTGCCGGGCGTGACCATCGATCCGGAATTGTCGAGCACCAGGGCAACCTCCAGCGTATTTTTCAGCCGTACTTCCGAGCATGCAGTGAAACCGATATCGGTTTCGCCGGTGCCGCCGAGCAGTATCTTCGCCGTCGGCAGGAAATAAGGATCGTAGGTCAAGGTGCTGCAAATCTTCATTGTTCCGCCGCCAGCGGTGCTGCTGGGCAATGTGAGATTGAGCGTCGCCTTGGCGGGATCGATGCTGTTCAAATTGGCGTTGAAAAAGTCGAACGCGTAGGCTCTCAGCTGATCGTCGGTGGCGCCTTCCGTCAGCCGGCGGGCCGTGGCGAAGTTGGCGGCGTCGAGCGCGTTCATCACCATCTGCTTTTCACGGTTCATTTCCGTGAAATCGACGGCGATCGCCAGGCCGCCCATCAGCGGCACCATCGCCACAGCCGTCATGAGAGCATAGTTGCCGCGCCTGTCGCGGCGGAACTGACGCCAGATTTCAAACATGCTTGCAGCAGCCCCCGCCGACGGATTCTCGGCCGGCGCCAGCTTTCCACAAAACGCTGAAGGACGGGTTTGGGAAACCGCTCTATTGCTTGGTCGGCGCTTCACCAACCGCTAACCAATCAAGGCCGCGGCTTGCGCCGCAATTCGCGCCGGTCAAGGCGAAAGCTGGTGACAGCATGGGCCGGTTCGGATAATTCGAACCGGCCGCGGGGAACCGTCGGCCGCTGTAACCGCAACGATCATACTGAAGGAAACGGCATGGCGGATTCGCCTGAAATCGTCGGCTCGCTCGAAGACGTCTCGAAAGCCTATTCGGCAATTCTTTGCGATGTCTGGGGGGTGGTGCACAATGGCGAATGGCATTTTCCGGCTGCCGCGGCTGCGCTGGCAGCGGCAAGGGCGGACGGCACTCCTGTCGTTCTGATCACCAATTCGCCGCGCCGCCGCGCCGATGTCGTGGCGCAGATGAGCGTGATCGGCGTCCCGCCATCAGCCTATGACCGTGTGGTGACCTCGGGCGACGTGACCCGTGATCTGATCGCGGAGGGCCCGCGCAAGGTCTTCCACATCGGCGCCGACCGCGATCTGACCCTTTATGACGGCCTCGATGTAGAACTCGTCGAGGAGTTCGAGGCCACTGGCGTCGTGTGCACCGGGCTGTTCGACGACGAGGTCGAAAAACCCGACGACTATACGGAACTGCTGCGCCGGTTGCGCGCCAGGAACCTGCCGTTCATCTGCGCCAATCCCGATATCATAGTGGAACGAGGCGAACGGATCATCTGGTGCGCCGGCGCGCTCGCGCGCGACTACGCGCAGCTCGGCGGTCGCACGCTGATCGCCGGAAAACCCTACGCGCCGATTTACGAGGTCGCGATGAAGGAGGTGGCCGAGATCCTCGGCCGGTCGGTTGAGCGTTCGCGAATACTGGCAATCGGCGACGGCATGATGACCGACGTCAAGGGCGCTGCCGACAATGGTTTCGACGTCCTCTATGTCTCTGGCGGCATTCATGCCCGCGACTATGGCGATCCATTCCGGCCGGATCCGGCAAAGCTCGGGCTCTTCCTGGAGCGGCACGGCTATCGTCCGGTGGCCGTGATCGCAAGACTGCAGTAGGTGGCAATGGTCGCGTTCCAGCATCTTACGACAACCGCGCCGCTGCCCGCCGATCTGCGAGGGGGCGTGGTCGCGATCGGCAATTTCGATGGCGTCCACCGCGGCCATCAATCCGTGCTCGAACGGGCATTGGCGGAGGCCGTGCGGCGTGGCGTACCGGCCCTGGTGCTGACCTTTGAACCGCACCCGCGAACGGTTTTCAGGCCTGATCTGCCGCTTTTCGTGCTGACGCCGCCGCCGATGAAGGCGCACCTCCTGTCGCTGCTGGGCTTTGCCGCGCTCGTCGAGCAGCCCTTCACGCGCGACTTCGCCTCGCTGTCGGCGGAAGCCTTCGTCACCGATGTGCTGGAGAGGGCGCTGGGCATTACCCATGCCGTGACCGGTTTCGATTTCCATTTCGGCAAGGACCGCCAGGGCGGGCCGGCTTATCTGATGGCTGCCGGCGAGCGCCACGGCTTCGGTGTTACCCTCGTCGACGCCTTTCGCGACGAAGGCGCCGAGGTGGTTTCGTCGAGCCGCATCCGTGCCTTGCTTTGCAAGGGCGAGGTGGCCGAGGCCGCCGGTCTGCTTGGCTATCGCTTTACGGTGGAAAGCGAGGTTGTCGGCGGCCAGCAGCTCGGGCGAACGCTCGGCTTTCCCACAGCCAATATGAGGCTTCCGGCGGAAGCCACGCTCAAGGAAGGGATCTACGCCGTCCGCTTCCGTCGCGCGGACGGTACGCTGCACGACGGCGTCGCCAGCTTTGGCCGCCGCCCGACGGTCGACGACAATGGCGCGCCGCTCCTGGAAACCTTCGTCTTCGACTTTTCCGGCGATCTCTATGGCGAGACTTGCGAGGTGTCGTTCTTCGGCTTCCTGCGCAGCGAGATCAAGTTCGACGGGCTCGACGCACTGGTCGTGCAGATGAAGCGCGATGAAGTCGAGGCCCGCGCGCTGCTTGGCGGCGTCAAGCCACTCTCCGGCCTGGACGCCGCGGTGGCGTTCTGAAGCATGATCCCGAAAGGGGAAACGAGTTCCTATTTCTTCAACGCAAGACCGACGGCGATGAAGGTCCAGCCCTGGAAGATCAGGTCGATCGCCAGGAACAGTCCGAGCACCCACAGGCTGTTGACCGGCCAGCCCATGGCGATGATCAGGCCCGCGAGCACGCTGATGACGCCCGCCGCGACAATCCAGCCCCAGCCGCGCTCCGGACGGTGGCTGTAGCCGACCCAGGCCCGCAGCGCGCCGGAAGCTACGAGCGCGATGGCCAGCAGGAAGGTCAGCACCGCCGAGGCGAGCAGCGGATTGTCGAAAGCGAAGAACCCTGCGACCGCATAAAGCAGTCCGCTGAGCAGCCAGTAGAAGAAGCGGCCCCAGGTCTTGACCCCGAAAGCATGCATGATCTCGATGATGCCGGCCACCAGCATCAGCCATCCGACAACGTAGACGGAAGCCACCGTGGCGATGAACAGATTGCCGAAGGCTACACCGCCGAGGATCAGCAGCACCACGCCCAGACCGACGAACCATCCCCATTTGTCACGCGTCTGGCCGATCGCGTTCTTCAGAGTATCGCCGTGCAAGGTCATGTCGCCACCTCCATAGAGGACCGCCAGCATGCAGGGAGGTTACCCTCGGCGCCGACCCGCGTCCAGCCGATGGCGGGCGCGATGGTGCAGGCAATGCGCGCTGGATGTCTCGCCCTTAAATCAAATTTTACCAAAGCCTCGTCAAAGCTGTCGCCGCAGGGCAGTTGTATCGTGTTAGTGGAGTGACCATGAGTCAGGTCGGGAAGATTTCTGTAGCCGTGGCTACTGTCGTGCTCGCCATGTCAGGCGCGGCCGAAGCCGGTGATGGCGCTTTCGGCTGGCTGTCCGGCGACTGGTATCTGACGGTCGGCGCGACCGGCCTGGTGGCGCCCAATTTCGAAGGCGGCAAGAAATACATGCTGAGCGCCCAGCCCATCATTTCGCTGGGCAAGGCCGGCCCTGCGGCTCGCTTCACCTCACGCAACGACAATATTTCGCTGGCGCTTGTCGACGACGGCGGCGTCCGTGCAGGCCTGACCGGCAAGTTCCTGTTCTCGCGCGACGACGGCGATGCCGACGAGCTCAGGGGGCTCGACCCGGTCCGCTGGGGCGGCGAGGTCGGCGGCTTCTTCGAATTCTATCCGACGGACTGGATGCGCGCGCGCGCGGAATTGCGGCATGGCATCCGAGCCCATAACGGCTTTGTCGCCGACATCGCCGCTGATGCTTTCTACGACCTGACGCCAACCGTCAGGATCTCGGGTGGCCCGCGCGTGTCGTTCGCCTCGGCGAACTATTTCGATGCCTATTACGGTGTCAACGCGCAGGAAGCCGTGGCCTCGGGCCTGAGCCAGTACAATCCCGGCGGCGGCCTGAAATCCGTCGGCCTCGGTAGCGCGGTGACCTGGAAGGTGACCGATCCGATGACTGCCAGCCTGTTTGGCGAATATTCGCGCCTGGAGGGTCCGGCCGCCGATTCCAGCCTGGTCAGGGAGCGTGGCGACCGCAACCAGTTCATGGTCGGCGTGTCGACCACCTACCGCTTCGACTTCAAGATGTAAGCGAATCGAACGAGACGCTTTATTCCTGCGCTCTTCTCCGCTAAAAGCCCAGCAATGACGAGCTTTTTGCGCCTTCACGCGCCGACGATTCGAATTACCAGCCCGGTGTTCCCAGCAGCCTGAAGGCTGTAGGAGCCGCCGGGAATATTGCGCGCGGCCTCTCGCGCTTTTCCAGATCATCAAAGCATGTCGCCCCGAGTGGGCCCCGTTTTTGGGAACGGCATGCGTGTAAAATAGAGTTTCACGCCGCAAGCCACGTGGCCCGGCATGCACATGGCAGACCAATGACCGACGAAACCCAATCGACGATCGACTATTCGAAGACCCTTTATCTGCCGCAGACGGAGTTTCCGATGCGCGCCGGCCTGCCCGAGAAGGAGCCGGTGCTGGTCAAGCGCTGGCAGGACATGGACCTCTACCGCAAGCTGCGCGAGAGCGCGGCGGGGCGCACAAAATACGTGCTGCATGACGGTCCGCCCTACGCCAACGGCAACATCCATATCGGCCACGCGCTGAACAAGATCCTCAAGGACGTCATCACCCGCTCATTCCAGATGCGCGGCTACGACTCGAACTATGTGCCCGGCTGGGACTGTCACGGCCTGCCGATCGAATGGAAGATCGAGGAACAATACCGCGCCAAGGGCAAGAACAAGGACGAGGTGCCGGTCAACGAATTCCGCCAGGAATGCCGTGAATTCGCCGCGCACTGGATCTCGGTGCAGGGTGGAGAGTTCCAGCGTCTCGGTGTCATCGGCGACTTCAAGAACCCTTATACGACCATGGCCTTCCACGCCGAGTCGCGCATCGCCGGTGAATTGTTGAAGTTCGCCATGTCCGGCCAGCTCTACCGTGGTTCCAAGCCGGTGATGTGGAGCGTCGTCGAGCGGACTGCGCTCGCCGAGGCCGAGATCGAGTACCAGGACTACGAGTCAGACACGATCTGGGCGAAGTTTCCGGTGGCCAATCTCGTCGTCGCCAGTGTGGTGGACGGGCAGCCGGCGGAGCTCGATCCGGACCTGAGCGGTCGGTCGCTTGACCTGCTGGATGCTCATGTCGTCATCTGGACGACGACGCCGTGGACCATCCCGGGCAATCGCGCCGTCAGCTATTCGCCGCGTGTCGCCTACGGCCTCTACGAGGTGACGGCGGCCGAGAATGCGTTTGGCCCGCAGCCAGGCGAGAAGCTGATCTTTGCCGATGCGCTGGCAGAGGAAAGCCAGGCCAAGGCCAAGGTCACCTTGAAGCGTCTTCACGGCATCAGCGCCGAACAGCTTGGAAATCTTGTGCTTTCGCATCCCTTCAAGGGCCTCGGTGGCGGCTATGAATTCCCGGTTGCGATGATTGCCGGCGACCATGTCACCGACGATGCCGGCACCGGCTTCGTGCACACCGCTCCCGGCCATGGCCGGGAGGACTTTGATGCCTGGATGGACGCCGCGCCCGCGCTGCGCCAACGTGGCATCGACACCGAAATCCCGTTCACCGTCGACGATGCCGGCTTCTTCACCAAGGACGCGCCGGGCCTCGGCCCTGACCGCGAAGGCGGAGCCGCGCGCGTGATCGACGACAATGGCAAGAAGGGCAACGCCAACCAGGCGGTCATCGATGAGCTGATCAAGCGCAATGCGCTGTTCGCGCGCGGCCGGCTGAAACACAGCTACCCGCATTCATGGCGTTCGAAGAAGCCGGTCATCTTCCGCAACACGCCGCAATGGTTCGTCTACATGGACAAGGACCTCGGCGACGGCACCACGCTGCGGGGCCGCGCGCTGAAGGCCATCGACGAGACGCGCTTTGTCCCGGCCGCCGGCCAGAACCGCATTCGCGCCATGATCGAGGAGCGCCCGGACTGGGTGCTGTCGCGCCAGCGCGCCTGGGGCGTGCCGATCGCCGTCTTCGCCGACGAGGATGGCAATGTGCTGAAGGATGAGGCCGTCAACCGCCGCATCATGGACGCCTTCGAGGCGGAAGGCGCCGACGCCTGGTTCGCGCCCGGCGCCAAGGAGCGCTTCCTCGGCAATCACGATGCCTCCAAATGGAAGCAGGTGATGGACATTCTCGACGTCTGGTTCGATTCGGGCTCGACACATGTCTTCACCTTGGAAGACCGGCCCGACCTGAAGTGGCCGGCCGACGTCTATCTCGAAGGCTCCGACCAGCATCGCGGCTGGTTCCACTCCTCGCTGCTCGAAAGTTGCGGCACCAGGGGCAGGGCGCCTTACGACACCGTCGTCACCCATGGCTTCACCATGGACGAGGATGGGCGCAAGATGTCGAAATCGCTCGGCAACACGGTCGTGCCGCAGGATGTGATCAAGCAGTCCGGCGCCGATATCCTGCGGCTCTGGGTGGTGACGACCGACTATTGGGAAGACCAGCGCCTCGGCAAGAACGTGCTGCAGACCAACATCGACGCCTATCGCAAGCTGCGCAACACCATACGCTGGATGCTGGGCACGCTCGCCCATGACGATGGTGAGGTCGTTCCCCTGGAGACGATGCCGGAGCTTGAGCGGCTGATGCTGCACCGGCTGGCCGAACTCGACGAGGTGGTACGCCAGGGCTACGACGCCTTCGAGTTCAAGCGCATCACGCGCGCACTGCTCGATTTCATGGTGGTCGAGCTGTCGGCCTTCTATTTCGATATCCGCAAGGACGCGCTCTACTGCGACGGCCCGTCGAGCGTGAAGCGCAAGGCCTCGGTCCAGGTGGTGCGCCATCTCTTCGATTGCCTGGTGAAATGGCTGGCGCCGATGCTGCCCTTCACCATGGAGGAGGCGTGGCTCGAGCGTCATCCCGATGCGATGTCGGTGCATCTCGACCAGTTCCCGCAAATCCCGGCGGGTTGGAGGAACGAGGCGCTGGCGGAGAAATGGCGCAAGGTTAGGCAGGTGCGCCGCGTCGTCACCGGCGCGCTCGAGATTGCGCGTGCCCAGAAGGTGATCGGCTCCTCGCTGGAGGCTGTCCCCGTGGTCACGATCAACGATGCGGCGCTCGAGGCGGCGATATCGGACGTCGACATGGCTGAAATGGCCATCACCAGCGATCTCGTCATTGCCCATGGCGAGGCGCCGCAAACCGCCTTCGCCCTCGACGATGTCAAGGGCGTTGCCGTGGTCGTCGAGAAAGCGCAGGATCGCGGCCTGGTCAAATGCGCGCGTTCCTGGCGCTACACCGCCGATGTCGGGCAGGATCCCGAGTTCCCGGATGTTTCGGCACGGGATGCCGCGGTGCTGCACGAACTGAGAGCGTTGGGAAGGCTCTAGTGCCTGTCGCCCAAAGAAGTGCACAAATGCCACGCCGCGCGGGTGCAAACCCGCCCGTGCGTTGCCCTTAACGAGTGGTTGAGGTAAACACGCGAAACTCCGGAAGACAAATTGTCGCCGGATTTCCGTCGCAAGTGCTTGCACGATGGGGACCGGACACAAGGCCGGTGCGATCGAGAGGTTGTCTAGAGTGGGACTTTTTGGCATGACCGAAAGATATAACGCGCGCCTTGCGCTGCTGGCGCCGCTTGTCGCATCGGGCCTCGCTTTGTCCGGCTGCATGGGCTCTCCGACCTACGGCACCGACAAGACCGCCGCCGAGCAACTGGCCGGCGATCTTACAGGCGCCGTTTCCTTCGCGCCGAAGCGCAAGGACCCGATCGACTACAAGCCACGTCCCACCCTGGTGAAGCCGGCACCTGGCCAGAAGGAAGCGCTGCCTGCCCCGCAGGAAAGCATTCAGACGGCAAACGCCGGTTGGCCCGAATCGCCCGAGCAGCGCCGCGCGCGCCTGCGCGCCGACGCCACCGCACACCAGAATGATCCGGCCTACCAGTCGGAGATCGTCGATGACGTGCAGACGGATCCGGCTTCGGTGAAAAGGGCGATGGAGGAATCAGGATCCAGCCACCCGCCGGCGTGGAAACCCGCCGATTCCGACAAGGGCCGCGCCGCCGAGATCCAGCGCCGCCTTGCCGAGAGCAAGCAGGGCGATCCGAACACGCGTAAATACCTCAGCGAGCCGCCATTGGCCTACCGTGTCGCCTCCGATGCCGCGCCGCAGAACGAACTCGGCGAAGACGAGTACAAGAAAGAACGCGCTCTCAAGGCAAAGGCCGAGGGCAAGAAGGGCGGCTGGTTCGACTGGTTGCAGTAAGAACAAGTCGCGCAGGTCTTGCGGCGGCCTTGGCTCAGTCTCGACGTCCCCTGAAAAAATCCTTCAGCAGCAGGCCTGCTTCGGTCTCGGCCATGCCCGGATAGATGTCGGGCGTGTGGTGGCAGGTCGGAGAGGCGAAGAAGCGCACGCCGTTGACGACGGCGCCGCCCTTTTCGTCGGCCGCGCCAAAATAGAGACGGCGCAGCCTGGCGAAGGAGATTGCCCCGGCGCACATGGCGCAGGGCTCCAGCGTGACATAGAGATCGTGGCCGGTGAGCCGCTCGCTCGAGAGTTTGCCGCAGGCTTCACGGATCACCAGCATCTCGGCATGGGCCGTCGGGTCCGCAAGCTCGCGCGTGCGGTTGCCTGCACTGGCAATAACCGCGCCGCCATTGGCGATGACCGCGCCGACCGGCACTTCGCCACGCAAGGCTGCCGCTTCGGCCTCTTTTAGCGCCAGGGCCATGAAATCCGGCCTCTTCAAGGGGTTTGTCTTCCCATTATATCCTCGCCACCCGGCGGTGATCCTGTTATGGAGCGCATCAACCCGAAAAATCGGACTCGATTTTCGGAAATGATCATGCGCCAAATCAAAAGTGCTACAGCGTTCGTTGCGCGCCGAACGGATGCGCCACGCTGTAGCAGCGCAAACGGACAAAGGCCACATGGACGACAACGACAAGAAATCTCCGCGCAAAGCCGGCCCGGGCAGGAGTGGCCCGAAATCGGCAGGTGCACGTGGCCGCGATGCCGGCAAGGGCGGGAAGCCGTCCTTTGCTGCGAAAAAACCTTATGCGCCACGTGGCGATCGGCCGATGGCCGCCGACGGCGACCGGCCGAAGCGGGACTTCAAGGGCGGCGACAGGCCATTCAGCAAGGGACCGCGCCCCGAAGGCAAGCCTTATGAAAAGCGCGAAGGCCCGCGCAAGCCCTATGCGCCGCGTGGCGACCGCCCGATGGCGGCCGAAGGCGAGCGCAAGCCTTATGAAAAGCGTGAGGGACCACGCAAGCCCTACGCGCCGCGCGGCGACCGCCCGATGGCAGCCGAAGGCGAACGCAAGCCCTATGAGAAGCGCGAGGGACCACGCAAGCCCTACGCGCCGCGTGGCGACCGTCCGGTTTCTGCATCGGCGGAGAGCGGTGAAAAGCGCTTCGACCGTCCCAAGCGTGATTTCGGAGATCGTCCGAAGCGGGATTTCGCTGACCGTCCAAAGCGTGACTTTGGCGGCGACAGACCCAAGCGTGATTTCGGTGATCGGCCGCAAGGCGCGTCTGGCGGCGGCTTCAAGCCGCGCTCGCGGCCTGCCGAAGCAACGGAAGAAGCCGGCGAGCGCATCGCCAAGCGGCTGGCACGCGCCGGGCTCGCCTCGCGCCGCGACGCCGAGGAGTTGATCGCCGCCGGCCGCGTCAAGGTCAATGGCAAGGTGCTGGCTT
Source organism: Mesorhizobium sp. B2-7-3 (assembly GCF_006440715.1). Classification (NCBI taxonomy): domain Bacteria; kingdom Pseudomonadati; phylum Pseudomonadota; class Alphaproteobacteria; order Hyphomicrobiales; family Phyllobacteriaceae; genus Mesorhizobium; species Mesorhizobium sp. B2-7-3. The sequence goes on from NZ_VFTY01000014.1 coordinate 73,483, forward strand.
CGCCGGCGTTCAACGTCATGCCCAATGACATCATCCATCTCGATGGCATGGAAATCCCGCCGATCGAACGCACGCGCCTGTTCCTGTTCCACAAGCCGGCCGGCGTCGTCACCACCAACCGCGATCCGGAAGGCCGCAAGACCGTCTTCGACGTGCTGCCGGCCGAACTGCCGCGGCTGATGACCATCGGCCGCCTCGATATCAACACCGAAGGCCTGCTGCTGCTGACCAATGATGGCGGCCTGTCGCGCGTACTCGAACTGCCGGCCACTGGCTGGTTGCGCCGCTACCGCGTGCGCGTTCATGGCAAGGTCGAGGAAAGCGCGCTCGCCGGCCTGCGCGAGGGCATTGCCGTCGACGGCGTCTTCTACGGCGCCATCGAAGCCAGCTTGGATCGCGAGCAGGGCTCCAACGCCTGGCTGACGATCGGTCTGCGCGAGGGCAAGAACCGTGAGGTCAAGAACATCCTCGGCGCGCTCGGCCTCGACGTCACGCGGCTGATCCGCATCTCCTACGGTCCGTTCCAGCTCGAGGACCTCGCCGAGGGCCATGTTCTGGAGATCAAGGGCCGGGTGCTGCGCGACCAGCTCGGCGAGCGCCTGGTCGAGGAATCCGGCGCCAATTTCGAGGCCGAGATAACAAAACCGTTTTCCAACCAGCCGGTGCGGCGCACCGAAGTGCGTGAGGTCGAGCCCGAACGGCCGAAGTTTACGCGAGATGGCGAGCGCCGGCCGATCGGCGAGGGCGGGCTGATCAAGAACCGCAAACGCCGGGAAGGCAGCCGCGACGAGGCGCTCGGCAAACTGTCGACGAGCCCCGACAGGGGTGAGAGACCAGAAAAGAGCTTCGGCGATCGCGGTCCGCGACCGGAGCGCGGTGGCTTTGGCGATAAGCCGCGTGGAAGTTTTGGCGACAAGCCGCGCGGTGGATTCGGTGACAAGCCTCGCGGCGGCGGCAAGAAACCCGAGCGCGAGCAACGGCCGATCGAGCCGCCCGGCCAGCGCAAGGCCAATGTCTGGATGGCGCCGGGAGCCCGGCCGATCGGCAAGGGCAGGGCGGAGGCCGATGCGGCCAAGGCGGCCGAGAACAAGGCACGCAAGGCCTCGTTCAAGCCGTCTTATGGCAAGCCCGCCGGCAAGCCAGGTGGCGCGAAACCGTTCGGCAAGCCGCGTGGCGAGCGTCCAGGAGGCGCCGGTGGCGGCGAGCGGCCGCGCGGCGGCCCCAAGGGCCCCCGGACAAGATGAGAATCGTCGGCGGTGAGTTTCGCGGGCGTCCGCTGGCGACGCCCCGCAGCAGCGCCATCCGCCCGACGACCGATCGCACCCGCGAGGCCGTCTTCAACGTTCTGGCGCATCGCTTTGCCGGGCAACTGGACGGCGCGCGCGTGCTCGACCTGTTCGCTGGCACCGGCGCGCTTGGCCTGGAAGCCCTGTCGCGCGGGGCATCCTATGGCGTCTTCATCGAGGAATCGGCCGAGGGCCGTGGTCTGATCCGCGACAATGTCGAAGCCTTCGGCCTGACCGGACGCACCAAGATCTTCCGCCGCGACGCAACCGGCCTTGGCGAGGCGGGCACGCTGGCGCCGTTCGGCCTGGTCTTTGCCGATCCGCCCTATGGCAAGGGCCTTGGCGAGCTAGCCCTGCGGTCGGCCCAGGCCGGCGGCTGGCTGCGGCCAGGCGCACTCTGTGTGGTCGAGGAGACGGCGGTGGTTCCCTTCGAGCCAGGCCCGGGCTTTTCCGTGCTTGATGAGCGCAACTATGGCGAGACCGTGATCCGCTTCATCGAAGCTGCCTGAGAGGCCTGCTTTCAGCCGTGGCCTCTTTGCCGCCGCCTTTGCCGGCAACATGACCAACAATTCACTTTGCTTGTCGCCAGCGCCTTGCCTATCGTCGCTGCATGAAACCGGAGCCATCGATGACATCAAGGACTGAATGGCTTCGGGCCACGCTGCTGGCGACGTCGCTGGCATTGTTCATGACCGCCCCCGTCCTGGCGGACGGCCCCGTATTGCCAAGCACAGTGCCGGCCGAGTTCAAGGTCACGGACTTCCTGCTCGACAACGGCATGGAAGTGGTCGTCATTCCCGATCACCGCGCGCCGATCGTCACCCACATGGTCTGGTACAAGATCGGCAGCGCCGACGAGCCGCCGGGCAAATCCGGCATCGCCCATTTCTTCGAGCATCTGATGTTCAAGGCCACGGCCCACCACGCGGCCGGCGAGTTCGACCGCGCCGTCTCCGACATTGGCGGCTCCAACAACGCCTTCACCTCCTACGACTACACCGCTTTCCACGAGACGGTGGCACCGTCGGCGCTCGAGCTGATGATGAGCTTCGAAGCCGACCGCATGCGCAACCTCATCCTCACCGATGACGTCATCAAGACCGAGCGCGATGTCATCCTGGAGGAGCGCCGCTCGCGCATCGACAACAATCCGCAGGCCGTGCTCGACGAAGAGGTCGATGCCACGCTATGGCAGAACCAGCCCTATCGCATCCCGGTCATCGGCTGGATGCAGGAGATGGAGCAGCTGAACCGCACCGACGCGGTGGCGTTCTACAACAAATACTACCGGCCCAACAACGTCGTGCTGATCGTGACCGGCGATGTCGAACCGGACACGGTGAAGGCGCTGGCCGAAAAGACCTATGGCAAGGTGGCCCGCGGGCCGGACCTGCCGCCGCGCGTCCGTCCGGTCGAGCCGGAGCAGAACACCAGGCGCACGGTCACGCTCTCCGACGCTCGCGTCAGCGTGCCGAGTTTCTCGACACAATGGGTCGTGCCCTCCTATCAAACTGCGAAGCCCGGCGAGGCCGAAGCGCTCGATCTGCTGGCCGAGATCCTCGGCGGCGGCAACCGCAGCCGGCTTTACCAGGCCCTTGTCGTCAAGCAGGGCATTGCTTCCGGCGCCGGTGCGTACTTCCAGGGCACCATGCTCGACGACACCAATTTCACCGTCTACGGCGCGCCGCGCGGTGACGCCAAACTGGCCGACGTCGAAGCCGCGGTCGATGCGGAAGTGGCGCGCATCGCCAGCGACGGCGTCACCCCGGACGAGCTCGAAAAAGCCAAGGACCGCTATGTCAGGTCGATGATCTTTGCTCGCGACAAGCAGGATTCCATGGCCAACATCTATGGCTCGACGCTTGCCACCGGCGGCAACGTCCAGGACGTGCAGCAATGGCCGGACCGCATCCGCAAGGTCACCACCGACGAGGTCAAGGCCGTTGCCGCGCGCTATCTGGTATTGGGCCGCTCGACGACCGGCTATCTCTTGCCGCAGCAACAGGCGGGGAATTGATGATGACGAACCAGTTTAGCGGCGCGTTGACGTCTCCCCGCCAGGCTCCCCCTTCTCCCCTCGCGCGAGAAGGGAAGGCCCTCCACGCCCTCGCAACCTTCTTCCTCTCCGTGCTCTTCCTGGTTCTGCCGGCGCTTGCCGCCCGCGCCATGGAGATCCAGTCCGTTACCTCCTCGAAAGGCGTCACGGCTTGGCTGGTCGAGGACTATTCCGTGCCGGTGGTCGCCGTCCGCTTCGTCTTCGGCGGCGGCTCGACGCAGGATCCGGTGGGGAAGGAAGGTCTCGCCAACCTGATGACCGGCCTGTTCGACGAGGGTGCCGGCCCGCTCGACTCGGAAGCCTTCCAGATCAAGCTCGATGATGCCGGGGCCGAAATGAGCTTCGACGAGACCCGCGATGGCATCTACGGTTCCATGCGCATGCTGGCCGAACAGCGCGACGAAGCCTTCGACCTGTTGCGTCTGGCGGTCAATGAGCCGCGCTTCGACCAGGCGCCGATCGACCGCATCCGCGCGCAGGTCCTGTCCGGCATCATCGCCAACGAGAACGATCCCGACACGGTGGCGCAGAACCGGTGGGCGCGCGCCGTCTATGGCGACCACCCTTATTCGCGTTCCGACCAGGGCACCAGGCAGAGCATCGCCGCCGTCACGCAGGCCGATCTCGAGGCCCTGCACAAGGCGGTGTTCGCGCGCGGCGGCTTGCATGTCGCCGTGGTTGGGGCCATCGACCCCGAGACCCTGAAGAAGAAGCTCGACATGGTGTTCGGCGACTTGCCGCGGGACCAGGCGCTCGCTCCTGTAGCCGATATCGAGCCCAAGCTGGCGCAGCATATCGAGGTCAATTACGACCTGCCGCAGACATCGCTGCAGCTCGCCTGGCCGGGCGTGAAGCGCAAGGCGACGGATTTCTTCCCGGCGGTGCTGATGAATGAGATCCTCGGCGGTGGAACTTTCACCTCGCGCCTGTTCCAGGAGGTGCGCGAAAAGCGCGGGCTCGCCTACAGCGTCAATTCCTCTCTGGTCAACCAGGACCATGCCAATGCGCTGATCGTCACCACTGGGACGCGCTCCGGTCGCGCGGCCGAGACGCTCGCTATCGTGCGCGACGTCGCCAAGCGCCTGGCCGAGGATGGCCCGACCGAAGCCGAACTGGCGGCGACCAAGAAATATCTGATCGGCGCCTATGCGATCAGCAATCTGGATTCGTCGAGTTCTATCGCCGCCACGCTTGTCGAGCTGCAGATTGACGATCTCGGCATCGACTACATGCAGCGCCGGGCCGGCTATATCAACGCGGTGACGATCGATCAGGTCAAGGCGGCGGCGAAGAAGCTGCTGACGACCGAGCCGACCATCATGGTGGTCGGGCCGCCGCTGGCGGGAGCCGGCAAGGGATGAGCCCCACTTTCGGCATAGCGTTCGGCGGTGGCGGCGCGCGCGGTCTGGCGCATATCCATGTCATCGAGGCGCTGGACGAGCTCGGCATCAAGCCGGTGGCGATAGCCGGCTCGTCGATCGGCGCCATCATGGGCGCCGGCATGGCCTCGGGCATGACCGGCAAGGATATCCACGACTATGCCCGCTCGATCCTCGGCCGCCGTGCCGAGGTGGCGAGCCGCATGTGGCGGGCGCGGCCGGGCACGATCGCGGAGGCCATGCAAAATGGCATCCGCGTCAGCCAGTTCAATGTCGAGCGCATCCTGAAGGCGTTTCTGCCCGAGGCTATTCCCGAATCCTTCGCCGGATTGAAAATCCCGCTGAAGGTGACAGCAACCGACTATTTCGGCCACAAGCTCGCCGTGTTCGACGATGGCGACCTGCATTCCGCCCTTGCGGCCTCTGCCGCCATTCCTGCCGTCTTCCGTCCGGTGACGCGCGACGGCAGGCTGCTGATCGACGGCGGCATCTACAACCCCGTGCCCTTCGACCTGATCGAGAAGGATGCCGATATCATCATCGGCGTCGACGTGGTTGGCGCGCCGGAAGAGGCCGACCGCAAGCAGCCGACCTCCGTCGACCTGATGTTCGGCGCCACGCAATTGATGATGCAGTCGATCATCGCCAACAAGCTGAAACAGTGCCAGCCCGACATACTGGTCCGCCCGGCGGTGTCGAAATACCGCGTCCTCGATTTCCTGAAGATCGAGGCCCTGATGAGCGAGACGGTTGAAATCAAGGATCGGCTGAAGCGGGAGGTGGAGGTCGCAATTGAACGGCGTTCCGCCAACGTCGAGGCAAAAAGGACAAGAACACCAGCCAGGTCGTGATCGCGGTCAGCGAGACTGCGAGGCTACTTTGTGCCGTGTCGGCGGGGCATCATGCCGAGGCGGCAACAATGCCTCCGCCTCGCTCAGTCCTTCGCCCGCTCCACATAGGACCCGTCCGCCGTCATCACCACGACGCGGGTGCCAGGCGCGATGTGCGGCGGCACGGTGGTGCGCACGCCATTGGAAAGCACGGCCGGCTTGTAGGAAGACGATGCCGTCTGGCCCTTGGTCGTCGGCTCGGTCTCGACCACTTCGAAGGTGGCGCGCTGCGGCAGCACCAGGGCGATCGCGATGCCGTTGAACTGTGACACCTGCACCGGCATGCCCTCCTTCAGATAGGGCGCCGCGTCGCCGACCACGGCTTCAGACACCGCCACCTGGTCGTAGGTTTCCGGGTTCATGAAGTGATAGCCTTCGCCATCGGCGTAAAGGAAGGTGTGCTCGCGCTCCTCGACATAGGCGCGCTCCACCTGTTCGGTGGTGCGGTAGCGCTCCGACACCTTCACCCCGTCGCCGATGCGGCGCATATCGAGCTGCGTCACGGGCGTGCCCTTGCCGGGGTGGATGTTTTCGGCGAAGAGGATCACATAAAGCTTGCCGTCCTTGTCGACGACATTGCCTTTGCGGAGCGAACTGGCGATGACTTTCACCACGGTTTTAAATCCTGCGAGAGTTGACTGGCGTTTGCCGGCTTGCGCGGCGCTGGATGGGGGCCTAGCGCATCTTGGCGCGAACCGCCAGCCCCCTCGGCGAACCGAAGCGCGCTGATGACCGCCGCGTCGCCCTGGTGGACGCCGCATGTCCATGCCGACCGCCGTCCGCGCCTGATGCTGCGCAACGGGATGACGGCTGCCTTGCGCGACTGGTTCGCCCGCAACGACTTCATCGAGGTGGAGACGGCGGCGCTGCAGGTCTCGCCCGGCAACGAGGCGCATCTGGCGGCCTTCGCCACCGAAGCGGTCGGGCCGGATGGCGTCCGCTCGCCGCTTTATCTCCACACCTCGCCGGAATTCGCCTGCAAGAAACTGCTTGCGGCGGGGGAGCAGCGCATTTTCAGCCTGGGGGCCGTCTACCGCAACCGTGAGCGCGGCCCCTTGCACCATCCCGAATTCACCATGCTCGAATGGTATCGGGTGGGCGAGACCTATGAAAGCCTGATGCGCGATTGCGGCGATCTGCTGGCGCTGGCCGCGACACGGGCAGGGGCCACGCACTTCTCTTTCAGGCGCCGCGACTGCGATCCGTTTTCCGAGCCGCAGCGACTGACCGTGGCGGACGCCTTCAGCCGCCACGCCGGGATCGATCTGCTGGCCACGGTCGCGCCCGACGGCGGCACGGACCGGGACGCGCTGCATGCCGCTCTGATCCAGGCCGGTCTGCGCACCGCGCCTGACGACAGCTGGGCCGATTTGTTCAGCCGCGTGATGGTGGAAAAGATCGAACCCAATCTCGGCCTCGGCCGCGCGACCATTCTTTGCGAGTACCCGGTCGCCGAGGCGGCACTGGCGCGGCCGAGCCCGAGGGATCCGCGCGTCGCCGAACGCTTCGAGCTCTATTGCTGCGGCGTCGAGCTCGCCAACGGCTTTGGCGAACTGACCGACGCGGCCGAGCAACGCCGGCGCTTCGTCATCGAGATGGACGAGAAAGAGCGCGTTTATGGTGAGCGCTACCCGCTGGACGAGGACTTCCTCGCCGCGTTGGCCATCATGCCGCAGGCCAGCGGCATCGCGCTCGGCTTCGATCGGCTGGTGATGCTGGCGACCGGCGCGCAGAAGATCGAGGACGTGATCTGGACTCCGGTCGCGGCATCTTGAAGACGGGCTGCCGCCCCTTTGATCTCAATGCGCGAATACCTGCTCCAGCGAGCGAAAGCCCTTGAATTCCAAGGCATTGCCCGAGGGATCCCGGATAAACAATGTCGCTTGTTCGCCGGGCTCGCCCTTGAAGCGGACCATCGGCCGCTCCAGCCAGTCTATGTCGTCGCGCGCTTCCAGCCGTGTCGCCAGACGCTGCCAGTCGTCCATCAAGAGCACAGCGCCGAAATGCGGGATCGGCACCAAAATGCCGTCGACCTTGCCGTCGCTTGCAGCTTGCGCGGCCTGCGGCCGCAAATGCGCCGACATCTGGTGGCCGTAGAGGTCGAAATCGACCCAGGTCGCCGACGAGCGGCCGATCGCACAGCCCAGTATCTCGCCATAGAAAGTTCGGGTTTCATCGAGATCACGGACTGGAAAGGCAAGATGGAAAGGCGTCATGGCGAAGGCTCCAGATAGGCAAAAACCGCGACGTCCGCTCTTTGCGGGCGCTTCGATGGCGATTTGGTCGCAACATCCTGATTGCCCTTCGGCCATTGCACAAGCGGCAGTGGAACAATAGATGGTGCGGCAGCACCTGCCTTCCGGACAGGCTGAAGAAAACAGGATCAAGTGCATGACCGACAAGCTCGACGCCGCGAAATTGACGGACCGTGTCGCGGCCCTGGTCGAGGCCGCCAAACGCGCTGGCGCCGATGCCGCGGACGCCGTCGCGGTGCGTGGCCGCTCGACCGGTGTTTCGGTGCGGCTTGGCAAGGTCGAAAACACAGAGGCGTCCGAGGGCGACGACGTTTCGCTGCGGGTGTTCGTCGGCCAGCGTGTGGCCAGTGTATCGGCCACCGCAGTGTCCGATCCGAAGGCCCTTGCCGAGCGCGCCGTCGCCATGGCCAAAGTGTCCCCCGAGGATCCCTACCAGGGTCTTGCCGACCCCGCGCTGCTCGCCAGACAGACGCGCGATCTGGACCTGTTCGATGCAACCGAAGTGTCGGCGGACCAGTTGAAGGAGGCGGCCCTTGCGGCCGAGGCGGCGGCTCTCGCCGTCAACGGCGTAACCAATTCGGCCGGCAGCAATGCCAGCGCCGGGCTGGGCGGGCTGGTTCTGGCCACCTCGCACGGTTTTCTCGGCCAGTATGTCGCCTCGCGCTTTTCGCGCTCGGCCAGCGTGATCGCCGGCGAGGGCACCGGCATGGAACGCGACTACGAATTCTCCTCGCGCCAGCATTTTGCCGATCTCGACGCGGCCGAGGATATCGGCCGCCGGGCCGGCGAACGGGCCGTGCGTCGCCTTGGCGCGCGCAAGGCGGCGACCGGATCGGTCGACGTGGTGTTCGACCCGCGCGTCGCGCGCGGCATTGCCGGCCATATCGCCGGGGCCATCAACGGCGCTTCCGTCGCGCGAAAAACCTCGTTCCTGCGCGACATGATGGGCAAGCAGGTGGCCGCGTCCGCCATCACCGTCACCGACGAGCCGCTGCGGCGCCGTGGCCAGGCCTCGCGCCCATTCGATGGCGAAGGCGTCGAGGGCGAGAAGCTCCTGATGATCGAAAAAGGCGTCCTCAATCACTGGTTCCTATCGACATCGGCGGCCCGGGAGCTCGGCCTCGTCACCAACGGGCGCGGCACGCGCGGCGGCTCCTCCGTCTCACCGTCTTCCACCAATCTTGCCATCGAGCCAGGCGAAAGGTCGCCGGAAGACCTGATCGGCTCGCTCAAGAGCGGCTTCTACGTCACCGAAGTGTTTGGCCAGGGTGTAGACATGCTCACCGGCGAATACAGCCGCGGCGCTTCGGGCTTCTGGATCGAAAATGGGGCGCTTGCCTATCCGGTCGCCGAAGTCACCATCGCCTCGAACCTGAAGACGATGTTCCTCAACATGATGCCCGCGAATGACCTTGATCGCAATTTCGGCACCGCCGCCCCGACGCTCCTGATCGAAGGCATGACCCTTGCCGGAGCATGAGCTGACCACCGCCGGTGCCGATCTGGACCTGCCGCTGCTGCGCGACGCCGCCCGCGAGGCGGGTCTCATCGCCATGCGCTACTTCGGCAATAATCCGCAGGTCTGGATGAAGGGCGGCACCTCGCCGGTCAGCGAAGCCGATCATGCCGCCGATGCGTATCTGCGCCAGACGTTGCTTGCGGCACGGCCGGATTATGGCTGGCTGTCGGAAGAGACGGCCGACGACCCGGCGCGGCTTTCGGCGCGCCGCACCTTCGTTGTCGACCCGATCGACGGTACGCGCGGCTTCCTTGAAGGCCAGCGCGCCTGGTGCGTCAGCGTCGCCGTCGTCGAGAATGGCCGCACGCTCGCCGGCGTGCTCGAATGCCCGGCGATGGACGAGACCTATTCCGCGCTGCCAGGCCAGGGCGCATTCCGCAACGGCAAGCGCATTGCGGTGCGCAAGCCAGGCGACAAGCCCGAGATTTCCGGCCTGAAGCAGTTGATCGACCTGATGCCGGCCGGCTGGCAGGAGCGGCTGCAACGGGCGCCCTACAGCCCTTCGCTTGCCTACCGCCTGGCGATGATCGCCAGTGGCACGCTCGACGGCACCTTCGTCAAGCCGAACGCGCATGACTGGGACATCGCCGCCGCAGACCTCATCCTGCGCGAGGCAGGTGGCCAACTGCTCGACCCGCATGGCCACGCGCCGTCCTATGCCGGCGAGGTGACCCGCCACGGTGCGCTCGCGGCCGGCAGCGGCGAACTGCTGGCCGTGCTGGTCGACGTCATAGCCGGGCTGGATGGCTGAAAGCGTTTTTCGAAGGTTCCAAAGTCGGCGGCTTTGGTCTAGACCTGTCACAAACTCACGATATGTGAAGGACCGACATGGCCGCGGAAGACGGAAAGAAACAGCTTTTGCATCTGGTATTCGGCGGCGAACTGAAGAAGCTTGGCGGCACCGAGTTCCGCGATCTCGATGCGCTCGACATCGTCGGCGTCTATCCGGATTATCAATCCGCGCACACGGCGTGGAAAGCCAAGGCGCAGGCCAGCGTGGACAATGCTCATATGCGTTATTTCGTCGTTCATCTGCACCGTCTGCTGGATCCCGATAGCAAGGCCACCGGTTGACTCCGATGGAGCATGATCTGGCGAAAGAGCCAGCCGGCGAGGCCGCGCCCACGGGCAGGGGCCGCAGCCGTACGACCAAGGCCTTCTGGCGCAGGATTCGCGAACCGCTCGCGCAGTCGCGATTCGTCAAGAACGCCATTGCCAGCCTGCTCGCGCAGTTCGTGCGGCTGGTTCGCGCGACCAGCCCCCTGGTCGCCGGATCGGCGCGCTTTTCGGGCGGCGCCTATGCCGAGTTCGAGCCGGGGATCATTGCTCTGTGGCATGGCCAGCATCTTTTGACGCCGGCCTATTACCCCAAGCGCAAGCCGCTGGTTGCCATGGTGTCGCGTAGCGCCGATGCCGAGCTCAACGCCCTGATGCTGGAGAAATTCGGCATCGAGGCGGTGCGCGGTTCGGGCGGGCGCGACAATGCCAGGCATCTCGACAAGGGCGGGGCCAAGGCGCTCATCGCCCTCAAAAAGTCGCTCACATCAGGCAAGAACGTCGCCATGATCGCAGACATTCCCCACGGTACCCCGCGCGATGCAGGGCTCGGTATCGTTCTCCTGGCTCGCCTCTCCGGCCGGCCGCTGCTGCCCGTCGCCATCGCCACCAGCCGCCGCAAGGTGCTGGAAAAGAGCTGGGACAAGACCACCATCAACCTGCCCTTCGGCCGCTCCGCCGTGACCATCGGCACGCCGATCTTCGTGGCGGCGGATGCCGATGACGCCGAAATGGAACGCAAGCGCCAGGAAATCACCACCGCCCTCAATGCCGCGACCGCCGAGGCCTACCGCCTCGTGGATGGCCCGCGGTGAGCGGCCGCTGGGCCCGCACCATGTTGTCGGCATACCGTTTTGCCGGCGCGGCCGCCTACCCGCTGGTCGGGCCTTATGTCGCCTGGCGCACCTCGCGCGGCAAGGAAGACCGCAATCGCCGCCGCGAGCGCTACGGCGTCGCCGGACGGCCGCGCCCCGAGGGCCCGGTGATCTGGATCCATGCCGCGAGCGTCGGCGAGACCTTGGCCGTCGTGCCGCTTGTCGAAAGCATCCTCGATTATGGCGTCAACATCGTGCTGACGACCGGTACGGTCACCTCGGCCCAGGTCGTCGACGAGCGGCTCGGCGACCGCATCATTCACCAATATGTGCCACTCGATCTGAAGCCGGCGGTCAGCCGCTTCCTCGATCACTGGAAACCCGATCTGGCGATCATCGCCGAATCCGAGATATGGCCGATGACCATCCTCGAACTTGGTGCCCGCCACGTGCCGCAGGTGCTGGTCAATGGCCGGCTCTCCGATCGCTCCTTCACGTCTTGGAAGAAGCGGGCCAACATCGCCGAGGCGCTGTTCGAGAATCTGGCCCACGTGGTTGCCCAGTCCGACGTCGACGGCGAGCGTTTTCGGGCGCTCGGCGCCCGGCCGGTCACGGTGTCGGGCAATCTCAAGGTCGACACCAACCCGCCGCCGGTCGACTTGCGAGCGCTTGGCACATTGCAGCGGCAGATCGGCGATCGCCCGACCTGGGCGGCGATCTCGACCCATGATGGCGAGGAAGTGGTCGCCGCGGAAGTTCACGCGACGCTGCACAGGCGTCACCGGGGCCTTTTGACGATCGTCGTTCCGCGCCATCCCGATCGGGCCGAAGCCCTTGCCGCGCAGATTTCCGGCATGGGCCTTAAAGTCGCGCGGCGCAGCAAGGGCGACCGTATCGGGGCCGATACCGATATCTTGCTTGGCGATACGATCGGCGAAATGGGCTTGTATCTCCGGTTGACCGAAATCGCTTTCGTCGGCCGCTCGCTGACCTCCGAAGGCGGCCAGAATCCGCTTGAGCCGGCCATGCTCGACACCGCCGTTCTCGCCGGGCGCAACGTGCAGAATTTTCGCGAGGCCTATCAGCGCCTGCTCGACAGCGGCGGCGCCAAGCTGGTGCGCGACCGCGACATGCTGGCCGGCGCCGTCAATTTCCTCCTGACCAACGAAGTGGCGCGCCACGAGATGATGGCGGCGGGGATCGCGACTGTCGAAGAGATGCGCGGCGCACTGGCACGCACGCTCAAATCGCTCGAACCCTATATCCAGCCGCTGGTGGTCAAGGCGCGCCTGAAGGGCGCCAACGGGCGTTAGAATGGCCTCCGAAGCACCGCCATTCTGGTGGGAAGAGCCGGACTGGAAGGTCCTGGCGCTGTCGCCGCTGTCGGCTGTCTACGCGCTGGTTGCCGGTCGCGGCATGCGGCGGGCCCGGCGCGAGAAGATCCAGGCGCCGGTTCTGTGTATCGGCAATTTCACCGTCGGCGGCACCGGCAAGACGCCGGTGGCGATCGCGCTCGCCCAACAGGCCAAGCGCATGCATCTGAAGCCCGGGTTCCTGTCGCGCGGCCACGGCGGTTCCTTCGCCGAGCCGCATGTCGTCGATGTCAGCCACGACAGCGCCAGGCATGTCGGCGACGAACCGCTGCTGCTGGCCGAACATGCCCCGGTGGCGGTGACGCCGAACCGTGCCGCCGGTGCCCGGCTGCTGCTGGAAAAACACGGTTGCGATTTCCTGATCATGGACGACGGCTTCCAGAGCGCGCGCATCCACATCGATTATGCGCTGGTCGTGGTCGATGCCCGCTACGGGATCGGCAATGGCCGCGTCATCCCGGGCGGTCCACTCAGGGCCAAGATCGTCGACCAGCTGGTCTTCACCAGCGGGCTGCTGAAGATGGGCGAGGGCACGGCCGCCGATGCCGTGGTCCGCCGAGCCGCGCGTGCCGGCCGGCCGATCTTCGAGGCCCACACGGAGCCGAGCAGCACGGCCGGGCTTGCCGGAAAGCGGTTCCTGGCCTTTGCCGGCATCGGTCATCCCGAAAAGTTCTTCGACACGGTGCGTGACGCCGGCGGCGAAGTGGTCCTGTCCAGGCCCTTTCCGGACCATCACTTCTACGCCGAGGACGAGCTTGCCGAACTGGCCGCGACGGCACGCGCCGAAGGCCTTGGCCTGATCACCACCGCCAAGGACGCCGCCCGGCTGCGTCACGGCGCCCCGCAGGACTTTCTCGACCGTCTCGACGTGCTGGAAATCGACACGGTGTTCGAGCTTGATCACGTGCCCGAACGCATCATCGAGGAAACGCTGGATGCCTGGCGGCAGCGCAAGTTGAGGAGATGAAGCTACTTCAGGAAAAAGTGCGTGGCGGTCTTCAGTCCGGAATTGCGTAAAACAATGAAGGAGAGCGGGTCAGATTCTATCAAACGCTGGGCCGCTCTAACTCCGTTTGCGCAACTCCGGATGCACCTCGATTTCGCGGCGCAGCGATGCGATGGCGTTCACGTAAGGCTCCTGCCTGGCGACGCTCCAGTATTTCAGCTCGTCCAACGGGATGTTTTCGCCCGTCACCGCGCAGCGCACGAACGAGCCCGGGCTGGTGACCTGGAAATCGCCATCGAGATAGCGGATGCGGGCTTCCTTGCCGCCCGGGCCTTCGAAACGGTTCATCATGCAGCGGTACTTGAGTTCATCGGGATTCAATCGCCATAAATCGTGGGCAAGGTCAAGCTTGGCGCAATGCTCATATAATATTGCGGTATGGCACAATGGTTGTCAGGAAGCGCCATGGACATCGCCAATGCCAGTATGACGTCTTTGCTGAAAGAAGCGCTCATTCCCGGGCCGGTGCCTTCGCCCAGGGCCGATCCCGCGACCGCGGCTCTGGTCAAGGCGCTCGTCCAGCCGGCGGCGCCCGCGATGGTGCAATCGGCGCAGTTCGCTGCCCAGGCGCTGCAAGGCTCGCTACCGCGGCCGGCCGGTCAAACCTCGCAACGCCTGTCCTCCCCCGAGATCGAGGATGCCTACCGGGCCGTCATGGAACCTGACGCCGCCACCCACCATGCATTGGCACGGGCCTCGACGGGTGGGGCAGGGACGGACACCGATCAGGCTTCGCGCGGCTTCGCTCCGCCGCGGATAACGGCCAACGACAGCCCCCCCAAACTCGCGGCGCCGCCGGCCCTATCCACATTCTCGCCGGCCGTCGCTTCGGCCGCGGTGCTGGTCGCGGCCAATGCCAACGCGCCGCAACCGCGCGGCGCCTCCATCCGTCCAGCGGGCCATGCTCCCCGATCCGAGCCAGTTCCGTCGTCGCTGTGGACGATATCGATCGTGACGGCCATCGTCTCGGCCGCAACCACCACGATCGTGCTTTTGCTGTTCCGTTAAGCGAGTCACGCGATTTCCGATAGAGGCCGTCACGCATTCTCCGAGATGCGTCAGCGCCTAATCGTCATCCTGCAGGAAAGCTTCCAGCCTTGCCGAAGCAAGCCCGGCCTGTTCGGCAATGCGCCTGGCGAGATCCGCGGCGGCCGCGCGCGGCCGGCCCACCGGACGATCCAGCCAGTAGGAAACGGGATTGAGCACGGTGCGATCGTCAACGGCGACGAGGCGGCCGGACTGTATCTGGTGCTCGGTGAGCGGCGGCCGCGCCAGCGCGATGCCGAGGCCATGAGCCGCTGCATCGAGCACCAGATTGTAATCCTCGAAACGACGGTCTTGCGGGCGCGGCCGGTAGTCCATGTCCTGCGCGGCCAACCAGGCGCGCCAGCCCGAAGCGTCGGAATCGTTGATCAGCGGGAATTTGAGCAGCCGGGCTGGATCGCCGCTGCCGATCTCCCGTGCGAGGCCCGGCGAGGCGATCGGGAAGAGATATTCTTCGAACAGTTGCACCGAGACACGGCCCGGGATGCGGCCGCGACCGCAGCGCACCGACAGATCGATGCCTTCGTCGGCGAGATCGGCCTGGCGGTTGTCGACATCGAGCACGATGCGCAGGCGGGTGGGATCGTTCTCCAGCGCCGCCATGCGCGGCATCAGCCACAGGCCGCTCACCGAAGGAATGGAGGCCAGGCGCACCACCGCGGTGCCGCGCGGCTCCACCCACCGGTCGGAATTGACCGAGATCAGCGCGAAGGCTTCGGTGGTCCTGAGATGCAGGCGATTGCCTTCGTTGGTCAGCGTCACGCCGCGCGCGCCGCGCTCGAAAACCTTCAGGCCAAGCCAGTCCTCGAGTTTGGCGACCTGCCGGCTGACCGCGCCATGTGTGAGGTTGAGTTTTTCGGCGGCGGCCGAGAAGCTCCCCGTGCGCGCCGCCGCGTCGAAAGCGCGCAACGTCTCCAAGGGCAGCATACTGTTCGAGCTGTGATCCATGCTCACAGGTGACCCTCGATTCGGTCGTTTGTCAATTGACCTGGAAAGGCGTTTCCTGCTCCCGAGACCTGAAGAATCCGAGGCACTGGGATGAGCACGACGACAGGCACGTTGAATTCGACACAGCGGATGGACACCACGGCAGCCATTGCCGTGGCGCTGACGGTGATCGGCTGGGCCTCCGCCTTCCCGGCGATCCGGGCCGGGCTCGCCGCCTTTCAGCCGCTGGAGCTTGGCGCCCTGCGCTTTGCCATCGCCGCCGTGCCGGCGGCGATCTTCCTTGCCGTCAAGCGTCCGGCTCTGCCCGGGATCGGCGATCTCTGGCGCTTCGCCTTTGGCGGCGCCATTTTCGTCGCGCTCTACACGGCGATGCTCAATTTTGGCGAACTGACGGTCTCGGCCGGAGCGGCGGGCTTCATCATCAATGTCAGTCCCATCTTTACCGCCATCATGGCAATGGCGCTGCTCGGCGAGCGCTTCTCCGGCCTGGCCTGGATCGGCACGGTCATCTCCTTCGCCGGCATCGGCATCATCGCCGTCGCCGACGGGCATGGCCTTCATTTCAATGCCGGCGCGCTGCTGGTACTTGGCTCGGCCCTCTGCTCGGCCGTCAACACCATCGTCCAGAAGCCGCTGTTTGCCCGTCATCATCCGCTGACGATCGCGGCGTCCAACATGGTGCTCGGCGCGCTCTGCCTGGCGCCCTTCCTGCCCACCGCTCTGCAGCAGGCCGCTGTCGCCAACACTGCCGGCGTCGGCGCCGTCATCTATCTCGGCATCGTGCCGAGCCTGGTTGCCTATGCGGCGTGGGCAACCGCGCTGTCGCGCCTGCCGGCGGCGCGTGCCTCGAACTTCCTCTATCTGGTCTCGCCGATGTCGGCCCTGATCGGCTTCTTCTGGCTGGGCGAGGTGCCGACGCTGCTCGGCATCCTCGGCGGCGCGCTGGCGCTCGGCGGTGTCATCGTGGTGAATTTGAAACGCTGATTCAAAAGCTTGCGATCTTTCCCTGACTCGTGTCGGGAACCACCGATTTCATCGCCAGTTGACGGCTGCCGCAAGGCAAGGCAACTGTCACTCGGTCTTGGCGGATGGTCGTCGCGGGCGCTGCGAGGTCGGGATGGGAAGACGTTTTATCTCAACGGTCGTTTGCTTGTTGCTGCTTAACGCGAAAGCCGTCGCGGGTTGGTACCACGTGGAAAACTACGAGGGTTTCCTCGGGCCGTCTCCCATCCATTTCTCCATACAGACATATGATAGCTTAGGCAGCGCGCCAAAGGTCGATGGAAGCTACTTCTACGACGCGAAGCAGAGCCCGATTGCGCTGTATGGCACGGTCACCGGCACCAAGTTCGTGCTTTGCGAGATTTCAGACGACAAGGAATTCTATCGGATAATTGTGCAGGGGCCGAGACCCGCTGTGGATACCACAAGCTGCCCATTCTCCCTCGACCTCAATGGAAACGCTGTGACCGGAAGCTGGAGCAGGGGCACGGATAGATATCCCGTCACCCTCAAGAAAATAGCGAGCCTGGATGACACCGGCGAGGCGAAGATCGACGGCACCGTCGAGATTTCCTTCTGGGCGCAGACAGCCACCGACAGGTTTTCGGGAATTTACACGAATACCAGCGCCGGCCTTTGCATGGAAAAAATGCGTATCATCAAAAAGAGCAGCCGCAAGGTTGTCCAGGAAATTACCTTCGCCGATGATGATGCGTGCAGTGCCGGCATGCTGATGACGACCATCTATATGAACGTCGAGAAATGGGTGGAGCGAGGCAAGGACGTCATTTCCGTGAATTTTCGAGGCGGTGGCGCCGGAACCGCGGTCGATTACGTCTTCAATTCACGGACAAGGAAATATCAGCGGAGGAAGTGAGGGCTGGCCGCCGGGCAGCCGTTTCACCGCCGTCCGAACAGCCGCTCGATGTCGGCCAGCTTCAGCTCGATATAGGTCGGGCGGCCATGGTTGCAGGTGCCGGAACCCGGCGTCGCCTCCATCTGGCGCAGCAGGGCGTTCATCTCCTCGGCCTTGAGCAGCCGCCCGGAGCGCACCGAGCCATGGCAGGCCATGGTGGCGGCGATCTTGTCCAGCCGTTCCTTGAGCGTCTCGACCGTATCGTTGTCGGCAATCTCGTCGGCAAGGTCGCGGACCAATTGCTGGACGTTGGTCTCGCCGAGCATCGACGGCGTCTCGCGCACGGCGACCGCACCCGGTCCGAAACGCTCGATGCCGAGGCCGAAGCGGGCGAGCGTTTCGGAATGCACGGCCAGCCGCTCGGCGTCCTCCTCCGGCAGGTCGATAATCTCGGGCAGAAGCAGCATCTGTGACGGCACCGGCCGCGCGTGCAGCGCGTTCTTCAGCGCCTCGTAAACCAGCCGCTCATGGGCCGCGTGCTGGTCCACGATGATGAGCGAATCCCTGGTCTGGGCGACGATATAGTTCTCATGCACCTGCGCGCGCGCGGCCCCCAGCACCGCGCCGAGCAGCGTCTCCGCCGCCTCGCTCTGCCCGGCGCGCGCATCGGCGCTGGCAAGCGGGCCGGCATCGAACGCGGCTTGCTCATTTTCGCCAAATCCGCCCTGTCTTGCGCCGGTGCGTTCAAAGCCCGGGCTTTCGAATTGCATGTCGAGCGGCCGCTGCGGCGAGCGCGCGGGATCGAAGCCGGCGGCGCCTGAAGCGCGATAGGCCGCGTCGTAGCTGCGATGGCCATTGGCCGGGCCGGGATGCGCATAGGACGGGCTGCCCGGCCGGAACGCTGCCATCATGCCGGCGGCGCCGGTGGTGGCCGAGCGGATGCCGGCATCGGCCAATGCCTGCCGGATCGCGCCGACGATCAGCCCGCGCACGAGGCCCGGATCGCGGAAGCGGACATCGGCTTTGGCCGGATGGACGTTGACGTCGACGATGGCCGGATCGAGCGAAAGAAACAGTACCGTCACCGCGTGGCGGTCGCGCGGCAGGACGTCGGCGAAGGCGCCGCGGATCGCTCCGGCGATCAGCTTGTCGCGCACCGGGCGGCCGTTGACATAGGCATATTGCTGCAATGCGTTGGCGCGGGTGAAGGAGGGGATCGACACATGGCCGGTCAGGTGCACGCCTTCGCGCATCGCGTCGATGGCAATGGAATTGTCGGGAAAGTCGGCGCCCATCACCTGCGCGACCCGGCGCAGGCTGCCGTCCGCGCTGTCATCGGTAGCCGGCAGTTCCAGAGTCGTGCGGTCGGAACCGGCCAGCGTGAAACGCACCGTGGGGAAGGCGATGGCGATGCGCTTGACGATGTCGCTGATGGCCGAGCTTTCGGCGCGTTCGCCCTTCATGAATTTCAGCCGTGCCGGCGTGGCGAAGAACAGGTCGCGCACCTCGACCGTGGTGCCGCGATTGGCCGCCGCCGGCTTGATTGGCAGGACGCGGCCGCCCTCGATGCCGATCTCTGCGGCGCTGTCGCTAGAGGCCGTGCGCGAGCGGATCGACAGCCTTGACACCGAGCCGATCGATGGCAGCGCTTCACCGCGAAAGCCGAGCGAACGAATGTCGTTGATATCCTCGGTGAGCTTGGAGGTGCAGTGGCGTGCGATGGCCAGCGCCAGTTCCCGTTCAGGAATGCCGAAGCCGTCATCGGTGACGCGGATCAGGTTCAGCCCGCCGCCCGATGTGACGACTTCTACCTTGCTGGCCCCGGCATCGAGCGCATTCTCGACCAGTTCCTTGACCACGCTCGCCGGACGCTCGATGACTTCGCCGGCGGCGATCTGGTTGATCATCGTTTCGGAAAGCTGGCGGATGGGCATGCTCTGATCTTACACGGATTCGGTGGGCGCGCGCGAGGCCACTTTACGCCTGCGCCAGCAGCCAATCCCTGACCTTGCGCGCATTGTCGCTGAGCTCGCGGTTCTTCGGCCAGATGACGTAGAACGCGGTGCCCGTCTTCATGATGTGGTCCGTCACCGGCACCAGCAGCCCGGTCGACAGCAGCCGCTCGACAAGGTGGCGCCAGCCGAGCGCGATGCCTTGCCCCTCCATGACCGCCTGGATCACAATCGCATAGTCATTGATGCGCAAGCCACGCTCCGCATTACGGAGACTGGCTCCGGCCGATTGGAACCATTCGTCCCAGTTCGGGGCCTCGCGATAGGGCTCTTCCAGATGAATGAGGCGGTGTGTCGCCAGTTGCTCGACGGTCTCGGGCCGGCCGAATTTCGTCAGATAACTGGGACCCGCGACCGGAAAGATCTCTTCGTCGGAGAGCGCTAGCGAGTGGTAGTCCGGCCAGTCGCGTGGCACGCCTCCGCGCACGGCAAGCGGAATGCCTTCGGCGATGATGTCGAGATCTCGGTCGCCGGTCTGGATGCGCAGATCGATGCCCGGCAGTTCGTCGCGGAACCGCTGCAGGCGCGGCATCATCCAGAACGAGCCGAAGGCCGTCGAGGCGGCGAGCGTCACATGGCCACCAGTCGCCTGCAGACGCAGGTCCTCCGCCGACTTGCGGATGTGGGAAAGACCGAGCGAGACGTCGGCATGGAAGCGCTCGCCGGCCTCGGTCAGGCTGACCTGGCGGTGGCGGCGCTGGAACAGCGTGGCGCCAAGCTGTTCCTCCAACCCACGCACGGCATAGGAAACTGCGGCCTGCGTCATGCCGAGCTCGCGCCCGGCGGCAGTGAAACTCGACAACCGGCCGGCCGCCTCGAAGACGATCAGGCTGCCGGCGGAGGGCAGGAGGTGGCGAAGGCTTCGCATAAGCTCAGCTTATACAAGAGATCAGGATTTTCCAGCGTCACAGTCGAATTTCACCTCGCTAAGTTGACCGGGATCGAAGGGATGGAGGCTCCATGAACGCACCGGCCACTGAATTGACCGAGCAAACCCATCGCCGTGGTGGTGGCCGTCTCGGGCGCAAGGCGATGAGGAGCGCGCCGATTGCCTCGTTCCCGACCCTGGTGCGCCAGATCCCGGTCTATGAGATCGTTCCCGATGAGGCGGTGGAACTGATCCACGAGGAGTCGCTCAAGATACTCGAAGAAGTGGGCTGCGAATTCCGCGACGACGGAGCCATCGAGCTCTGGAAGGCGGCTGGGGCCGATGTCAGGGAAACGCGCGTGCGTATCGACCGCGCGCTGCTGATGGAGCTCGTCTCGAAAATCCCATCCGAATTCACGCTCCATGCGCGCAATCCCGAGCGCACGGTCCGCGTTGGCGGCAAGAACTCGATCTTCGTGCCGATGTATGGCGCGCCCTACATACGCGACCTCGACAACAACAGGCGCTACGGCACGCTTGCCGACCTCAACAATTTCCACAAGCTCGCTTACATGGCGCCGGCGCTGCATTCCTCGAGTTCGGTCATCTGCGAGCCGATGGAAATCGCCGTGCCGAAGCGGCATCTGCACATAATCCATTCGGCGCTGAAACATTCCGACAAGCCGTTCATGGGCATCGTGACGTCCAAGGAGCGCGCCGAGGACACGATGGCGATGGCTGCAATCGTCTTCGGCGAGGAGTTCGTCCGCGAAAACCCGGTGCTGGTGGCGATCACCAACTGCAATTCGCCGCTGGTCTGGGACGCCACCATGATCGATGCGATGCGGGTCTATGCAAGCCACAATCAGCCGCTGATCCTGGCTCCGTTCGCGCTCTGCGGCGCCTCGACCGCGGCGTCGGCCGTCGGCGCGGTGGCGCAGGTCAATGCCGAGGCGCTCGCGGGCGTGGCCCTGACCCAGCTCATCCGTCCCGGTTCGCCCCAGATCTACGGCCAGTTCATGGTCACGGTCGACATGAAGACCGGCGCTCCCATGGGCGGCACGCCGGAGGCCGCCCAGATGATGTATCTGATGGGTGCGCTGGCGCGGAAATACAAACTGCCGTGGCGCACATCGGGCTTTCATGTCGGCTCGAAGCTCAACGATGCCCAGGCTGGCTATGAGGCGAACATGCTGATGCATGCAGCCATCCTCGCCGGCGCCAACTACATCTGGCATTCGGCCGGATGGCTGGAAGCGGGTCTCACTTGCGGTTACTCGAAATTCGCCACCGACTGCGAACAGCTTGTCGGCTGGTACAAATATGCCGGCGGCCTGCCTTTCGACGATTTCAAGGAAGCGATGGCAGCGATCCGCGAGGTCGGGCCGCAGGGCCATTTCCTCGGCACCCAGCACACGCTCGAGCATTTCGAGAAGGCTTTCTTCATGCCGAGCATCATGGACTTCAACTCCTACGAACAATGGAAGGCGGAAGGGGCGAAGGACCACGACACGCGCGGCCGCGAGAAGGCGCGCAACATGCTTGCCGACTATGAGGAGCCGAAACTCGACGAGGGCATTGCCGACGGTCTCAAGGATTTGATCGCGCGGCGCGAGGAAAAACTGCCTGACAGCGTTAGTTGAAAAAGCAGGCAAAGACCTCACGGGAACAACAAGGGGAGAATGACATGACGATTTTCAGAAGCAACGGCGATCGTGTGCCGCCCGCTATCGAAGCGATGGCGGCGGAAGCGAAGGCGGGTCGCATGGACCGGCGCGAGTTCCTGGCGCTGGCTAGCGCGCTTGGTGCGTCGACGGCATTTGCCTATGGCATGATCGGCCTCGCCGCGCCGACGCAAGCTGTGGCCGAGGAACCGAAGAAGGGCGGGACGCTGCACGTCTCGATGGCGGTGAAAGCGCAGAAGGATCCGCGCACTTACGATTGGGTGGAACTGGCCAATATCTCACGTTGCTGGCTGGAGCCGCTGGTGCGCTACACCAGGCAATTCACCTTCGAGCCGGTGCTGCTCGAAAGCTGGGACATCAACGACGACGCCACCGAATACACGCTGCATGTGCGCAAGGGCGTCACCTGGAACAATGGTGATGCCTTCAGCGCCGATGACGTGGTGCACAATGTGACGCGCTGGTGCGAGAAGGGCGTCGCCGGCAACTCGATGGCGGCCCGCGTCGGTGCGCTGATCGATGCCAAGACCGGCAAGGCCAGGGACGGCGCCATCACCAAGGTCGACGACAACACGGTCAAGCTGAAGCTCAGCGAGCCCGATATTTCGCTCATTCCCAATTTCACCGATTATCCGGCGCTCATCGTGCACCGCAATTTCGACGCCGATGGCGCCGACCCAATCAAGAAGCCGATCGGCACGGGAGCGTTTGAGCTGGTCTCTTACGACGTCGGCCAGAAGGCGGTGGTCAAGCGCCGCGAGAACGGCAAATGGTGGGGCGGCGAGGCGCCACTCGACGGCATCGAGTTCATCGACTACGGCACCGATTTCAACGCCACGGTGAACGCGTTCGATTCCGGTGAAATCGACCTCAACTTCGAGTCGCCCGCCGACTTCATCGACATTCTCGACAAGATGGGGCTGCAGAAGTCGGAGGTCGCGACCGCCACCACGCTGGTTGCCCGCACCAACATCACGCACAAGCCATACGACGATCAGCGCGTTCGCAATGCGCTGCAGATGGCGGTCGACAACAACGCGGTGCTGCAGCTCGGCTACAACGGCCGCGGCACGGTCGGCGAGAACCACCATGTCAGCCCGATCCATCCCGAATACTATGCCCTGCCCAAGAAGGAGCGCGACGCCGCCGGCGCCAAGAAGCTGATGGCGGACGCCGGGCAGGCCGACTTCGAGCACGAGCTGATCACCATCGAGGACGACTGGCAGAAGAACACCGGCGACGCGATCGCCGGCCAGCTGCGTGACGCCGGCATCAAGGTCAAGCGCACGGTGCTGCCGGGCTCGACCTTCTGGAACGACTGGACGAAATATCCCTATTCGATGACCATCTGGTACATGCGCCCGCTCGGTGTCCAGGTGCTGGCGCTGGGTTATCGCACCGGCGAGGCGTGGAACGAATCGGCCTATTCCAATCCCGATTTCGACGCCAAGCTCAAGCAGGCGCTCTCGCTGATCGACGTCGCCAAGCGCAAGGAGGTGATGAAGGATGTCGAGCAGATCCTGCAGGACTCCGGCGTCATCATCCAGCCGTTCTGGCAGAAGCTCTACAGCCACACGAACAAGAAGGTGAAGAACTACGGCGTCCACCAGACCTTCGAGATGGACCTCCAGAACGTCTGGCTGGACGCCTGACGCCAGAAGTTCTGCCACACAGCGCCGGCGCTCCCTTGCGCCGGCGCAATGCCGCCGATGGGGAAGAATTTGCATGTCCGGCCGGGTCTTCAAACGTTTGTTCGAGCCGGCCACCTTGCGTGGCAAAACATTGCGCAACAGGATCGTGTTTGGAGCCCATACGGCGAACATGGCCGAGAACGGGCTGCCGACCGAACGCCATGTCGGCTACTACGCCGAACGCGCCATCGGCGGGGCCGGCATGATCGTGGTCGAGCCGATGCCCGTGCATCAGGCCGCCGTGCTTACCCGTGGCAATTTCAGCCCGTCCGATGACCGCGTCATCCCGTATTTCCGCAAGGTGACGGAGGCGATCCGCGGCAACGGCGCCGTCGCCATCCAGCAGCTCTACCATGTCGGTCAGCACGCGGACGCGGACAACTCGTTTCACCCCGGTTGGTCGCCTTCCGGCCTGCCGAGCTACCACGATTCCGACGGCTCGCATCGGATGTCCGAAGCCGAGATCGAAGAAACGATCGACGGCTTCGTCCAGGCCGCGCGCCGTTGCCACCAGGCCGGCTTCGACGGCGTCGAGGTCTGGGCGGCGTACCATTCGATGCTGGACCAGTTCTGGACACCTTGGTCGAACCGCCGGGACGACCGATGGGGCGGCAGCCTCGAAAACCGCACCCGCATGAGCCGTGAGGTGATGACCAGGATTCGCCGGGAATGCGGCGATGATTTTATCATCGGTCTCGCGATCAATGATGAGCCCGAAGTCGAAGTGGCGCTGAAGCGCGAAGCGCTGGCCGAGATCATCGACCTCCACGACCGCGATGCCTTGATGGACTATGTCACTTGCGGAACGGGTTCCTACTTCGATTTCTACAAGATCATGCCGACCTTTGTTTACCCGGAGAAGCTCGGTGCCGACCTGGCGTCCGTGCTCAAATCCACCGTGCGTCACGCGTTGATCACCGCCGAGAGCCATATCCGCACGCCCGAGAACGCCGAGAGCGTGCTGAGCGAAGGCCGTGCCGATCTCGTTTCCATCGTGCGTGGGCAGATCGCCGATCCGCATCTGGCTGCAAAGGCTGCCGCCGGCCGGCCGCAGGACATTCGCGGCTGCCTGTCCTGCAACCAGATGTGCTGGGGCCGGCGCAGCCGTGACTACTGGATCAGCTGCGTCATCAATCCTTCCGCGGGGCGGGAATGGGAGTGGGGCGGCGACCGCTTTGCTCCGGCCGGCCAGCCGAAGCGCGTACTGGTCGTCGGTGGCGGCCCGGCCGGTCTCGAAGCGGCGCGCGCCGCGGCCGAGCGCGGCCATCGCGTCACGCTGGCCGAGGCATCCGACCGCCTTGGGGGGCAGTTCCGTCTTGCCGGACTGCAGCCGCGCCGTGCCCAGATTCTGGACCTGATCGACTGGTATGAGCGCCAGCTCGGCCAGCTCCAGGTCGACATCCGCTACGGGCAGTATGTCGAAGCCGACGATGTCGAGCGCGAAGGCGCCGATCACGTCATCGTCGCGACCGGCTCGATGCCGCCGGACGGCGCTTTCCAGCGGGCCTTGCCGCATTGGGAGAGCGTTCCGGGCGGCGGTCCGGTGCTCTCGGCCGAAGCGGTGATGGCGCGCGAGGCGAGGCCGGGAAAAAATGTTCTCTTGCTGGACGATGGCGGCAATTGGAAGGGCTGCGGCACCGCCTGGAAACTCGCCGAGGATGGTCACAATGTAACGCTTGTGACACCGGACGCCCTGGTCGGCAAAGAGCTTCAGCGAATGGCCGTCGATGCGCCGCTGCGACGGGCACTCGTCAAGCTGAAGGTGCGGTTTGTGACCGAGAGCGCCGTCGTTCATTGGGACGGCAGGGTGGCCAGGATCGCTTCGCTGCTCGACGGGACCGAGCAGCAGGTCGAGGCCGACGCTTTGGTCTTCGCCACCACCGGCATGGCGCAGGACAGCCTGTCCATCGAGCTCGAAAGGCGTGGAATTGCGCATACCTCCATCGGCGATTGTACCGCCTCCAGACAGGCGGCATTTGCCATTCATGACGGGCGCAAGGTGGCGCTTGGTCTTTGACCATGGCGAAAGGCGCCAGACCAGGCAAGGCATGAACGAGGCTAATGTCTGAATGCGTATCAGGTCAATCAAAGTCTATCAGATGCTTCTGCCTGTTAAAGGCGGTGCCTACCGGATGGCCAGCGACACCGTGCAGAATTTGGACAGCACGCTGGTTGAAGTCACCACCGAGGATGGACTGTCAGGCTGGGGTGAGACTTGCCCGATCGGCCCTGTTTATCAACCCCAGCATGCTCTCGGCGCGAGAGCGGCAATTGCTGAAATAGCGCCGGGACTTATCGGCGAGAACACAGCGTCCATGCGCCGCCTCGCCAAACGAATGGACGAACGGCTGAACGGTCACAACTATGCCAAGGCGGCCTTGGACATAGCTCTCCTCGACCTCGCCGGCCAGTGGCTGGGCGTCCCTGTTTCAACACTTCTCGGTGGTGCGCTCACCGATCGCGTGCCGTCATACTACTCGACGACCGTCGGTGCTCCGGACGAGACCGCGCGTATTGCCGCCGACAAGGTCAATGCCGGATATCCACGGCTTCAGATCAAGATCGGCGGGCGGGATCTCGAACAAGACGTCGCCACTGTGCACAAAGTATGGGAGGCGGTTGGCTTCAGGGCCCGCATAGCCGTCGACGCCAATCGCGGCCTGACCGCTGCCGCGGCGCTGCACATCGATCGGCTTTGCCAGGCAATCCCGTTCGTGTTCGAACAGCCTTGCAACACCATGGAGGAAGTCGCTGGTCTCAAAGGGCGCGTTACGCATCCGATCTATCTCGATGAGAGTACCGAGGATTTGAATGCCGTGCTTCGGGCAGTTTCGTCAGGTATCGCCGACGGATTCGGATTGAAGGTCACCCGTCTTGGTGGTCTGACCAAGATGGCCACGGTCCGCGACCTGTGTGCGATACGATCTCTTCCGCACAGCTGCGACGATGCCTGGGGCGGAGACGTCATCGCCGCGGCATGCGTCCACCTCGCCGCTACCGTCGAGCCGAGACGTTTTGAGGGAGCCTGGATCGCGCAGGAGTACATCGAAGGGCATACTGATCCCGCAAACCCGATCGTGATCGAGAACGGGCATATACGCGTCCCGCAGATCCCAGGGCTCGGTGTCAAGCCTGAGCGCTCCCAACTCAACGCGCCGATCGCCACTTTCGGAGACTAAGGATCGTTGGATTTGATCTATGCAAGCAGACGCGCCGCCCGGAGGCTTCATGAGCCGAAAAAAAGCCGATATGCACGATGCGTGGTATTGATTGCCTTCCGCAGTCAAACATTCGGGGAAATCCATGCATTCGGGGAAATCCATGAAACTGCTGCTCGCTGCCATCCTGTCGATTGCCGCACCAGCCGCGGCATTGGCCGGCCCGGCGTCCGACGCCGTGAAGTTCTTCTATGTCCCGCAGGTCAAGTTCGAGGCCGACGCGCAATACCGCGATCGCTTCACCGAGCCGGTGACGAAACTGTTCGACCTCAACGACCAGGCCACCAAGAAGAATCCGGACCAGGTCGCCTGTATCGACTTCGACCCCGGCCTCGACGCGCAGGATTTCGACCAGAAGGCCCTTTCCAAGACACTGAAGCTGTCCGAGACGGTGGAGGGCGATACGGCGCAGGTGGTGGCGAGTTTCAGTCTTTTTCCGGAAGGAGACGATTCGCAGCGCGAAATGCACTGGTCGCTGAAGAAGGTCGACGGCAAGTGGAAGATATCGGACATTGCATCGAAGACCAGCGACTGGACGCTGAGCCAGCTCGAATGCATGGCGGGCCAAGATCCGGAGTGATGCGATGGCCGGTCGCACGCTTCTTTTGTTCTCGGCCGTGTGCCTGCTGGCGGCGGACTTGAACGGCGCGGCCGCTCAGGGGCTGTTGGGCGCGCCGCCGGCAAAAGCTCCGGCCGGGACCGCGCCCGATGACAGCGTGACGCCGCCGGCAACCCCGCCTGGCGGCGCCGCGGAGCCGCCGACCCCACCCGTCGCATCGCCGCCAAGCGAGCCTGCCGCTCCAATCCAGCCGGGGTCGCCGACAGCGGTGGTGCGGCCGTTCTACGATCAGGTCGGCCTGGAGGTCGATCCTGCTCAGCGCGGCCATTTCATCGATCCGGCGAAAGCCGTGCTCGACAAGAGCGATGCCTTGCGCAAATCCGGGCAGGGCGAGTGCCTGGACCCCAACATGGCGCTCGACAATGCGGACTACGACAAGGCCGAGATCGACAAGAGCCTGAAGACGCTCGAAGCGATCAATGGCGACCAGGCCAAGGTGATCGTCGCCTTCGTCGTCGCCGGTAACCCGCACCGCCTCGAATGGAAGTTCAAGAAGGTCGATGGCGAATGGAAGATAGCGGACCTTTTGTCGGTGACCGGCGAATGGGCGCTCAGCCAGTACCAGTGCGAATGATGGCCGAACTAGCCGCGCCCGCGATAGGGGGCGACGCCGGTATCCGGCAGCCAGGCGCCTTCGGGCGGAGCGCCGGTCTGCCAGAACACATCGATCGGAATGCCGCCGCGCGGATACCAATAGCCGCCTATGCGCAACCAGAGCGGCTTGGTCGCGGCCACGATGCGGCGTCCGATCATCACCGTGCAGTCTTCATGGAAGGCGCCATGGTTGCGAAACGAGGTCATGAACAGCTTGAGCGACTTCGATTCCACCAGGGCGGCATCGGGTGCGTAGTCGATGACGATGTGGGCGAAATCCGGCTGTCCGGTCACCGGGCAGAGCGAGGTGAATTCCGGGCAGGTAAAGCGCACGATCGCCGGCGGCCCGTCGCCGCGCGAAAACGGCACGGTTTCCAGGACCGCGGCTTCGGGGCTCTGTGGCGTCTCGACGTGCGTGCCGAGCTGGGTGAGATTTTTGGTATCGATCATATGCGGTTTCCCTTGGATTTGCCGCTCATTAGCACAAATTAAAACGGCAGGAAGACGATGACCAGCAACGACCCGCTTCTCCAACCCTACCAGCTCAAGCATTTGACGCTGAAGAACCGGGTGATGTCGACCAGCCACGAGCCGGCTTACTCGGAGGACGGCATGCCGAAGGAGCGCTACCGGCTCTACCATGCCGAAAAGGCCAAGGGCGGCATGGCGCTGACCATGACCGCCGGCTCGGCGATCGTTTCGCGGGACAGCCCGGCTGCCTTCGGCAATCTGCACGTCTATGACGACCGCATCGTGCCGTGGCTGGCCGAACTCACCGATGCCTGCCACGAGCATGACTGCAAGGTGATGATCCAGATCACCCATCTTGGCCGCCGCACGGGTTGGAACAAGGCCGACTGGCTGCCGGTGCTCTCGGCTTCGCCGGTGCGCGAGCCGGCGCATCGCGCTTTCCCCAAGACCATCGAGGAGTGGGATATCGAGCGCATCGTCGCCGACTATGCGTCGGCCGCCCAGCGCTGTCAGGCGGCCGGGCTCGACGGCATCGAGTTCGAATCCTACGGCCATCTGATGGACGGCTTCTGGTCGCCCGCCACCAATCATCGCGATGACGAGTATGGCGGTTCGCTCGACAACCGCCTGCGCTTCACCAACATGGTGCTCGATGCGGTGCGCGCGGCGGTCGGCGAGAAATTCGTCGTCGGCATCCGCATGGTCGCCGACGAGGATTTCGACAAAGGCCTGTCGAAGGAGGAGGGCGTCGAGATCGCCAGGCGGTTGGCCGGCTCCGGCAAGCTCGATTTCCTCAACATCATCCGGGGCTCGATCGAGACCGACGCGGCGCTCACCAAGGTCATTCCGGTGACCGGCATGCGGTCTTCGCCGCATCTCGATTTTGCCGGCGAGGTGAGGGCGGCGACGAAATTCCCGACCTTCCACGCGGCGCGCATTTCCGATGTCGCCACCGCGCGCCATGCGATCGCCACCGGCAAGCTCGACATGGTCGGCATGACACGCGCCCATATCGCGGATCCGCACATCATCAAGAAGGTGATGGAGGGCCGCGAGCACGAGATACGTCCCTGTGTCGGCGCTACCTATTGTCTCGACCGCATCTATGAAGGCGGCGAGGCGCTATGCGTTCACAATGCGGCGACCGGCCGCGAGGCGGATATCCCGCACGTCATTGTCAAGACGGAAGGGCCCAAGCGGAAAGTGGTGGTCGTCGGCGCCGGCGCTGGTGGGCTGGAGGCGGCGCGCGTCGCAGCCGAGCGCGGTCATCAAGTCACGATCCTCGAGGCATCATCACAAGCTGGCGGCCAGGTGCGTCTGGCGACCCAGAACCCGCGCCGCAAGGAATTGATCGGCATCATCGACTGGCGGCTGGCCGAACTCGACCGGCTCGGCGTCGAGATCCGCTATGACACCTGGGCGGAACAGGACGATGTTCTGGCGCTGGCGCCCGACGTCGTGGTGATCGCCACCGGGGGCCTGCCGCAGAACCCGCCGCTGGCCTCCGGCGACAATCTCGTCACCTCGAGCTGGGACATCATGGCCGGCAGCGTCAAGCCGGCCGAAAATGTGCTGCTCTACGACGACAATGGCGGCCATCAGGGCATGGGCGCGGCCGAACTGATTGCCAACAGCGGCTCGAAGCTGGAACTGGTTTCGCCGGAACGCTTCTTCGCCCCCGAAATGGGCGGCATGAACCACGTACCCTATGTCAGGGCCTTCCAGGAAAAGGGCGTCACCGTCACCATCAATACCCGCCTGCGCTCGGTGCGGCGCGAAGGCAATCAACTGATCGCGGAACTCGCTTCGGATTTCGCCGATGGCTGGCGCGGAGAGCGCAGGGTCGACCAGGTGGTGGTCGAGCACGGCACGGCGCCGCTCGACGATCTGTACCTTTCGCTGAAACCGCTGTCGAAGAACGGTGGTGCGGTCGACTATGAGCGGCTGGTCAACGGCGGCGACATTTTTCCCAAGCGCAACGCGGATGGCGGCTTCGTGCTCTTGCGCATCGGCGACGCGGTTGCCTCGCGCAACATCCACGCCGCCATCTATGATGGGATCAGGTTCGGGATCAGGATTTGATCACGATCAGGTGGCGCGCAACGGCCTTTGCAAGGAGAGCCACCTGCCGCTCTGGTCCGTTGCGCGCCGCGCATGATCGGCTTTCACCGGCCGTGCGATTCTAAAACATCTTGGCGGTCGCCATGCAAAGCACGGTGATGACCAGCAGCCCGCCGGCGATGCGTTCGCCCCTGGTCATTTTCGCGCGCAGCGCCGTTTGGGTCGCGGCATCGGCGCCGGCAAGCTGCCTGCTGGCGGAGCCCACAAGCGCGCCTTGCACGCCGGCGGCGATCAGCGCCGTCAAAATGCCGAGCGCCAGTACCTTTTCCATCGAGCCAAAAGCACCCTCATGAAAGAAATACCAGAGCAGCAAACCGGTCAGGAAAGCCAAACCGGCCGCGCCCATTTGCGGCCGGAAGAACCGCTCTGCCCGGATGTCCGGATCGCGGCCAACCGCGATGGTCGTGCCGGCCCAGAAGACGCCGGCCATGACGTGCAGGCCGATGACGGCGATATAAACATACTGCATGACCGCATTCCTCTCATTCGCCCACCGCCTACGCACCGCAACCATGCTGCGATGCCATCAATAAGGCAAAATTAGATATCTAACGGTTAGATGTCAATCACGAAGCCAAGTTTCACATTCCCACTGCTTGCTCTACTGTCAGATCATGACACCATTTGACCGCCCGCCGGTCGGCATGAATCTCGGCCGAACCGCCAAGCTTGTCGCACAAGCCTTCGACGCTGCCTTGGTTGAAGCAGGCGGCACATTGCCGGTCTGGCTCACGCTGCTGTCTGTCAAGTCGAGCGAGCTTGCCAATCAGCGCGAACTCGCCGGCATGATCGGCATCCAGGGCGCGACGCTGACCCATCATCTCAACGCGATGGAAGCGCAGGGCCTGCTGACACGGCGGCGCGATCCCGTCAATCGCCGGGTTCACCTGGTCGAATTGACGGAGAGGGGAGAAGCGCTGTTCGAGACGTTGCGGCAAGCGGCACTCGTCTTCGACAAGCGGCTTCGCAAAGGGCTGCCAGACGAGCGTCTGGCGGAATTTGCGCAGGTGCTTGCGGCGTTGCGAAAAAACGTAGAGAGCTAGGAATGCCGGCCTGTTGGACGCACTGGCCTCGGCATGCATACCGACCATGAACAGCGTTGCCGGAACCGCGCTGCCTCCAAGACGTCGAGGATGTTGCTTGTACCGTTCAGCGGACCGTCGTCGAAGGTGAGATAGATGGTGCGATCCGCGCCATGGGCAGGCAACGCCGACATCAACATGGCTGCCAGGGCAAGCCGAAAGAATGTCATGGAGCCGCTATCCCCTCGCGGTCAGGACAGGCCGCCATTTCCGCGGCTGCTTGTCAAGGCTGGCCGGGTTACGCCAGGCTTCCCTGCAATACCGTCAGCCTGGCTTTCTTCGGCATGCGGGCGGTCAGCCATTCCAGCGCCTTGTCATGCGGCATCGGGAAGGCGATGGAATAGCCCTGCACCTGGTCGCAGCCGATCGCCATCAGCGAATCGAGCTCGGCCTCGGTTTCGGCACCCTCGGCGACGATGGAGATGCCCAGCCCCCGCGCAAGTTCAGTGATGGCGCGCACGATCTTGGAGTTGTCGCCATTCTCGTGGATGTTTTGCACGAAGCGACGGTCGATCTTGAGCCTGTCGATCTCGTTGGGATTGACGTGGCTGAGCGAAGCATAGCCGGTGCCGAAATCATCGAGTTCCAGATGCACGCCGGCCGCCCTGATATGACGCAGCTTCGCCGCGATGCCAGTCTTCTCGTCGTCCAGAATGACGGATTCGACGATTTCCAGCGACAGTTTCTGCGGCGGCAGTCCGGCTTTCTCCAGCGTATCGAACAAAAACGCATCGAAATCATGCTCGCGCAACTCGGTACCCGAGACATTGACCGCAAGCCGGCCGAAGGCAATCCCGGCACGGTTCCACTCGGCGGCCTCGTTGATCGCCTTGCTGATCACGATGCGGCCGATCTCCGGCATGAAGCCGCATTTCTCGGCCACCGGGATGAATTCGCCCGGCGAGATCATGCCGCGCTCGGGATGATTCCAGCGCACGAGCGCTTCGATGCCACTAATGGTGCCGTCGGTCAGCGAGACCTGCGGCTGGAAATAGACCTGGAACGCCTTTTCGGAAATGGCGACCTTGATGTCATGTTCGAGCTGCTTGCGGTAGTCGAGTTCGCGGCGCAGTTCCTCCGAGAAGAACGAGAAGTTGCCGCCCCCCATTTTCTTGGCGGAGTAGAGCGCCAGATCGGCATGGACGAGCAGGTCCTGCGCGTTGTCGGCATCGATCGGATAGACCGCGATGCCGCCGCTGGCGCCCGGGAGAATGGTGGTGCCCTGGAACACGATCGGCTCATTGATATGCACCAGGATGCGCCGTGCGAGCATGTTGATGTCCTCGGTGCTGCCGGCTCCGTTGAGGATCATCACGAATTCGTCGCCGCCGAGCCGCGCGCACAGATCCGACGCGCGGCAGGAATCGCGCATGCGCTGTGCCGTCACGACCAGGACATAGTCGCCGGCGGCGTGGCCCAGCGTATCGTTGATCTGCTTGAAGCGATCGAGGTCGAGCTGGACTACGGCCAGGCGCTCGCGCCGGCGATGCGCGCCCTTGATCAGCGTCTCGAAATGGTCGGTGAGGAAGGTGCGGTTGTGCAGGCCGGTCAGGCCGTCATGCACCGCGATGAAGGCCATCGAATTGCGCGCGTCGACCAACTCACGCGTCTTGCGCAGGATCGCGTTGGACATCGGCCTGAAGATGAACAGCGCCACCAGCAGGATGACGCCGAGTGTGGCGTAGAACAGCGTGCGGTGGAGGGAGAGCAGCTTTTCGGAGCGCTCGTCGGCATCGGCGCTGATGCGCTGGCCGAGCGCGGCATAGCCCGACAGCGTGGCATTGGCGACCGAGGCATCGAGATTGACGCGTTCGGCGCCGCCCTTGTAGCCGCCATTGTCGCCAAGATTGAGCTGCGATTCCAGTGCGGAGACCAGCCGGTCGCCATTGGCGATCAGGCCAACCGAGAAATAGTCCAGATGAAAGGGCTTGGCGAAAAGCACGCTCTGGATCGACTTCGCATCGAGCTTGGCCGGCGATTGCGGATCCGCGCCCGTCTGCTTGAGCAGCAGATCGTAGTTCGTCTCGAACTCCGCCGTGGCCTGCTTCAGCGCGCTGACCAGCGCCGGCTGCTTGTCGCGCGAGGCGGCGCCCGTTGCGTTGGCCAGGAAGACGATGCGCTGCGACAGCGTCTTCTGCGTACCGACGATGTCGAGCAAGGTGTTGTTGTGCTGCTGCGTGGCCATCGTCTGCTGCAGCAGGACGAAGGAGGCCGCGACCATGGCGGCAATGATCAGCAGCGCCAGCCAGTAGCCAGCCTTGATCAGCAGTATGAGCTTGCCTGAAACGGTTTGCACCGGCTGCTGAGACATGTTCGGGGGCGGTCCTCTCGCCAACGGATTTATTCGAGCACCATTGAACTGCAAATGTTAAC
Organism: Mesorhizobium sp. B2-7-3; assembly: GCF_006440715.1. Lineage (NCBI taxonomy): Bacteria > Pseudomonadati > Pseudomonadota > Alphaproteobacteria > Hyphomicrobiales > Phyllobacteriaceae > Mesorhizobium > Mesorhizobium sp. B2-7-3. The sequence goes on from NZ_VFTY01000014.1 coordinate 107,702, forward strand.
AGGACTGGAAATCGACGGCCGGCCGGCGCGGACGAGAGGCGGAAAGATCACGAAATGGTTATCGGGTTCTTTCGCGGCCGGCCCGCATTTGAGCATTCGTCGGCCCATGCGTTTCCGGGTGGTCACCTGGGCAATGTCGGAACGTCCCAGCTGATGCTGCCCGGCCACCTGATCCGGTCGCTTTTGCGATGGATTTTTTATGCGGGCGGGACGACAGTCTGCCGACGTCAAACGGGGCCCGATCATGACCGCAGCATTTCTCTCCCATATCGACAGCGAGCTTGCAGGGTTGAGATCCGCCGGGCTCTACAAGTCCGAGCGGGTGATTTCCTCGATGCAGTCGGCTGAGATAGAGGTCGGCGGCGAGAAAGTGCTGAACTTCTGCGCCAACAACTATCTCGGCCTTGCCGACAGCGCGGAGCTGCGCGCCGCGGCCACGCAGGCGCTCGACCGCTACGGCTACGGCATGGCCTCGGTACGCTTCATCTGCGGGACGCAGGAAGAACACAAGCAACTCGAGACGACGATCTCCTCTTTCCTCGGTTTGGAAGACACCATCCTCTACGGCTCCTGCTTCGACGCCAATGGCGGCCTGTTCGAGACGCTGCTTGGCGAGGAAGACGCAATCATCTCGGATGCGCTGAACCACGCCTCGATCATCGACGGCGTCCGGCTGTCGAAGGCCAAACGCTTCCGCTACGCCAACAACGACATGGCCGATCTCGAGGCGCGATTGAAGGAAGCCAAGGATTGCCGCTTCCGGCTGATCGCCACCGACGGTGTGTTTTCCATGGACGGCATCATCGCCAATCTCTCAGGCGTCTGCGATCTGGCCGAGAAATACGACGCCATGGTCATGGTGGATGACAGCCATGCGGTCGGCTTCGTCGGCGAAAATGGGCGCGGTTCGGCCGAGCATTGCGGTGTCGAGGGCAGGGTTGACATCATCACCGGCACGCTCGGCAAGGCGCTCGGCGGCGCTTCGGGCGGCTACACCTCGGGCAAGAAGCAGGTGGTCGACTGGCTGCGCCAGCGCTCGCGGCCTTATCTCTTCTCCAACACGCTGATGCCGGCGATCGCCGGCGCCTCGATCAAGGTGTTCGAGCTGATCCGCAATGGCGACGGATTGCGCGAGCGCCTATATGCCAATGCGGCGCGGTTCAGGTCCCAGATGGGCAAGCTTGGCTTCACGCTGGCCGGGGCCGACCATCCGATTATCCCGGTGATGCTGGGCGATGCCACGTTGGCGCAGGAGATGGCGGCGCGCATGCTGAAGCGTGGTATCTACGTCATTGGATTCTCATTCCCTGTGGTGCCGAAGGGCCAGGCCCGCATCCGCACCCAGATGTCGGCGGCGCACTCCAGCGCCGACATCGACCGGGCCGTGGAAGCGTTCGGAGCGGTCGGCAGGGAATTGGGCGTGATTTCCTGAAGGGCCGGTAGCGAAAAGCGATTCCGGATCAAGAGATTCAAGGGACAAGAGAATGTCGAACATGATGAAGGCACTGGTGAAGGCCAAGGCCGAACCGGGCATCTGGATGGAAGAGGTTCCGGTGCCGGAGATCGGCCCGAACGATGTGCTGATCAAGATCAAGAAGACCGCAATCTGCGGCACCGACGTCCACATCTACAACTGGGACCAGTGGGCGCAAAAGACGGTTCCTGTGCCGATGGTTACCGGCCACGAATTCGTCGGCACGGTCGCCGACTTTGGTGCCGCGGTCACCGAATACAAGGTCGGCCAGCGGGTGTCGGGCGAGGGACACATCGTCTGCGGCCATTGCCGCAACTGCCGCGCGGGCAGGGGGCATCTGTGCCGTAACACGCTCGGCGTCGGCGTCAACCGTCCCGGCGCCTTCGGCGAGTACCTGGCCATTCCCCAGCACAATGTGGTGCCGATCCCCGACGACGTGCCGGACGAGATTGCCGCGATCTTCGATCCCCTGGGCAATGCGGTCCACACGGCGTTGTCCTTCGATCTGGTCGGCGAGGATGTGCTGGTCACCGGCGCCGGACCGATCGGCATCATGGGCGCGCTGGTGGCGCAGTGCGTCGGCGCACGCAAGGTTGTCATCACTGACATCAACCCGGTGCGCCTGGCGCTGGCCAAAAAACTCGGCGTCCAGCATGTCGTCGACGCTTCGCAGGAGAAGCTGCGCGACGTCATGCCGGCACTCGGCATGACGGAAGGTTTCGATGTCGGGTTGGAGATGTCGGGCGCCGCGCCCGCCTTCCGCGACATGATCGACACCATGAACAATGGCGGCAAGATCGCCATCCTCGGCATCGCCCCGACTGGTTTCGAGATCGACTGGAACAAGGTCATCTTCAAGATGCTGCACTTGAAGGGCATCTACGGCCGCGAGATGTTCGAGACCTGGTACAAGATGATCGCCCTGGTGCAGGGCCCGCTCGACGTCTCGGCGCTCATCACGCACCGCATCGGCATCGACGATTTCCAGGCCGGCTTCGATGCGATGCGCAGCGGCAGTTCCGGCAAGGTGGTGATGGACTGGTAACGGCGCGCATAGCGCTATCCGGTGAAACGTCTGCGCGAGGCGCCCCCTCTGTCCTGCCGGACAGAGGGGACGCTGTCCCGCCAGCCTATCCCCATTCTTTCAGCGCTACTTTTCTTCCAACGCCTTCTCCAGCGCCGCCACCCCACGCACAATCGCCGCACGTTCGTCCACGCCAAGTTTCGCCAGCAGTTCCCGCTCGAAACTCTGCGCCAGCGGCACCATCTCGCGATAGGCTGCAAGCCCGACTTTGGTAAGCGTCAAGTGCTCGACGCGGCGGTCGTTCTCGTCAGGTGTTCGTACCAGCCAGCGCCGCCGTTCTAACTCGGCCACGGCGCGCGAGACCTTGGTCTTGTGCATGGCCGACTGCTCGCCAAGTTCCGTCGCGGTCATCGTGCCGCGCTGTCCCAATCCCGACAACGTGCGCCATTCGGGCCGGGTCAGGCCATGGCGGTCCTTATAGACCTTCGAGAATTCGCGGCTGACCGCATCTGCAAGGCGGTAGAGCCGGTAGGGCAGAAAGCTTTCGAGTTCGAGAATGTCCATTGTCCGCATCCGGGAAAAACGGAAGATTGATAGTTACATTTTCGATGGTTACAAATGAAACCAATTTGGTCAATCCGGGAGGAAGCAATGGCCTTTTCCTATATGCCGGGTTTCGGCAACGACTTCGAAACCGAAACCTTGCCCGGCTCACTGCCGCAGGGACGCAACTCGCCGCAGCGGCCGGCCTACGGCCTCTATGCCGAGCAGCTTTCAGGCTCGCCCTTCACCGCGCCGCGCGGCACCAATGAGCGCTCCTGGCTCTATCGCATCCGGCCGAGCGTCAAGCACACGGGCAGGTTCAAGGCGGCGAGTTATCCCCTGTGGAAGAGCGCCCCCAATGTCGGCGACCACGAGCTGGCGCTTGGCCAGTACCGCTGGAATCCGGTGCCGATGCCGAAAGAGCCGACCGACTTCATTAAGGGTATGCGCACCATCACCACCGCCGGCGACGTGCTTGGCCAGACCGGCATGGCTGCCCATGTCTATGTCGCCAACCGCTCGATGACCGACGATCATTTCTTCAACGCCGACGGCGAGCTGCTGATCGTGCCGCAGGTGGGCAGCTTGCGCTTCATCACCGAGATGGGCGTCATCGAGCTTCGGCCCGGTGAAATCGCCGTGCTGCCGCGCGGCCTCGTCTTCAAGGTCGAACTGGTCGACGCCGAAGTGCGCGGCTATGTCTGCGAGAATTACGGCGCCAAGCTGACGCTGCCTGACCGCGGCCCGATCGGCGCCAATTGCCTGGCCAACCCGCGCGATTTCAAGACGCCTTGCGCCTGGTTCGAGGAGAAGGAGACGCCGTGCCTGCTGATCGTGAAATGGTGCGGCAATTTTCACGTCACCGAGATCGGCCATTCGCCGCTCGACGTCGTTGCCTGGCATGGCAACTACGCGCCCTATAAATATGATCTGGCGACCTTTTCGCCGGTCGGTGCGCTGCTGTTCGATCACCCCGATCCGTCGATCTTCACCGTGCTGACGGCGCCGAGCGGCGAGGAAGGCACCGCCAACATCGATTTCGTCATCTTCCCGCCGCGCTGGCTGGTGGCGGAAGATACGTTCCGCCCGCCCTGGTATCACCGCAACATCATGAGCGAGTTTATGGGCCTGATCCATGGCCAATACGACGCCAAGGAAGAAGGGTTCGTGCCCGGCGGCATCAGCCTGCACAATCTGATGCTGGCCCATGGCCCGGATGCGCCTGGCTTCGAAAAAGCCTCGCGCGCGGACCTGAAACCGGTCAAGCTCGACAACACCATGGCCTTCATGTTCGAGACCCGCTTTCCGCAGATGCTGACCCGCTACGGCGCCGAACTCGAAACCCGGCAGGACAACTACATCGATTGCTGGGCCGACCTGAAGAAGCGGTTCAATGGCACGCCCGAGGGCGACTGGTCTTGAGCGGCAAGCCAATGCCAGACCGGTTGGTGCTGCTCGGGTCGAAAGGCGGTCCGGCACTGCGGCCGGGCGGGCCTTGGCCGAGTTCGTCGCTGCTCGAGATCGGTGGGCGAGCCATCGTCGTCGATTGCGGGCTCGGCGTGACGCGCGGTCTGGTCGATGCCGGTGTCAGCCTGAAGGCGCTCGACCTGATCTTCATCACGCATCTGCATTCCGACCATGTGCTGGAACTCGGGCCGCTGATCCACACCGCCTGGGCGGCCGGATTGGCGACGCCGGTCACCGTGTTCGGCCCGCCTGGGCTTGGCCACTACTGGCGGCGCTTTTGTCAGGCGATGGAATTCGACATCGAGATCCGCATCGCCGACGAGGGCCGCCCCGATATTCGCGAGTTGGTTTGTATCGACGAATTCGGCCAAGGGCATGTGGTCGAGCAGCGCGGACTGAAGGTGACGGCGCTGCGCGTCGACCATCCGCCTGTGACCGATTGCTTTGCCCTGCGCTTCGAGCATGGCGGAAGCAGCGTGGTGTTCTCGGCCGATACTGCCTTCTTTCCGCCGCTGGCCGATTTTGCCGATGGCGCTGCTATCCTCGTCCATGAAGCCATGCTGGAAGAAGGCATCGAGCGGCTGGTTGCCAGAACCGGCAATGGCGCGCGGCTCAGGGAACATCTGCTCGCCAGTCACAGCTTTGCCGAGGAGGCAGGCCGTATCGCCCGCGATGCCGGCGTGAAGAGATTGGTGCTCAATCACCTCATTCCAGCCGACGATACCGAGATCGGCGAGGTCGACTGGATAGCCGCTGTCAGGAAAACATGGGCTGGCGACTTGACGATCGCTCGCGACGGCCTTGTTGTGGAGTTAAGCGGCGCCAAGGCCGCATCAGGAGAGGGAACCGCATGAAGCTTGCCACGCTGAAGGACGGAACACGCGACGGAAAACTCGTCGTCGTTTCGCGCGACCTGACGCAATACACGGACGCCTCGTTCCTGGCGCGCACGCTGCAGGCCGCACTCGACGACTGGCGCAGGATCTCGCCGCATCTCGCGACCATAGCGGAATCGCTGGAGAACAATGCGATGCCGGCGGCTCGTTTTCACGAGCATGACGCGCATTCACCGCTGCCGCGCGCCTATCAATGGGCCGACGGCTCGGCCTATGTGAACCATGTCGAACTGGTGCGGAAGGCGCGCGGCGTCGAGATGCCGGCAAGCTTCTGGACCGACCCGCTGATCTACCAGGGTGGCTCGGATTCCTTCGTGGCCCCGCGCGATCCGATCCGTCTAGCGGACGAGGCCTTCGGCATCGACATGGAAGCCGAGATCGCCGTCATCGTCGACGATGTGCCGATGGGCGCCAGCCACGATGAGGCGCGCGCCGCGATCCGCCTGATCACGCTGGTCAACGATGTCACGCTGCGCGCGCTGACCGGGCCGGAACTGGCCAAGGGATTCGGCTTCTTCCAGTCGAAACCGTCCTCCGCCTTCTCTCCGGTCGCGGTGACGCCGGATGAGCTGGGCGATGCCTGGGACGGCGGCAAGGTCAATCTGCCGCTGCTTGCCGACATCAACGGCAAGCCGTTCGGCCGCGCCGATGCCGGTGTCGACATGACCTTCGATTTTCCGGCCCTGATTGCTCACGCCGCCCGCACAAGGCCGCTGGTGTCAGGCACCATCATCGGCTCGGGTACGGTGTCCAACAAACTCGACGGCGGCCCGGGCAAGCCGGTCTCTGCGGGCGGAGCCGGTTATTCCTGCATCGCCGAACTGCGCATGATCGAGACCATTGTGTCAGGCGAGCCCAAGACACCTTTCCTGCGCTTCGGCGACACCGTGCGCATCGAGATGAAGGACAGATCAGGGCATTCGATCTTCGGCGCCATCGAGCAGAAGGTCGAGAAATACCAGCGGTAGGCACAATGAGAGGTTTGAGTGATGGACCTGCTGGATCATCTGCGTCGCATGGCGAAGAACAATCTCTGGTCGAACGACCGGCTCTATCGCGCCGTGCTTGCGCTGAAGCCCGGTGAATTCGAGGCCGAGCGCACCAACTTTTTCCCGTCGATCAAGGCAACGCTCAACCATGTCCTCGCGGTCGATCATCTCTATCTCGATTTTCTCGAAGACGGCGGCCTCGGTGCGGCTGCCTACGATGACTTCGTGCCTTTCGATGCCGCGCCCGAGCTTTACCTGGCTCAGCTTGCGGCCGACCGGCGGCTGATCGCCTTCTGCGATGGCCTGTCGAAGGCCGATCTCGATCGCAGCGTCGTCACCGACCGGCGCGAGGACGGCATGATCCCGGAAAAGACCGGCGATATCCTGGCGCACGTCTTCCTGCACGACATCCACCATCGGGGCCAGGTGCATGCCATGCTCGCGGGTACCTCCGTAGCGCCGCCGCAGCTCGACGAGTTCCTGCTCGATTATGACGTTAAGTTGAGAACAGCGGAGGTCGAACGGCTGGGATTATGAACGTCATGCCAGCGCGACGTCATAGAGAGCAAATTGCTTGTCCGCTGTCAGGATGGTGAGATTCTCGACCTGCGCTTGGGCGATCAGCAGCCGGTCGAACGGATCGCCATGGTGGCGGGGAAGACGGCCGACAACATGCGCATGCTGAAACGTGATGGTCAGCGGCTGGAATTGCATTCTCGGGAGTAACGCCGGCAGGTCGTCCGGAACGTCGAGTTTGCCGATCGATCGCTTGATCGCGATTTCCCAAACGCTTGCCGCGCTGGCGTAAACGGTCGCGTCCGATGCAAGGACAGCCCGGTGCTCCTCGCTGAGTCGAGGGTCGTCCTTAATAGACCAAAGGATAATTTGCGTATCGGCAAGAAAGGAGCCGGCAGTCATTTGACGTATTCGTCCCATTCCGGACCGAGTTCGTCAAAATCGTCCGCTATCCAAATCTTGCCCTTTAAGGCGCCAATACGGGGCAGGAGATTTTCGCCGAGGGGTGGCACCAGCCGAGCCGCGATCTTGCCGTGACGTGTAAGCACGATCTCTTCGCCAGCTTGCGCACGGCTGATCAGTTCCGACAGTTTTGCCTTGGCTTCTGCAATGGAAACATTCATGGGCTCGACCTCTTATGACCAAAATTTAGGTCATAATTAGTCGAGCCGCAAGCGGAGCCGGAGAAATTACTCTGCCGCCTGAACCTTGATCACACCGCGCTTGATCTGGTCCTGCTCGATCGATTCGAACAGCGCGCGGAAATTGCCCTCGCCAAAGCCTTCGTCGCCCTTGCGCTGGATGAACTCGAAGAAGATCGGCCCGATCACGGTCTTCGAAAAGATCTGCAAAAGAATCTTGGTCATGCCGCCGTCGACCACACCTTCGCCGTCGATCAGGATGCCATGCTTCTTCATCCGCTCGATCGGCTCGTCATGGCCGTTCACGCGGTCATACGACATGTCATAGTAGGTCTCGGGCGGGCCGGGCATGAATTTCAGCCCGTTCTCCGCGAGCTTGTCGGTGGCGGCGTAGATCTCGTCGGTTCCCACCGCGATGTGCTGGATGCCTTCGCCATTGTACTTCTTCAGATATTCGGCGATCTGGCTGGTTTCATCCTTGGACTCGTTGAGCGGAATGCGGATCTTGCCGCAGGGCGAGGTGATCGCCCGGCTGACTAGGCCCGTGATCTTGCCGTCGATGTCGAAGAAATGGATCTGCTTGAAACCGAACAGATTGCGGTAGAAATCCCACCATTTGTCCATCTGGCCGCGATAGACGTTGTGGGTCAGGTGGTCGAGGAAATAGAAGCCGACGCCTTGCGGCTTGGGGTCGCGTTCGCCCAGCCACTCGAATTCGGCGTCGTAGGCCGAGCCCTTCTTGCCATAGCGGTCGATGAAATAGAGCAGCGAGCCGCCGATGCCGACGATAGCAGGCACGTCGAGCGCCTTGTCGTCGCCTTCGTAAGGCGTGGCGCCCTTCGAGACGGCATGCTCGAAAGCATGCTTGGCATCAACCACCCGCCAGGCCATCGAGGCTGCACAGGGGCCGTGCTTGTCGACGAATTTCATCGCATGCGAGCCGGGCTCGGCATTGATGACATAGTTGATGTCGCCCTGGCGCCAGACGGTGATGTCCTTGGTGCGATGCCTGGCTACCGCCACATAACCCATGCGGGCGAACAGCTCGGCCAGCTTCTGCGGCTCCGCATGCGCGAATTCGACGAACTCGAAACCGTCGGTGCCGGCGGGGTTGTCTTTGCTGATCGTGGCGGGCGGGGCGTCGTGCGGGAAAGGACCCATGATATCCTCCGGAAGCTGCTCGGCCTGAAAAGACCGTCTGAAACCATAATAGCGCGGAGCCGGCGCACGGTGCTTGCATTCAAACGCTTGAAATGGTGATCTCATGCGCGAATCGTGCATGATGAAGGCCAGAGCCATGGATGACGCGCGCATTGATCAGTTCGACCGCAAGATAATGGCGCTTTTACAAGGCGACGCGCGGCTCACCAACAACGATCTCTCCGAGCGGGTGAACCTCTCTGCCTCGCAATGCTCGCGCCGACGCCAGCGGTTGGAGGAGGACGGCTACATCAAGGGCTATCGAGCGGTGCTCGACCGCGACAAGCTCGGTTTCTCGCTGGTCAACGTCATCTCGGTGACACTGGCCACCCACAATCGCGACAATGCGCGCCGCTTTAGCGAATTGGTGGCACGGCTGCCCGAGGTGCAGGAGGCTCATGCGCTGACTGGCGAGATGGATTACATCCTGAAGGTGGTAACGCCAGACCTCAAATCACTGTCGGAATTCGTCAACGGCGTGCTCCTGCCGCACGAATCCGTGCAGCATGTGAAGACGGCGATCGTGCTGGAGACGCTGAAGGAGATCGGCGCGCTGCCGATTTAACCCTTCGACTGCTGGATCAGCCCGTACAGATTGGTACAGCGGGCTCCGGAGCGGCAATAGGCGAACACCGGGCCGTCGAGCTCATCGAGCGCCTCGGCCTGGTCGTCGACATTCTCTCGCGTGATCTGGCCGCTGATCACCGGAATGTAGCGAAAGGCGAGGCCAGCGGCCTCGACCGCGGCCTTGAGCGTGTCCGCCGAAGGCTGTCCCGGCTGCTCATCATCAGGCCGGTTGCAGATCACGCTCTTGAAGCCGGCTTCCTTGATGGCGGCAACGTCCTCGGGCTGGATCTGGCCCGAGACCGAATAGTCTTCGCTGATCTGGCGGTATTCCATGGCTCGTATCCTCGCGATCTCTTTGACGGCAGTCTTGCCACTCCGGGAGGGGGGCGGCAATCCGCATCGAAGGAATTCTCTGCCAAATAGATATTGCGCGCCAGAAAATCCAACCGGGCCGATACGGCCCGGCTGGCCGCAGATCAAACTCAGCTGCCGAGAATGGCGCCTTTGATCTGGCGGATGTTGTTGTGCATCATGTCGATATAGGTCGAGCCAGGGCCGTCGGGCTGCGACAGCGCGTCCGAGTAAAGCGTGCCGCCGACCTTGATGCCGGTCTCGCTGGCAATCTGCTCGATCAGGCGAGTGTTGGTGATGTTCTCGACGAAGATGGCCGCGGCCTTGTCCTGCTTGACCTGCTCGACCAACTTGGCGACATCGGCGGCCGACGGCTCGGAATCGGTCGAGATACCTTGCGGGGCGAGGAAAGTCAGGCCGTATTCGTGCTCGAAATAGCCGAAGGCGTCATGCGAGGTGATGACGACGCGCTTTGCCTCGGGGATCGACTGGATCGCCGCCTTCACTTCGCCTTCCAGCGCGTCGAGCTTCTTGGTGTAGGCGGCGGCATTGGTCTGGTAGCTGACGCAGCCGTCGCTGTCGGCCGCACAGAAAGCTTCGGCGATGTTCTTCACATAGATCCTGGCATTGGCGATCGACTGGAAGGCGTGCGGGTCGGTGACCGTCTTGCCGCCGCCGGTGCCGGCGCCTTCGGCCGCGTCGGCTTCGGCGAATTCAGGCTTGAAGTCGATCGGCGTCACTCCCTTGGTCAGCGTGACGATCGAGGCCTTGGTGGCGCTGGCATCGACCAGCCGCTGCAGGAAACCTTCGAAATGCAGGCCGTTGACCAGCACGATGTCGGCCTTCGCCATGGCGACCGCGTCGGCAGGGCTTGGCTCATAGACATGGGCGTCGCCATCCGGCCCGACAATCGTGGTGATCGCGACGCGGTCGCCGCCGACGTTTTTGGCAAAGTCGGCAATGACCGTAAAGCTGGCGACCACCTTCAGCGGCGCCGCGAAGGCCGATGATGCGCCAAAGGCAGTTAATGTTATAACGCTCAACGTCAGGCCGGCACGGATCGTTTTCAGCATAAGCGGGGTTCCTTCTAGAGGGTGAGGCGGATCAGGCCGTTCTGTGACGGTGATGGATGATGCGACCGCGCAGGATGCCGCGCGTGCCAAACAGGATCGAGGCGAAATAGACGACACCGGCCGACAGGATGATGGCCGGGCCGGACGGCAACGACGCATGATAGGACAAGAGCAATCCGGCAATGCAGGAGGCAAAGCCGATCAGCACCGCCAGCACGCACATCGGCTCGACGCGTGCGGTCCAGAATCGCGCGGCTGCCGCCGGCAGCATCATCAATCCGACGGATAGCAAAGTGCCGAGCGCCTGGAAGCCGCCGACGAGATTAAGCACGACGAGGCCGAGGAAGATGAAATGCACCGGGCTGCCCATGCGGCTGACCGAACGCAGGAACAGCGGGTCGAGGCATTCGGCGACCAGCGCCCGCCAGAAGATGGCCAGGCTGGCCAACGTCACCGCGACGATGCCGGCAATCAGCATCAATGCCTCGTTGTTGAGCGCCAGCACCGTGCCGAACAGCACATGCATGAGATCGACGCTGGAGCCGCGGATCGACACCATCAGCACGCCGATGGCGAGCGAAATCAGATAGAGGGCGGCCATCGAGGCGTCCTCGCGTTGGATGGTGAAGCGCGAGACAGCGCCAGCGCCGAGCGCGACGATGACGCCGGCGATCAGGCCGCCAATGGTCATAGGCAGGATTTCAAGGCCATAGAACAGGAAGCCGGCGGCCGCCCCTGGCAGGATGGCATGCGCCATGGCGTCACCCGACAGGCTCATGCGCCGCAGCATCAGGAAGACGCCGATGGGGCAGGCGCCGAGCGACAGCATTAGCGAGCCGAACAGCGCCCGCTGCATGAAGCCGAAATCGGCGAAGGGAGCAATGAAGAGACTGTAGAGCGCGTCCATCAGGCGGCCCTCGGTCCGGCGCCATGGTGATGGTCGTGATCGTGGCCATGATGATCATGATCATGGCCATGAGCGTGCTCGTCAGGCTCGCACCAGGGGGCGTTCTCTTCCCAGGCTTCGTGGAAGCGGCGCGCGCGCAGCAGGTTCTCAGGCTTCAGCGTCTCCCGGGTATCGCCCCAGGCAACCGGCTGGCGGGCAAGCAGCAGTGTTTCGGGAAAATTCTGGCGCACCAGGTCCAGATCATGGACCACCACCATGATGGTGCGCTCTTCGCCATGCCAGCGCTTGATCAGGGCAATGAGGTCACCGACCGTCTTGGCGTCGACCGCGTTGAAGGGCTCGTCGAGCAGGATCAGGTCGGCATCCTGCAACAGCACGCGGGCAAACAGCGTGCGCTGCAGCTGGCCGCCCGACAGCGTGTCGATCGGCCGCTTCTCGAAGCCGCCGAGGCCGACGGCCATCAATGCTTGGCTGACGGCTTCGCGATCTTCCCTGGTATAGCGGCCGAGCATGCCGCGCTTCGGCCACAGGCCAAGCGAGACCAGATCGACGACGCGGGCGGGAAAGGAGCGATCGAGTTCCGACTGCTGCGGCAGATAAGCTGCCCGCACGCCCGACGCGCGGATGACCTCGCCGGCCATTGGCTTCAGCACGCCGACAATACCCTTCATCAGCGTCGATTTTCCGGAGCCGTTGGCCCCGACCACGGCCGTCAGCGAACCCTTGCGGATCGTGCCATCGAGGTGATGGATCGCGGGATGACTGTTGTAGCCCAGCGTCAGGTCACGGAAGGTTAGGCAGGTCTGGGTCATATCGTTCCGTTGGGAAGTCGAGCCTGGCCGCGATAGTGGCCGTTGGATATGTGATGTTATTACATTAGTCAACAGGCCAATCCGGTGGATTTGCGACCCGGCGGCTCAACTTGCCGTGAGTTTCTTCCGCGCTGGTCCAAGGAGATTTGGCGCCGGCGGCCTTGCCCGAAGCCCACGCCGACTCTAAACAAGCGCAACCCTCAAACGAAGGAACCTCGCAATGAGCATTCGTCGCATCGATGTTGGCCCGCGCATGAGCCAGATCGTCATACACGGCAACACCGTCTATCTGGCCGGCCAGGTCGGCGAGCCCGGCGGCAACGTCGCCGCGCAGACCCGCGACATCCTCGCGACCATCGACGAATTGCTGGCCAAGGCCGGCACCGACAAGACCAAGATCGTCCAGGCGATCATCTGGCTGGCCGACATGGGCACCTTCGCCGAGATGAATTCCGAATGGGACAAATGGGTGCCGCAGGGCCACACACCCGCTCGCGCCACCGGCGAGGCGAAGCTCGCCGGCCCCGAATATCTGGTCGAGATTATTATTACGGCTGCGCTGTAAAGCGGCTGTAGGTGCCGATCTTCCCCAAGCGGGAGATCGGCTTACCCCTGCGACGGCGTGAACCTTGCCACCAGCGTGTGGCTTTCCGCCGGATAGATGAAGCGCACGTGTGTAACCGGGTGCTCCGCGCTCCAGGTGCGGCGCTCCACGACCAGGCAAGGCGCGCCAGGATCGATATCGAGCACGTCGGCGATAGTCTCATCGGCGGCCACGGCGCGTATCCGATGTTCGGCCTCGCTCCACGGCACGCGGCCGATCAGCCATGGACCCGCCGCGATTTCCAGAAACTCTTCGTCCCCGGCTTCCGCGACCGCCGAAAGATTGATCAGACGTTGCTCGAGTGCGAATGGCCGTTCGCCGGCAAAATGAAGGCCTTCGACCGCCAGCACCGAACCCGCGGCGGACAATCCGAGCAACGCCCTGTCCTCCACGTTGCTGCGCCGCCTCAGGCGTTCCAGCCGTTCGTAGCGATAGGGCAGGCCGAGCGCCTCGACCTCGATCCTGATGTCGTGAAGCTCCAGCACCGCTGCCTGCGATTGCGGCTGGCGGACAAAACTGCCCGACCGGCGGCGGCGTTCAATCAGACCTGCCTTGGCCAACTGCGACAGAGCCTTGTTCACCGTCATGCGTGAGCATTTGTATTCGGCGGTCAGCTCATGTTCGAATGGGATACGGTGGCCGGGCGCCCAGGTGCCGGACAGGATCTTTTCGCGGATATCGGACAGGATGCGCTGATGCAGCGAGACGGTCTCGCTGTCGTCTATGTCCGTCCGTTCAGCCATGCTCATCTGCGTTAACCCTCGGAAAGCGCAGTCATCACGCTGCGAAACCGTGCGGCGATAGCCCCGCGCTTGGCGTGTCTGCCAGCGCTGACCTGTTTCTTGCCATGCACCCAGACGCAATCGACCTTGCTGCCATTGGCAAAGATCCAGGCATCGAGGATCGCGTCGCCGGTCTTGCCAGCCAGCGAGGGATTACCGACGTCGAGCGAGACGAGATCGGCGGATGCCCCAGTCGCGATTTGCGAGGCGCCGGCACCAAGGGCGACGCCACCGCCGTCAAGCGCTGCGTCGAACAGGGCGCGGCCTGTTGAGCCGCCGGCTACCGCAAGCACATTGCGGGCGCGGCGCGCGAGGCGCTGCGAATATTCGAGCTGGCGCAATTCGTCGGGCAGGCCGATCAGCACATTGGAATCGGAGCCGATGCCGAAGCGGCCGCCATGCTCCCTGAACAATGGCGCGGCAAAGGTGCCGTCGCCGAGATTGGCCTCCGTGATCGGGCAAAGGCCGGCAATGGCGCCGGTCTTCGCCATGCCGATGGTCTCGGCATCCGTCATATGGGTGGCGTGAATCAGGCACCAACGCTGGTCGACAGCGGCAGCCCCAAGCAGAAATTCGACCGGACGCGCGCCGGACCAGGCAAGGCAGTCCTCGACTTCCCTGACCTGTTCGGCGATGTGGATGTGGATCGGTCCGTTTGGCGCCATGGCGGTGACTTCGATCAGCTCTTCAGGCGTTGCGGCGCGCAGACTGTGCGGCGCGACGCCGACGACAGCTTGATTCAGCGCGCGAACCGATTCACGGCTTTTCTCCACAAGCCGGGCGAACTGATTCACATCGTTGATGAATCGGCGCTGGCCCTCATTCGGAGCTGCGCCGCCGAAAGAGGAGTGGGCGTAAAACACCGGCAGCAGCGTCAGGCCGATACCCGTTTCGCCAGCCGCGGCAGCGATGCGCTCGGCCATCTCGGCTGGGTTGGCATAGGGTTGTCCATCCCGATCATGGTGCAGATAATGAAATTCGCCGACGCGGGAAAAACCGGCCTCCAGCATTTCGACATAGAGCTGCGCCGCCACCGCCTCGACTTGGTCGGGAGTCATCGACAGCGCGAAGCGGTACATCACCTCGCGCCAGCTCCAGAAACTGTCGGCGGAGGGGCCTCGCAACTCGGCAAGGCCGGCCATGCCGCGCTGGAAGGCGTGGCTGTGCAGGTTGGGCATGCCTGGCAGCAGAATGGAATGGCGTTCATCACCGGGCAAGGCGGCGGCTTCAGGCTCCACGGCCGTAATGCGCCCATTGGCAAAAGTGATCCGCACATTGTTGTGCCAGCCGTTAGGAAGAAGCGCCTGTTCCGCAAAGATATCGGTCACTTTTCTCTCCGCTTTCCGGTCTCGTATGTGATGATGGCACTTGCAGTGCGTTTCAATATGTATATACATAATCGCCACCGATTGAAACGGAAAAGATGATGGCCGTAGAGAGCAGCAAAAACCACGCAGGGGGGCTTCGCCTGTGGCGCAATGCGCGTCTGGCGACCATGGCTGAAAATTCTGCCGGATTGGGTATCGTCGAGCATGGTGCGCTCGCCGCGCGCGACGGCCGCATTATCTATGCCGGTCCGCAATCCGAGATGCCCTCGGCCTTTGCCCAAGGCGAGATCATCAATTGCGAGGGCCGCTGGATTACGCCCGGCCTGATCGACTGTCACACCCATCTGATCCACGCTGGCAACCGCGCCAACGAATTCGAGATGCGGCTGGCCGGCGCCACTTATGAGGAAGTCGCCAGGGCCGGCGGCGGCATCGTCTCGTCGGTCAAATCCTTGCGTGCTGCCAGCGAGGGCGACCTGGTTGCCCAGACGCTGCCGCGCCTCGATGCGCTGATTGCCGAGGGCGTAACCACAGTGGAAGTAAAGTCGGGCTATGGCCTCGATCTCGAAAACGAGAAGAAGTCACTGCGCGCCGCGCGACAGCTGGGCAATGAACGCCGGGTGACGGTTCGCACGACCTTCCTTGGCGCCCACGCGCTGCCGCCGGAAGCCAAGGGCGACAAGGATGCCTTCATCGATCTCGTTGCCAAAACGATCCTTCCCGGCGTCGTCGAGGAAGGCTTGGCCGATGCCGTCGATGGGTTCTGTGAAGGCATCGCCTTTTCGCCGGAGCAGATGGCGCGCGTTTTCGATGTCGCCCAGGCGGCTGGCTTGCCCGTCAAACTCCACGCCGACCAGCTGTCCAATCTGCATGGCGCTGAACTTGCCGCCCGCTATGGCGCGTTGTCGGCCGACCATCTCGAATATACCGACGAGGCAGGCGCGGTGGCAATGGCCAAGGCGGGGACCGTGGCGACGATCCTGCCCGGCGCCTACTACTTCATCCGCGAGACCAAGAAGCCACCGATCGGCCTGTTTCGCCAGCATGGCGTCAGAATGGCTGTTGCCACCGACAACAATCCCGGCACATCGCCGCTGACCTCGCTGCTTCTGACCATGAACATGGCGGCCACCCTGTTTGGCATGAAGGTCGACGAATGTCTTGCCGGCGTCACCCGCGAAGCCGCGCGTGCGCTGGGGCTGCTCGGCGAGACCGGCACGCTGGTATCAGGCAAATCCGCCGATTTGGCGATCTGGGACATCGAGCGCCCCGCCGAACTCGTCTACCGCATGGGCTTCAACCCGCTGCATGCCCGCATCTGGAGAGGACAATGACCGAACTGACCCTGAAGCCCGGCAATGCGACGCTGGCCGACTGGCGCGCCATATACCGTGGCGCCGTGCCGAAACTGGACGATGCCTGCCGTCCGAAAATCAAGGCGAGTGTCGAAGCTGTCGCGCGCATCGTTGCCAAGGGTGAGCCGGTCTATGGCATCAACACTGGTTTCGGCAAGCTGGCCAGCGTGCGCATCCCCGCCGACGATCTCGAGACGCTGCAGCGCAACATCGTGCTTTCGCATGCCGCGGGCGTGGGCGAGCCGATGCCCGTTGCCGTTGCCCGGCTGATGATGGCGCTGAAACTTGCGAGCCTCGCGCAGGGCGCCTCCGGCGTGCGCTCGCAGACCATCGAGCTGCTTGAAGCGATGCTGGCCAACGACGTCATCCCGGTCGTGCCGGCGCAAGGTTCGGTCGGCGCCTCCGGCGACCTTGCCCCGCTGTCGCATATGACGGCGGTGATGATCGGCGTCGGCGAATGCTTTACTCCGCATGGCCGTTTCCCGGCCAAGGTTGCCTTCGTCTCGCACGGGCTGGAGCCCGTGACATTGGGTGCCAAGGAGGGCCTTGCGCTGCTCAACGGCACGCAGTTTTCGACGGCCTATGCACTGGCCGCTTTGTTCGATGCCGAGGTGCTCTACCAGTCGGCGCTTGTCGCCGGCGCGCTTTCGACCGACGCGGCAAAGGGTTCCGACGCGCCGTTCGACCCGCGCATTCATCTGTTGAGAAAGCACCGTGGCCAGATCGAGACCGCGGACGCGCTGCGCGATTTGATGGCCGGCAGCGCCATCCGCGAGTCGCACCGGGTCGGCGACGAGCGTGTGCAGGATCCCTATTGCCTGCGTTGCCAGCCGCAAGTGATGGGCGCGGCGCTCGATGTGCTGCGCAAGGCCGCCGATACGCTCGAAACCGAGGCCAATGGCGTCACCGACAATCCGCTGATCTTCGCAGAAGACGATACTGCTCTGTCCGGCGGCAATTTCCACGCCGAGCCGGTGGCGTTCGCCGCCGACATGATCGCGCTGGCCGTCTGCGAGATCGGCTCGCTATCGGAACGCCGCATCGCCATGCTGGTCGATCCCGCGCTGTCAGGCATGCCCGCTTTCCTGACGCCCAAGCCCGGTCTGAACTCCGGCTTCATGATCCCGCAGGTTACGGCGGCCGCGCTTGTTTCGGAAAACAAGCAGAAGGCCTATCCGGCCAGCGTCGATTCCATCCCGACCTCGGCCAACCAGGAAGACCACGTCTCGATGGCCGCGCATGGCTCACGCCGCCTGATCGGCATGGTCGAGAATGCAACCGCGGTGATCGGCATCGAGTTGCTGGCCGCCGCGCAAGGCTGTGATTTCCATCAGCCGCTGGCGTCGAGCGCAGCACTGGAAGCCGTGCGCAAGCTGGTTCGCGCCGAGGTGCCGCATCTCGATAACGACCGGCACTTCCACCCCGACATGGAAAAGGCGATCGCCATGGTGCGCAGCGGTGCGGTTGTGAAAGCCGCGAGCGCGGTGGCACTGCCCTCGATTGCCGGAGCGGCGTGATGACGGCCACCCCTTGGCTCACGGTCACACGCGGCACGGCGCCGCTGCTGGTGTCGATCCCGCACACCGGTATCGACCTCGCCGGCCTCGAAAACCGGCTGGCCTCGCCTTGGCTCGGCCGTCGTGATTGCGACTGGTGGATCGACAATCTCTATGATTTCGCCGCCGATCTCGGCGCCACTGTCGTGCACACCGCGATCTCGCGCACCGTCATCGACGTCAACCGCGATCCATCCGGCGCCTCGCTCTATCCCGGCCAGGCAACCACCGGCCTGTGCCCGACCGAAACCTTCGACGGCGACCCGCTCTACCGCGACGGCGAAGAGCCGGGGCCGTCGGAGATCGACGAGCGTCGGCAGAAGTTCTTTGCACCCTATCACGCCGCCTTGCAGGCCGAGATCGACAGGTTGCGCACCTTGCATGGCAAGATTGTCCTCTATGACTGCCATTCGATCCGCTCGGTGCTGCCACGCCTGTTCGAAGGCACGCTGCCGGTGTTCAATCTCGGCACGAATGACGGCAAGAGCGCCGATCCGACGTTGCAGGCGATGGTCAACCAGATCATGGCCGAAACCGGCGAGACTTTTGTCGTCAACGGACGCTTCAAGGGTGGGTGGATAACGCGCCATTTTGGCCAGCCGCTACAGGGCGTGCACGCGCTGCAGATGGAACTCTCCAATCGAGGCTATATGCGCGAGCCCGAGGGGAAGGGCACGCCGGACAATTGGCCGGTGCCCTACGACGCCGCGTTCGCCGCTCCGATCCGCGCCACGCTGACGCGAATTCTTCAAACCGCCATTGACTGGGCCGGGCACTGACGCGCCGCCTCGTCCGAAAGGGACAATGATGAACAATCCCCGTCACAACATACGCGAAGTGCGCGCCCCGCGCGGCGACAAGCTCAATGCCAGGTATTGGACCACCGAAGCGCCGCTGCGCATGCTGATGAACAACCTGGACCCGGACGTTGCCGAAAACCCCAACGAACTGGTCGTCTACGGCGGCATCGGCCGGGCGGCGCGGACCTGGAACGATTTCGACCAGATCGTTGCTTCGCTGAAGATGCTTGGCGAGGACGAGACGCTGCTGGTGCAGTCGGGCAAGCCGGTCGGCGTGTTTCGCACCCACCCGGACGCGCCACGCGTGCTCATCGCCAACTCCAATCTGGTGCCGCACTGGGCGACCTGGGAGAAATTCAACGAGCTCGATAAAAAGGGCCTGATGATGTACGGCCAGATGACGGCCGGCTCCTGGATCTACATCGGCACGCAAGGCATCGTGCAGGGCACCTACGAGACCTTCGTCGAGGCCGGCCGCCAGCATTATGGCGGCAATCTCAGGGGAAAATGGATATTGACCGGCGGCCTCGGCGGCATGGGCGGCGCGCAGCCGTTGGCCGCCGTCATGGCCGGCGCCTGCTGCCTGGCGATCGAATGCAATCCCGACTCGATCGATTTCCGCCTGCGCACCCGCTATGTCGACGAGAGAGCCGAGACGCTCGACGAAGCCATGGAAATGATCGAGCGCTGGACCAAGGCCGGCGAGGCGAAGTCCGTCGGCCTGCTCGGCAACGCCGCCGAGATCGTACCCGAAATGTTCCGTCGCGGCATCCGCCCCGACATGGTCACCGATCAGACCTCTGCCCACGACCCCATCAACGGCTATCTGCCGAAGGGCTGGACGATTGCCGAGTGGCGCGAAAAGCGTGTCAGCGACCCCAGGGCGGTCGAGAAGGCGGCTCGCGCCTCCATGCGCGAACATGTCGAGGCGATGGTGGCGTTCTGGAACGCCGGCGTGCCGACGCTCGACTATGGCAACAATATTCGCCAGGTCGCCAAGGATGAAGGGTTTGAAAACGCCTTTGCCTTCCCCGGTTTCGTGCCGGCCTATATCCGTCCGCTCTTTTGCCGCGGCATCGGCCCGTTCCGCTGGGCGGCACTCTCCGGCGATCCGAAGGACATCTACAAGACGGACGCCAAGGTCCGCGAGCTCACCCCCGGCAACACCCATCTGCACAATTGGCTGGACATGGCCCGCGAGCGGATTTCCTTTCAGGGGTTGCCGGCGCGCATCTGCTGGGTTGGCCTCGGCGACCGGCACCGGCTGGGTCTCGCCTTCAACGAGATGGTGGCCAAGGGCGAACTGAAGGCGCCCGTCGTCATCGGCCGCGATCACCTCGATTCCGGTTCGGTCGCCTCGCCGAACCGCGAGACGGAAGCGATGAAGGACGGTTCGGACGCCGTGTCCGATTGGCCGCTGCTCAACGCGTTGCTCAACACAGCTTCGGGCGCCACCTGGGTGTCGCTGCATCATGGTGGCGGCGTCGGCATGGGTTTCTCGCAGCATGCCGGCATGGTTATCGTTGCCGACGGCACGCCGGATGCTGCAAGGCGCCTGGAACGGGTGTTGTGGAACGACCCGGCGACCGGCGTCATGCGCCACGCCGATGCCGGCTATGACATCGCCATCGAATGCGCCAAGGAGCACCAGCTCAACCTGCCGGGCATTCTAGGCTAGCGCTGACGTCATGCGCATTCTGCGTGCCACCGATTACCGCGTCATGCCGTGGAAAAACGGCGGCGGTACGACGACCGAGATCGCCGTCTCGCCCGCTGGCGCCGGGCTCGACGATTTCGAATGGCGCGTGTCGATGGCCCGGGTCGAGACGAGCGGGCCGTTCTCCAGCTTTACCGGCATCGACCGCACCCTGTCGGTTCTGGAAGGCGAGGGGATCGTGCTTGACGTCGCCGGCCGTCCGCCCGAGCGGATGACAGCGGCTTCCCAGCCTTTTTCCTTTCCAGCCGACCAGCCGACGAGTGCCGCGCTGATCGCCGGCCCGATTACCGATCTCAACGTCATGACCCGCCGCGGCCGCATGTTGCATCAAGTCGAACGCCTGCCGGTTTCGGCGCCTGTGGAAATCTCGACCGAGGCCTGTTCCACCCTCATCCTTTGCCACAGAGGCCATGCCATTTTCGCCGGCGCCACGCCTGTCCGCCTCGAGCCGCTCGACACCCTGCTGCTCGGGCCGGATGTGCCTATCTTGCGGGTTGAGCCCGCCCCGGATGCGACCCTTTTCGTGGTCCGCATAATCAGGGCCGCCTGACGGGTTTGCCGCCAACGGTTACCGCCTGTTTCCAAACATGATCGTGATGC
This sequence comes from Mesorhizobium sp. B2-7-3, assembly GCF_006440715.1. Classification (NCBI taxonomy): domain Bacteria; kingdom Pseudomonadati; phylum Pseudomonadota; class Alphaproteobacteria; order Hyphomicrobiales; family Phyllobacteriaceae; genus Mesorhizobium; species Mesorhizobium sp. B2-7-3. The sequence goes on from NZ_VFTY01000014.1 coordinate 128,904, forward strand.
CGGCGAAATATAGCGTACACTGACGATGGCATCACGAAAAAGCCCGAATCCTCTCCGTCGATCGGTCCCGACGGGAGCGAGGGGCGCTCGTCTTTGAGTTGGTCGAAAGATGACGCTCCGTCGTGGTGCGGAAACAAACTTTCGGCATAGGGGTTGATGCAGCCGATTGCATTTGAACCGGTTTTAGGGCCATTGCCGTGGCGGTGACGCCGCTGAGTGCCCGCTTACGGAATTTTCAATGAATATTCAGACGAATCCAGCCCAGATCGAGAAGACAAGCGCGAGCTTCCCGGCCATCACGGAAGAGCCGATACGATCGGTATTCCTGCCGGAGGAACGGCTCCGGCTGCTCGGCGAGAGCCTGGCCAAGGGCGATCTGACGGATCTGTTCGGCTTGATCCCGTTCGACTTCCAGGCCCGCATCCGTGACAGCGCCAAGAAGATCCTCGAAGTCTACCGGTCGACCAATGCCGCGCAGGGGAGGGGCGAAACCATCACGCCGGCCGCGCAGTGGCTGCTCGACAACAACTATCTGATCGAGGAAACCATTTTCCAGGTCAAACGCGACCTGCCGCGCCGCTTCTACCGGCAATTGCCAACGCTGAAACTGCCCGATGGCGGCACCGTGCCGCGCGCATTGGCGCTGGCCTGGACCTATGTCGCGCATTCCGACAGTTCCGTCTCGGCGACCATGTTCAAGTCCATCGTCCAGGGTTTTCAGTCGGTCGAGCCGCTGAAAATCGGCGAACTCTGGGCACTGCCGTCCCTTTTGCGCTTCGTGCTCATCGAAAACCTCCGCCGCCTGGCGGTCAGGGTCAACCGCACCCGCCAGATGCGCCAGATCGCCAACGACGTGGCCGACAAGGTGCTGGCGACCGACGACAATCCGGACCGGCAGGCGATCCTTGCCAATTTCAGCGCGCATGCACAGGACACCACCTTCGCCACTCAGCTGCTCTATCGCCTGCGTGACGGATCGCAGAATGCCGGCAAGGCGCTGGAGTGGCTGGAAGGCGAACTCGAAAAGACCGGCTCGGATGCCGAGGAAATCATCATTTCCGAGCACCAGACGCTGTCCAGCGGCAATGTGACCACCGGCAACATCGTTCGCGGCCTGCGCCTCATCAACGACGTCGACTGGACGGTGTGGTTCGAAGGCGTCAGCCGCATCGATACCGTGCTGCGCGAGCGCACTGATTTCGCCGCGCTCGACTTCTTCTCGCGCGATCAATACCGCACCGCGATCGAGGAACTGGCACGCCGCTCGAACCTGTCGGAGTACCGTGTCGCCGAAAAAGCCATCGAACTGGCCGGCCATGCTGTCAGCGAAACCGTCCCGGAGAGCGGTGAGGGGGTTGATGCCCAGGCTGCATCCGTTCACACCGATGTCGGTTTCTATCTCGTTGGCCCGCGTCGGCTGGAACTCGAAAAGACGATCGGTTATCGGCCCACGATCAGCCAGATCGTCAAGCGGACCTTCGCCAAGACCGGATGGCTTGGCATCGTCCTGCCCGTCTTCGCCCTGACCGTCCTGCTGCTCGTCCTGTCGGGCAACGCCCTTTCCAATCTCGGCCTGTCGGTTCCGTCCATCGTGCTGATGCTGGCCCTGTTTGCCGTGCCGGCCAGCGAAGGCGCGCTCGCTTTCTTCAACACCGTGGTCTCGCTCTTCCTCAAGCCGACACGCCTGATCGGCTACGACTACAGGCACGGCGTGCCGCCCGAGGCGCGCACCCTGGTGGTGGTGCCGTCGCTGATCGGCTCGCGCGACGATGTCGAGGAAAACATCCGCAACATCGAAGTGCATTACCTTGCCAATCTGGCGGACGAGATCCATTTCGCGCTGCTTTCGGATTGGCCCGACAGCAAGATCGAGATCGATGCGGCCGATACCGAGATCCTCGACTTCGCTCGCGCCGAAATCGCCCGCCTCAATGCGCGCTATCCCTCCGAAGGCGCGCCGCGCTTCTACATCCTGCACCGCCGCCGGCTCTACAATGCCGCTCAAGGGTCCTGGATGGGTTGGGAGCGCAAGCGCGGCAAACTGCACGAACTCGATCTCTTGCTGCGCGGCGACAGCGATACCACCTTCCTGCCGCTCGAAGTGCCGCTGCCGGAAAAAGTCGTCCATGTGATGACGCTCGACGCCGATACCCGCACCACCCGCGATGCGGTATCGAGCCTTGTCGGCAAGCTTTGCCATCCGCTCAACCGCCCGCATTTCGACGCCACCAGGCGTGTCGTCACCGCCGGCTACACCATCCTGCAGCCGCGCATCACCGCTTCGCTCACCAGCGGCGACGAAGCCTCGTTCTTCCAGCGCGTCTTCTCGGCCAATCGCGGCCTTGATCCCTATGTCTTCGCTGTTTCGGACCTCTATCAGGACGTCTTCAGCGACGGGTCCTTCACCGGCAAGGGCCTCTATCATGTCGATGCCTTCGAGGCCGCCTTGCAGGGCCGCATCGAGGAAAACACCATTCTCAGCCACGATCTGCTCGAAGGCGCGCTGGCGCGCGCCGCGCTGGTCACCGACGTCGAACTGGTCGAGGATTACCCGACCCGCTACTCGGTCGATGCCTCGCGCCACCATCGCTGGGCGCGCGGCGACTGGCAGCTTTTGGGGTACATCTTCAACCCGCGCTCCGGCGTTCCGGCCCTGTCGCGCTGGAAGATGGTCGACAATCTGCGCCGCTCGCTGACGCCGATCTTCTGGGTGATGGCGGCGATCGCCGGCTGGACCTTGCTGCCCTTCACGCAGGCGGCGCAGTGGCAGGCCTTGCTGATCCTGAGCCTGTTCATGGCGCCGACCTTCGACGTCGTCAACGCCATCCTGCCCAAGAGCGGCGACCAGACGCCGCGCGGCCATTTCTCGGCGCTGGCGCGCGACGTCGCCTTCGGCACCGCCATGGTGGCGCTGAAGATCGTGCTGATGGCACATAACGCCTGGATGATGGGCGATGCCATCGTGCGCACGCTCTACCGGCTGTTCGTCAGCCGGCAGAACCTCCTGGAATGGCGCACCGCCTCGCAGGCGCACAAGGCCGGCGACAACGATGTCGGCTCCTACTACGGAATGATGTACGGCGCGGTGATCATCGGCTTTGTCGGTCTCGCCATTCCGGTGCTGGCCGATTCCACCGGTGCCTTCGTCGCCTTTTTCTTTGCCTTGTTCTGGATCGGCTCGCCGGCGATCGCCAGCTGGATCAGCCGCTCCGCTGAAACCGAGGATCGGCTGCGCATATCGCAAGCCGACATCCACACGCTGCGCACCGTGGCGCGCCGTACCTGGCATTATTTCGAGAGCTTCGTGACGGCAGAGCATCACAATCTGCCGCCGGACAATTTCCAGGAGAGCCCCGCGCCAGTCGTGGCGCCGCGCACCTCGCCGACCAATATCGGCGTCTACTTGCTCTCGGTCGTCTCGGCACGCGATTTCGGCTGGATCAGCCTGTCCGATGCCATCACCCGCATCGACGCCACCATGACCACCATCGAGAGCATGCCGCGCCATCGTGGCCATCTCTTCAACTGGTACGATACCACGACGCTGAAGCCGCTCTATCCGCTCTACATTTCGGCTGTCGACAGCGGTAATCTCGCCGGCCACCTGGTGGCGGTGGCGGCTGCCTGCGCCGAATGGGCGGAGGCCCCGTCCGTCCACCTGCAGGGCGATTTCGAGGGCATCCTCGATACGGTGACCATCCTGAGCGAAAGCCTCGATGAACTGCCCGACGACCGCCGTCAGTTGCGCCCGTTGCGCCAACGCCTTGTCGATCGCCTCGACGGCATGCGGCGCGCGGTGGAGACGATCAAGGCACAGCCGGAAATGGCCTCCATCCGCACCATCAACCTGGCGGTCCTGGCCGGCGAAATCCGCAAGCTCGCCACCGCCATTCACACCGAAGCCGCATCGCCGCAGAGCGACGTCATCGTAGACTGGACGGCAAGGCTCGAAACCACCTGCGAGGCGCACGTCCACGACGCCCACAGTGACGAGAACGCCGTCGAGGCTCTGCGTGCCAAGCTGCTCACCTTGCGCGAGCGCACCCGTCGTTTCGCCTTCGAGATGGAGTTCGCCTTCCTGATGCGGCCGGAGCGCAAGCTTTTGTCGATCGGCTACCGGGTCGAGGAACATCAGCTCGACGAAAGCTGCTACGACCTTCTCGCCTCCGAGGCGCGGTTGACCAGCCTGTTCGCCATCGCCAAGGGCGATCTGCCGACCGAACATTGGTTCAGGCTTGGCCGCCCGATCGTCGAGATCGGCTTCCAGGGTGCGCTGATGTCGTGGTCCGGCTCGATGTTCGAATATCTGATGCCGCCGCTGGTGATGAAGGAGCCGCAAGGCTCGATCCTCAACCAGACGAGCAAGCTGATCATCAAGCGCCAGATGCAGTATGGCCGCCAGAAGAATGTGCCGTGGGGCATTTCGGAAGCGGCCTACAACGCCCGCGACCGGGAACTGACCTATCAGTACACCAATTTCGGCGTGCCGGGGCTTGGGCTGAAGCGTGGCCTTGGCCAGAACACGGTGATTGCGCCTTACGCGACCATCATGGCGGCGCAGTTCAACCCGCGCGAGGCGGTGCAGAATCTGACCCGGCTGCGCGAGATCGGCGCGCTTGGCCGTCATGGCTATTACGATGCGGTCGACTTCACGCCGCAGCGCGTACCGGAAGGCACCAACCACGCGGTCGTGCTGAACTACTATGCCCACCATTCGGGCATGTCGATCGCCGCCGTCGCCGACGCCATCTTCGAAGGTCGCCTGCGCGATCGCTTCCACAGCGATCCGGTCATTGAATCGGCCGAACTGCTGCTGCAGGAGAGGGCGCCACGCGACATTCCGACCGCGACCGTCCGCACCGAGGCCGACGAGCGCTCCAAGGACGAGACCGAGACCGAGAGCCCTGACACCCGCATCGTGCTCGATCCCGCGCGGGCGTTGCGTTCGACCAATGTGATGTCGAATGGCCGCTATTCGGTGATGGTGACCGCGACCGGCTCCGGCTACAGCCGCTGGGGCGATCTTTCCGTCACCCGCTGGCAGCCCGATCCGGTCGAGGATCGGCTTGGCTCCTACATCTTCCTGCGCGATGCCGCCACTGGCGACTGGTGGTCCGCGACTTCGGAACCCAGGCGCGCGGCCGAGGAAAAGACGCAGGCCCTGTTTTCCGATGACAAGGCGAGCTTCGTGAAGCTGGTCGGCACGCTGCGCTCCGAAGTGGAGTGCATCGTCATCTCCGAGGGCAATGGCGAAGGCCGTCGCATCACGCTCTACAATGAGAGCACATCCGACCGTCACATCGAGGTGACGTCCTTTGCAGAACTGGTCCTGGGTTCGGAAGCTTCCGACAACGCGCATCCGGCCTTCTCGAAAATGTTCGTGGAAACGGAAATCGCCGCCAACAACGGCGCGATCTTCGCCACGCGCCGCAAGCGTGAAACCAGCGAACCGGATGTGACGCTGGTGCATTTCGTCACCGATCCGTCGGGACCGGCGCGTGATGCCGAGGCCGAGACCGACAGGCGCGCCTTCATCGGCCGTGGCCGCACCATCGTCGATGCCGCCGCCTTCGATCCAGGCGCCAGGCTTGGCGGCCATTCCGGCTTCACGCTCGATCCCATCGCCTCGCTGCGTCGTCAGGTGCGCGTGCCCGCCAACAAGAAAGTATCGCTGACCTTCTGGACCGTCGTCGGGGCAAACCGTGCCGAGCTGGAGGAGGCGATAAGCCGGCTAGACCATCAGGAGAGCTTTGCCCGGCAGGCGATGCTTGCCTGGACGCGTAGCCAGGTGCAGACCCGCCATATGGGCCTCAGTCTGACCGACGCGGCCAATGTGCAGAAACTGGCGCGCTATCTGATCTATCCCGACCCGTTTTTGCGGCTGCCGGCCGAGTCCATCGCTTCCGGGTTAGGCAAGCAGTCGAGCCTGTGGCCGACCAGTATTTCGGGCGATTACCCGATCTTCCTGGTCAGGATCGGTGACGTTGCCGATCTCGAGATCGTAGCTCAGGCGTTGCGCTTCCAGGAATACATGCGCACCCGCGGCATGATGATCGACTTCGTCGTCGTCAACGAGCAGGCTTCGTCCTATGTCCAGGATCTGCAGCGCGCGGTCGAGACGCTGTGCGAAAACAGCCGCTTGCGCGGCAAGGAACTCGGACCCCGCCAGCACATTTTCGCGGTGCGCCGCGACCTGATGGAGGAAACCACCTACAAGACGCTGCTCGCCGTCGCCCGGGTTGTGCTGCATACACGTAACGGCACCATCTTCGACCAGATCGAACGGGCCGAGGCGGCCGCGCTGCAGGCGCGCGATGGCTTGCAGCCGGCAGGATTGCCGGGTTCGCGCGAAATCGCGGCGCTCGCACCGCAGATGCATGCATTTGCCTCGCAGGCTGTGGCCGACGTCAGCGCCGATGGCTCCGGCCTTAGCCTGTGGAATGGTTTCGGTGGCTTCGACGGCGACGGGCGGCACTATGTGGTGCGCCTGGCCGGCCGGCGCACGACGCCGCAACCCTGGATCAACGTCGTCTCCAACGCGTCGTTCGGCTTCCACACCTCGGCCGAGGGAGCGGCCTTCACCTGGAGCCGCAACAGCCGCGATTACCAGCTGACGCCATGGTCGAATGATCCGGTGTCCAACCGGCCGGGCGAGGGCGTCTATATTTACGACCAGGCCAGCGGCAAGGCGTTCTCTCCGCTCGCAGCGGTGGTGCGCGATCCCTCGATGACCTACGAGGCCTGGCATGGCCAGGGCTTCTCGACTTTCCGCTCGAAGCGCGGACCGTTGTCGATGGACCTGACCCATGTCGTCGATCCCATCGATCCGGTGAAGATCACGCGGCTGCGCATCCAGAATTCCGGCCCGGTACCGGCTCGGCTGCGTGTCTATGCTTACGCCGAATGGGTGCTTGGCGGGCATCGGTCGCGCACCGCGGCAACCATAGTGCCGTCCCGCGACGGGGCCACCGGCGCGCTGCTGGCGCAAAATCCCTACGGGCTCGATTTCAGCGAGCGGGTGGCCTTCCTCGCCGCCGACACCGGCGTCCACTCGGTGACGTCAGACCGGGCCGAGTTCCTTGGCCGGCACGGGTCCAGCGATCTGCCACAGGCGGTGCTGAGCGGTTCGGCCCTGTCGGGTCGCGTCGAGGCCGGAGATGATCCTTGCGCGGCGATCGCCCGCGACGTCGAGATTCCGGCCGGCGCCGACGTCACGCTTATCTGGCTGCTCGGCGATGCCGATTCCGCGGCGCAGGCGAGCGCGTTGGTGCAGACGCACCGGGGCAAGGATTTCGACCAGCGCCTGGCCGACAATGAGCGCGAATGGCGCGCCTTCCTCGACACCATCCAGGTGGAGACGCCGGACAAGGCACTCGATGCCATGGTCAATCACTGGCTGCCCTATCAGAGCCTTGCCTGCCGCATCCGCGCCCGCTCGGCCTTCTACCAGGCAAGCGGCGCCTTCGGCTTCCGCGACCAGTTGCAGGACACGCTCGCCTTGCTGGCGCATGACCCGAAGCTGGCGCGTGACCAGATCCTCAACGCCGCGCGGCGGCAGTTCCCGGAGGGCGACGTGCAGCATTGGTGGCTGCCGCGGACCGGCGCCGGCGTGCGTACCCTGATCTCCGACGACGTGGTGTGGCTCGCCCACGCCACGGCCCGCTATCTCTTGGTGACCGGCGACGCCGCCATCCTGAAGGAGCAACTCCCATTCCTCGATGGACAGGCACTGGGTGAAGGCGAGCACGACGCTTTCTTCACCCCTGAAATCTCGAAGAAGACGGTGTCGCTCTACGACCACTGCGCACGTGCGCTCGACCTTGCCATCAAGCGCAGCAGTCCAGCCGGCCTGCCGCTGATCCTTGGCGGCGACTGGAACGACGGCATGAACCGTGTCGGCGAACACGGCAAGGGCGAGAGCGTGTGGCTGGGTTGGTTCCTGTTGAAGACGCTGGGCGACTTCGCCGCGGTCGCCAAGACCGAGGGCGACACCAAGCGCGCACAGGCCTGGGCAAAGCATGCCGACGCGCTGAAGCGGGCACTCGAAAGCACGGCATGGGACGGCGAATGGTACCGGCGCGGCAGTTTCGATGACGGTACGCCTTTGGGCTCGCGTACATCGCAGGAGTGCAAGATCGACTCCATCGCCCAGTCCTGGAGCGTGCTGTCGGGCGAGGGCGACCCGGCGCGGTCGACCACGGCCATGCAGCAGGCGACGAAGCTGCTCGTCGACGACCGTCTCAAGATCGTCAAACTGTTCACGCCACCCTTCTCGAAGACACAGAAGGACCCCGGCTACATCAAGAGCTATCCGCCTGGCGTGCGCGAGAATGGCGGCCAGTATACCCACGCGGCGACGTGGTTCGTCATTGCGCTGGCCGAGATGGGGCAGACCGATGAAGCTTATCGCTGCTTCTCGATGCTAAATCCGGTCAACCACGCGTTCGACGAGGCCTCGGCCGAGCACTACCGCGTCGAGCCCTACGTGGTGGCGGCCGATATCTACGCCGGCGATGACAAGGGAGGTCGCGGCGGCTGGACCTGGTACACCGGCTCGGCGGGCTGGCTTTACCGGGCGGCGGTCGAAGGCATACTGGGCATCGAACGGCGCGGCAAGCAGATCACATTCCGGCCGAAGCTGCCCAGCCACTGGGATGGCTACCAGGCTTCACTCAAGATGCTGGGCGCCGAGATCAAGGTCCAGGTCATTCGCGACAAAAAGGCCAAGACGATCTCGCTCGAAGTCAATGGTTCGAAGACAAAATCGACGTCCTTCGCACCCAAAGCTGGTGACCAGACCGAGGTCGTGGTCAAGATACCGGCATGAAATCAACCATTTAGTGATTAGATCGCGCGTCCTCCGGGACGCGCGATGCCGTGCATTGTTTACTTGCGCGCGGGGTGCCGACGACGTTGGCCAGCCGCCCGGACGAAGTCATGCCGGCCTGCCGTGATTAAAAATGTGGCACAGCTCGACCACTGCCATGATTTTGCCGCAAGGCTGACATTTCACCTTTTATCTCAAACTGTTAGGTGATCACGCCAGATTTCGTATCGTCGTCATCTTTTGTTCGCTAAATGGGAACGGAAGAGATAGACGGGCATTGTTTTGCGACGCATCAACCGTTACGTGTCAGGAAATGGTGCGGTGCACAATATTGGTATTGGGCACAATAGAACGTTGGCGGAGTAGCTGAAGTGTCACTTCTGCAGATCTATTGGAGAGCGCTGGGGTATCTGGCTGCCGACAAGAAGCGCGTCGCGCTGATCTGTTCGGCCAACATCGCTCTTGCAGCCATCGCGATCCTTGAGCCGATCATGTTCGGCCGGGTCATCGACGCGATTTCCGCGCACGGTTCGGTTTTCTCCACGCTCGCCGTGTGGGCCGGCCTCGGCGCCTTCAATGTCATGGCTTTCGTCCTGGTAGCGCGCGGCGCCGACCGGTTCGCGCACGCCCGGCGCAGCGAAGTGCTCTGTCAGTCGTTCGAGCGCGTCATCACCATGCCGCTCGCCTGGCATCATCAGCGTGGCACCTCGAATGCCCTCCACACGCTGCTGCGCGCCGTCGAGACGCTGTTCAGCCTCTGGCTCGAATTCATGCGCCAGCATTTGTCGACCGCTGTCGCGCTCGTTCTGCTGGTTCCCACAGCGCTCAGCATGGATGTGCGCATGTCGATGGTTCTCCTCGTGCTCGGCGTGCTCTATGTCGGCATCGGCCGCCTGGTGATGAAGCGCACCAAGGAAGGCCAGGCCGCGGTCGAGCGCCACTATCACAAGGTGTTCGCGCATGTGACGGACTCGGTGAGCAACGTCGCCGTGCTGCAGAGCTACAACCGTCTCGGTTACGAAGCCGAGGCGCTGCGCGGCTACGTCAAGAACCTGCTCGACGCGCAGAACCCGGTGCTCGACTGGTGGGCTATCGCCAATGCGCTCAATCGGCTGTCGTCGACGATCTCGATGATGGTGGTGCTTCTGATCGGCGCTTATCTGGTCACTCATGGCCAGCTGCGCATCGGTGACGTCATCGCCTTCACCGGCTTCGCCACGCTGCTGATCTCACGGCTCGACCAGATGTCGGCTTTCGCGAACCAGATTTCGGAAGCTCGCGCCAAGCTCGAGGATTTCTACAAGCTCGAGGACTCGGCCGCCGATACCGCCGAGCCGGATGGTCTGCGCGACCTTGCCAACGTCACCGGCCATGTCCGTTTCGAGGATGTCAGCTTCGAGTTCGCCAATTCGGGGCAGGGCGTCAGCGACGTGTCCTTCGAGGTGCAGGCCGGCCAGACCGTCGCCATCGTCGGACCGACCGGTGCGGGCAAGACCACGCTCATCAACTTGCTGCAGCGCGTCTTCTCGCCGTCCAGTGGCCGTATCCTGATCGACGGCATCGATACCCGCACGGTGACCCGCAAGTCGCTGCGCCATTCGATCGCCACCGTGTTCCAGGACGCCGGGCTTTTGAACCGCTCGATCGAGGACAACATCCGCGTCGGCCGCGCCGATGCGACCAACGACGAGATCCATGCCGCCGCCACCGCGGCCGCGGCGCAGGATTTCATCCTGGCCAAGAGCAATGGCTACGACACGGTGGTCGGCGAACGTGGCGGCCAGCTCTCGGGCGGCGAGCGCCAGCGCATCGCCATTGCCCGTGCCGTGCTGAAGGATGCCCCGATCCTGGTGCTCGACGAGGCGACCAGCGCACTCGACGTCGAGACCGAGGACCGCGTCAAGGAAGCGATCGACGAATTGCGCCGCGACCGCACCACTTTCATCATCGCCCACCGCCTGACCACCGTCCGCGACGCCGATCTGGTCGTGTTCATGGACAAGGGCAGGGTGGTCGAGATGGGTGGCTTTGCCGAACTGTCGCTGCGCAACGGCCGCTTCGCCAGCCTGCTGCGCGCCGGCGGCCTGCTCAACGACGAGGAAGTCCGGCGCCTCAGCCGGTCGGTGCAGGGCGAGGCCGCCTGAGCCGTTAACGGTTCCGCCTCCTCCCGAATGGGAGGAGGCAAGACCAGAGCTGCGACACCGCCGCTCGATTGCCCCAAACGCATCGGCGGTCTATGTAAAGTCGCATGAGTGACATCACCTCACGCCTGAGCGGCTTGACCGATCTCGCCAATCCAACGCGGTTCGTCGGGCTTGCAGACAAGCTTGTGCCGTGGCTGGCGGCGCTCGCCGCGCTCACCCTCGCGATTGGCCTCTATATGAGCTTCACCGCGCCCGAGGATTTCCAGCAGGGTATCACCGTTCGCATCATGTACATCCACGTGCCTTTCGCCTGGCTCGCCATGATGTGCTACACGCTGATGGCGGTCTCCGCGCTTGGCACGCTGGTCTGGCGCCATCCGCTGGCCGATGTCGCGCTGAAATCGGCCGCACCCATTGGAGCGGTGTTCACCGCGCTGGCGCTGATCACCGGTTCGATCTGGGGCAAGCCGATGTGGGGCACCTGGTGGGTGTGGGACGCCCGCCTGACTTCTGTCTTCGTGCTGTTCCTGATGTATCTCGGCATCATCGCGCTGACCCGTGCGCTGGATGATGCCAGCCGCGCCGCCTGGGCCGCTGCCATCATCACGCTGGTTGGCTTCATCAATATCCCGATCATCAAATTCTCGGTCGACTGGTGGAACACGCTGCACCAGCCTGCCTCGGTGTTCCGGCTCGGCGGCCCTACCATCGACCCGAGCCTGCTCTGGCCTCTGCTGGTGATGGCTTTCGGCTTTACCGTGCTGTTCTTCGCGCTGCACCTGATGGCAATGCGCACCGAAATCCGCCGCCGCCGGGTGATAGCCATGCGGCGGGTGGCAGCGCGGCAGGCGGAGCGTCCGGTCTAGCTAGAATCTCATGTCATCAGCCCGCGTGCCGCCACCGGCAGCGTTTCGAGGACCTTCTCGCCGTCTATCAGATTGACCTCGTTGAACAGGTTGGTGACGACGCAGCAGTGGTCTGGCACCACGTGCACGCGTTCGCCAATGCGCAGCCTGCCGTCGCCGGAAAGCGTGACCGTGCCGTGCTCCTCGCTCAGCCCCGTCACCCGCGCTCCGGGGACGCCCATCAACTCTCCAAAATCCTTTAGCCCTAGCGTATCGCTGGACAGGGCCTTGCTGCCGCTATCGAGAATGGCGCGCGTCGCTGTCGGATGGCTGACCACGGTCGCAAGCACCGTCAGCGCGCAATCGTCCAACGTGCCAACGCCTTTGGCGACCTGGTAGCGATCGAGATAGATGTAGGTTCCCGGGCGATACTCCGTGACGACGGATGCATCGGCGGAGCGCCATATATCAGGCGTGCCGCCGCTCGAGATGCGCTCGCAGGCAAGCCCCGAAGCAGCCAGCGCCTGCTTGGCGGTGGCGAGCCAGGCTTCGGCTTCAGCCGCGCGGCCGGCGGCCGGATAGGTCATCAGTCCGCCGAAGGTGAGGCCACCAGCCTTGTCGATCAGCCTTGCCAGCGCCACCGCTTCATTGGCTGTCTGTACGCCGCAGCGACCCATGCCGGTGTCGCATTCGACCAGCACGGACAGAGGATGGCCGGCATCGGTGAAAGCTGCCGCGAGCCCTTCCAGCGTGTCCATGCTGTCGGCCGTGACCGACAGGGTCACGCGGCCATGCAGCGCCTTCAGCCGCTCGAGCTTGGCGCGCCCCAGGATGTTGTAGGGAAGAAAGATATCGGTCAGCCCGGCGTCGGCCATTACCTCGGCCTCGCCGATCTTCTGGCACGTGATGCCGACGGCACCTGCCGCCATTTGCTTCTTCGCCCAATAAGGCAGCTTGTGCGTCTTGATGTGCGGCCTGAGCTTCAGTCCGTTCTTGTCGGCATGAGCCTGTGCACGAGCAATGTTGGCTTCGGCGCGTGCGACGTCGATCAGGATCGAAGGCGTATCGAGGTCATGGATGGTCGGCATCGGCTATCCCTGTGCAATTCGCAAGGGTTATGAGCCTCAAAGCACGCGATGTCACGCGGCCAGCGGGCCGCGATCTGTTGGCCATGACTGGCCCGCGCAAGGCTCGAACAGACAGGGCTCGAACAGGCAAGGTGGATCGACACCGCACCGGCGTTCGGCTATGCGATTGTCGGAAAAATCGACACGAGGGTCATCATCATGAAACGCTCCGCCATCAACGACATCATCCGCGAAGCCGACGCTTTCATCCGCTCGTTCGGCTATATCATGCCGCCCTTCGCCTACTGGTCGCCGGAAGAGATGAAGGCGCGCCAGGTCGATTCTTCGGCCATCTTCACCTCGCGGCTCGGCTGGGACATCACCGACTATGGCCAGGGCAAGTTCGACGATCTCGGCCTGTTCCTGTTCACCGTTCGCAACGGCCGCTACGAGGACATGAAGAAGGGTATGGGCATGCTCTATGCCGAGAAGATCATGATTTCGCGCAAGGAGCAGATGTCGCCGATGCACCGCCACAACATCAAGGCCGAAGACATCATCAACCGCGGCGGCGGCAAGCTGGTGCTTGAACTGTTCATGCATGATCGCGACGGCGGCATCGACCCCAAGGCCGAGGTTTCGGTGCCGGTCGACGGAACCATCTACAGGCTGCCGGCCGGCGGACTGCTGAAGCTCGATCCGGGCCAAAGCGTCACGCTCTTGCCCGGCGTCTGGCACGCCTTCTGGGCCGAGGGCAAGGATGTCCTGATCGGCGAGGTGTCGACCGTCAACGACGATCGCACGGACAACGTCTTCCGCGAGCCGATCGGCCGTTTCGCCGATATCGAGGAAGACACACCGCCCCTGCATCTATTGGTGGCGGACTACGACAAATGGCTGGGCTGAGGGCACCCGTCCTCAACCAATTCGCCCCCGATTTGCGGGCCAGCAACCAAGCCCGAGGAGAAATAAGTCTTGAAATCAGCTCTAGTTCTAGCCATTGCCGCCTTGGCGGCGCTCGGTTTCGGTATGCCGGTCCAGGCGGCGGGCTTCACCAATATCGTCCTTTCCGCGACGAAGGACGGGGGAACGCCTCAGAGCAACTTCCCTGTCGAGACACCGGTGATCTACGTCTCGGCTGACCTTGTGGATATCGCGCCAACCTCGAGAATCACATTCTCCTGGGTTTCGGTTGATTCCCACGGCGCCGCGCCGGAAAACTATACCATCGACAAGGTCGACCTCGACGTAGGAGCCAACAATCAGGCTGATTCACAACTCACCAAACCAACGGCGGGATGGCCGGAGGGCACCTATCGGGTTGATTTGGCCATTGATGGAACGGTTGCTGAATCAGTGCCCTTCAGCATTCCATGATTGAACTGCCCGGGAAGGGCGCGATGGGCATCAATGACAACAGCTGAGTGCCGATTGCACGCCCGTCCGGCACAGGCACGATGAGCTGATCGGCACATCGGCCTTGGCCAGCGCCGTGGCGAGTTTTGCCTGTAGTACAGGCAGCTCTTGGCTCTCGCAGCGCCCAAACATTCCACCAACCCGTGCAGCGCCCAGACATTGTCCGGGTGCTGGGCGCAGCGCTGGACATTGCCGCTCAGGCCGAGATCGTCGCGATAGACCTGCTCGGCCTCTTGCGCGTGGCCCTGGTCGAGAAGCAGCGCCGCCAGCGCATGGCGCGGCGGGTGCATCCACGCCCACGGCTCGGTGTAGGACAGATTGTCATCCAGCTCGACCGCGTGCCTGAGATGGCCATAGGCCTGCTCGTGCCGGCCCTGGTGGTAGGCAAGCTCGCCGTCGAGCAAGGCGGCACCGACGGCAAGCGAGGCGCGGGCCGGGTTGCTGAGAAAACGCCGCTCGGCTGGAACGCCTTCGAGATGCTGGTGGAAGCGTTCACGCTCGCGCTCGGCGTCGGTGAATTGCCTCAGCGTCGCATGCGCCACGCCCTTGGCGTAATGCTGCATGGCCGCCGTCAGCACATAGAGGCCGGGCTCTTCGGTTGCCGGCTCGTCGATGATTTCCCGCCAGCGACCGAAGCGCACCAGCACGTGCGATTTCATCGCATGATAGCCTTCCACGGTCTGGGTGAGTTTGGGCCGATCCTGGATGGCGACCACGTCACGCGTCACCAGGCTGCGCACCTTGTCGGCGGCCCACAGCGCCGCCTGGTACTGGCCCGACAACATGCAGGTGAACATCATCAGGTGCAGATCGTGGCAGCAGCCGAGCAGATAATAGGTCGGCTCATTGGCGTAGGCGAGATAAAGGTCGTTGGCCCGAACCGCCTTTTCGCTGGCGAGCTTCGCCTTCTCATACTCGCCGCACAGCACATAGATATGCCCCGGCATGTGGTTCATGTGCCCGGCATCGGGGCACATCTCGCCGAGCAGATCGGCCGAGCGCATGCCGCGCTCCGGCTGGGTCGACATTTCCAGCAGATGGATGTGCAGGTGGACGATCGCCGGATGCTGGGCGGTGCCGGCCTCGTCTGCGAGCAGGATTGACCGCTCGCAAACCTCCAGCGCTTCGACGACGTCGGAATTCGGCGCCGGTTCACCGGTCTTGAGATTCCACAGGCGCCGCACCGTGCGCATCATCAGCGCCTCGACGAGAAGCGCCATCACATCATGATCGTCGGGAAAATTCTGATAGACCCGCCGCATCGCGGCGGCATAGGCGTCGTTCCATTGCTCGAATTCCTGTGGCGTCACCCGGTGCGGTTTCCGGAAGCGGCAGGCCAACGCCTCGATCAATTGTCTTTCGACCTCGCTCGCTGCAGCCGCACTGGCGCGCGCGAGCTGGACATGCTCGAAGCAACGCTTCGTCGCGCTGTTTGCCTCGGCCTCGCCATGCTCCTTCCAGGTCAGATTGTAGAAGGGTCCGGCTGCATAGGCGATTCCCCAATGAACCATCGGGCAGTCCGGATCGGTCTCCAGCGCCATCTCAAAGCACTTGATGCCTTCCTCATGGTTGAAGCCGTAGCACCAGTTAAGACCGATATCGAACCAGCGCTGGGTCTCGGTGGAGCGGGTGGAGATCGGGCGGCGGTAGGCGCCGAGATTGAAGCGATCCATGGGGTCTCATTCAAGTCTGGTTCGCCACGAGCCAAGCCCTGGCCAGATTCTTCACGATCAATGTGTTCCGAAATTCGTAGCCGTGGCAAACACCATGGTTTGGGGTGAGTGTGAAGAGCGGCAGCGCGCCGTCCTAGTCGGTTGCTTCGGGCGCCGCTTCGTCTTGCCAGCCGCCTAACTCCGGCAGGTCGTCAAGCCAACTTTTCTCGGTTATCACGGCATCGCCGGCCCGCGGGGCGACCTCGGTGGCGTTTTGAATCAGCCAGTCCACCCACTTCCGATAGGCAACCGGGTCCATCCGGGGCGGCAGCACCTTGGCCTTGAGCAGCATCCTCTTGCGGAAGCTGGTTTGCCTGCGCAGTTTGGTCGTCGTGAACTTGATAGCCTTGCCTTGGTATTCAACCGTCCAGCGGTCGCCCCCATGACCGACAAGCCTGTCTACCGAGAAACCGGCATCGACCGGTCTCTCCCGCCAGGGAAGCTCGATGGCGTTCCTCCTCAGATCGAGAACCCATCGCCTGTAGTTGGCCCCGGGACGCAGGGGCGGCAGCACGCCGGCCTCTTCGAGCATCTTCCGTCGGAAGGTAGGCTGCTTCTTGAACTGACCGGTCGTCAGCTCGATGCGATGTCCACGGAATTCGACATGCCAGCGGATCCTCCCATTGCCGACATACTTCACCAGCCTGTCGATAAAGAACTCGCCATCGGCAAGCATCACGCAGCCTTGGCTGATGCTTTCGACGATGAACTCGGTGTCAGTGACCATCAGGCGGCCTTGCAGGATTTGTTCGCGAAGCGTGGCGACAGCGATGTGCCGGATTTATGCACCAGAAAAGTGTTCCGGTTCCGATTTTCGCTAAGTGACCATTTTCATTGAAAAATGCTTGGCTGGGGTTCCTGGAAGCTTTTCGAACTTTCTGGGTCGCGCCTCAGCCTGAATTGCGGATGCTTATGGACAAAGTAGGATACTAGATTCGGGTTTGTGAGGCATCGACTTCCTGGCGCGTTTGCCCACCTCATGTGCACGTCCGGAGGTATCCACCTAAGGTTTGGTGGCCAATGCGGAACTTTTGGCAGGCCGAGAGCTTCTCCAAGCTCGAGACCACAGGAGGAACGAGTGGCCAATCTTGGAAGACTTGCGATCGCTATGCTGGGGGTCTTGGCTTATCAAAACCGCGACAAGATCGCAGAGATGATCCGTGGAGCGGGAGAGCGCGATCCAAACAATCCGCAAGGGGGGATACTGGACCAGATGTCCAGGGGCGTTGCCGGCACCGCGCTTGGCGATATTCTCGACCGTTTTAAAAATGTAGGTGCTGGCCCGAAGGTGGACTCCTGGGTTGGCACCGGGCCGAACGAGCCGATCGAGCCTCATGAGGTGGAAAAGGCTATTGACGCGCAGACGCTGGAGGCACTTTCAACGCAGACTGGCCTCTCGCGCGAGGAGCTCATTGCGAGGATCACCAGGGATCTGCCGGACGCCGTTAACCAGATGACCCCAAACGGCAAG
Organism: Mesorhizobium sp. B2-7-3; assembly: GCF_006440715.1. Taxonomy (NCBI): domain Bacteria; kingdom Pseudomonadati; phylum Pseudomonadota; class Alphaproteobacteria; order Hyphomicrobiales; family Phyllobacteriaceae; genus Mesorhizobium; species Mesorhizobium sp. B2-7-3. The sequence goes on from NZ_VFTY01000014.1 coordinate 146,386, forward strand.
CTGCCAGCAGATCACCGAACGAACGACTCGGTCGAGCCGACCCTACTAGACGACGTGCCACGGACCGGGAGCGGGACGCCGAAGCAATAGGAACAGGCTATGAGATATGGTCCCCATATTCTGCTGAGTTTACTTGTCACCATGGTGCCCACGTCGCTGCTCGGTGCTCAGGGATGGCAGGGCTTCGGGATCAAACATCTCGGCTTCGTGTTCGATGTTCCCCCGGGGTTTGTACTAACCCAGCGTTCCGACCAAGGGGCAGCCTTCGAGGGCAAAAACAAAGCGTTTCTCGCAGTATGGGGGGCGCAACTCGGCAAGGCGAGTTTTCGCACCGAGATAGAGCATCGCATGGCAGTGAATGAGCACGACGGCTGGAGGTTGACCTATAAGCGAGTGACGCCGCAATGGGCCAGCTATTCTGGGCTGAAGGACGGTCAGATACTGTATGTCCGGGCCGTCAAAGTCTGCGACGGCCGCGCGGCATTGTTTACGGCCACCTATAGTCGTGACGAAAAGCTCCCCTACGATCCCATTGTCGTTCGCATGGTAAGATCGCTAAGGGCCGATGGTTGTTAACCAAGCCGTATACAACACGGCTGGATGGCGCTGCTTGCATGTCCTGCTGGTAGGGCATCGTATCGATCTCCAGAGGCCGGTCCGATCAAAGCCCGACGTCAACGGTTGTGCGCCTCCTGGCTGCCCACGCTTGAGAGTCGCGGCCCTGGACGCGACCGCTCGCCGGCGAGGCCCTTCGCTGCCGGCATCGTCGAGACGGGTACACGTGAGCACGGCATCGAAGCTCCAGGAACAAAGTGGTTCCGCTAATGTTGGGAGAAAAATTAGCGGAAACTAATATGAAATTCTTACCCGTTCTGGAACCCTGCGACACCTGGGCGGTATTCGACACCACGACCGACGAACCGGCCGAGTTTGCAGGTGAGTGCCTCATTGGTCTGACAAAGGCCGCCGCTATTTGGCTCGCGGCAAGAGCCAGCGACGATGAAAGAAGAAACCGTTGCCGGCATGCATCGAGCATCAGCGTACTGGATAGCGGTAGGTTTCTTCAGCAGCAACCGCGTGAACAGTCGTGGGGGTGATGAGTGACGAGGCCATGGCCGCCATATTGGCCTCACGCGATGATGAAGTGCAGGTCCTCGGTGTATTCGACGCAGCGAACAAGAAAGAAGCCGCCCTTGAACTTCGCCGTCTTGGAGAGGCAGTTCACTTTTTGGCCAACGCGTCGGTATTGGGCTACGACGTTCGTTCTGCGATAATCTTTCATGGAGTTGCGGGAGCGCCAAACTTGAGGGCGAAACAATGTGAGCAACTTTGGGCGAAACACGGCGCGCTGCTGGTAAAGTAACACTGCAGTTCTTGATGGAAGGCTTGTCGGTGACGGGCTGGCCCGACTGTGTCTGCGATCCTGACGGCTGGCCCGGGCCTCGCCCGATCCGGCTGCTTTACGGATGACTGCGTTGAAAGGATCTATGTGAGGACATCTGGCCGGATGCCCGCTCAACTTGACCTTAGGTCGCTGGATGGGCGATTGGGAACCGGCAGCGGGCTCCGGGGGAGAACGCGCCCACGGCCGTGTTGCCTCTCCCCAAAGCCCCTCATGGCGCCTGTGGTGTTCGCCAAACTCCGAGCCGCTTTTTGACTAGCCGGATTTCAAGCTAAGACACTAGCCAATCACGGCATTTCTTCACGACCGCCAGAGCCATGCGAGAAGGACTGGATTTCATCCATGTCGATCTTCCCGTCACCGTTCTGGTCGATTGCAGAGAAGATTCTGCCGACAGCCTCCTGGACCTCGTTCTCGGACAGCGATCCGTCACCATCCGTGTCCAGAAGCGCCAGTACAAGTCGCATCCCGGTGCCGCGCATCATGCGAGGACCATGATTTCCGACCATTCCATGCTCACCGGCCGGCCCGCCAGTGCGGTGCCGCTGCCAACCGTCTCGATGACGGGAAGCTTCCTCTTGACGGTTGTCACCCTCCTCTTGCCGATTGTTACCTTCGTTAAAGCTCCGATCCTGTTGCATTCTCTCCTGGACGGCTTGCTCAATCATCTGGCGAATCATTTCATGCGTCGGCCCACCCGTCTGTCCGCTCACATCCGGCAGTTGCCCAGCTCCGGGCTGTTGGGTCGCCGGGGTTGGTGCAGGTGTTCCGTTCGTCTGGGCGAGCGCAGGGAAGGCCGCGAACATCAAAGTGGCGGCCGCGGTGGTCGTGCAGCGTGGAAATCTCATGACATGCTCCATTGGTTGGTCGTGGTCTGCCTCAAGCTGATTGGCTGGCCCCCAACTTGGAGTTCATTCTGATTGTTCCTCCCTGGAGATCGGGTCACGATGAAGTTACACGACCATGGAGTATGGGCTTCAACATGCTGTGCCGACAGCAGCCGCACGTCATGGCCACGTGCAGTCAATTCTCGCCCAACAATGCAATGAGCTGCAGGCTTCGATCCCGACCAGGCAGCGTGGCAGGCCCTCGAAGAATGGCAGCGCCCACGCGTCAGCTTCCTGCGAACGACAATCTCACCTCGTGGACTTGCAGAATCGGCAGCTGCGGCGGGCCTCATGCGAGCCGACCGGGGCGAAACTGAAAACAACGATTAAATGCCCTTCCCGAGAGATGGGTGACAGTTCATTCCGGATAGATGGGTTACACTTTCGGCCCTTTGCAAGGAGAGCAA